>NZ_JBVVQB010000007.1:0-178857 GCF_055811775.1 Mesorhizobium sp. WSM4844 | reverse complement strand
GGGTGCGCTGGCGGCGGCACGGGGGAACTGAAAGGCGCTCTTCCTTCTCCCCTTGTGGGAGAAGGTGGATCGGCGCGTAGCGCCGAGACGGATGAGGGGTGTTGGACGGAGTGCCGGCGGTGCCAAGCTGGAACACCCCTCATCCGACCTCGCTTCGCGAGGCCACCTTCTCCCACAAGGGGAGAAGGGGGAGTCAACCGCGAAGGTCGGCGATTTGCGTGACGATGGTGCTGGACGGAGCGCCAAGGCCGGGTAATCTCGCCCGATGCCGCATCAGCCCGTTGCTCCGACCAAACGTCGTTTCGCCCGCTCGATGCGCCGCGAGTCAACGGAGGCGGAGGACCGCCTTTGGCACGAACTGCGCGGACGCAGGCTCGACCGCATCAAATTCCGGCGTCCGGTTCCTATCGGCAGATTCATCGCCGATTTCGTTTGCGCCGAGGCCAGGCTGATCGTCGAGATCGACGGCAGCCAGCATGCGGATTCAAACTATGATCGGGAGCGACGCCGAATTGAAGGCGAGCGGCTTTCGTGTGTTGCGCTTTTGGAACGACGACGTGCTGCGCGATTTGAACGCCGTCTGCGACACCATCATCGCTTATGTCGGCGACCAGAGTTTGCAGCCGTGGCGGTAAAAGCGCCTTCCCTTCTCCCCTTGTGGGAGAAGGTGGCCGAGCGAAGCTCGGTCGGATGAGGGGTGTTCCAGCTTGGCACCGACAGCACTCCGTCCAACACCCCTCAACCGTCTCGGCGCTGCGCGCCGATCCACCTTCTCCCACAAGGGGAGAAGGATAAGCCTCGTCGCTCCCTTGAATTAATTGAACGTTCGTTTTATTCTTACCCTCTCAACGAGGCTTGCATGGCGCGCACGACCGGTTCCGACGGCGAAAAGACCGAAGCAGCGGTCCGCGAGGCGGCGGTCAGCCTGATCGCGCGTCTTGGCTATGAGGCAATGTCGATGCGCCAGCTGGCCGCCGAGGTCGGCGTCCAGGCGGCGGCGCTCTACCGTTATTTTCCGACCAAGCAAGACCTGTTGTTCACGCTGATGCGCGAGCACATGCAAGGGCTGATCGAGGCGTGGGACGCGGCCCGCCCGGCCGCGGCCGATCCGGCGACCCGGCTCGCCGCCTATGTCGAAAACCACATCGCCTTCCATGTCGAGCGCCGCCATTCCACCCATGTCTCGAACATGGAATTGCGCAGCCTGTCGCATGACCGCCTGACGCGGATCCTGCGTATGCGCACCGCCTATGAGAAGGAGCTGCGCGTCATTTTGCGCGACGGCGCGGAAGCCGGCGTCTTCAGCGTCGAAGACACAGGGCTGACAGCCATGGCGCTGATCCAGATGATGACCGGCGTCATCGTCTGGTTCCGGCCGGGCGAGCGGCTATCGATCTCGGAGGTAACCGCCACATATCTTTCAATGACGATGCGCCTGGTTGGAGCAAAGGCCCATGGCGACAACGCGCCTGCAGCGCCACAGCCGGCGCGCAAAGGACGCTGTAGCACTTTGATTTTGCGCCCTTCCCGAAATTGAATTCGATTTCGGGCCGTGCGCCGGGAGGAACGGCATGTACACGCACACACTCAACTTCGGGCTAGACGAAGACATCGAGGCGCTGCGCGACCTGGTGCGGCGCTTCGCCCAGGACAAGATCGCCCCGATCGCCGCCGAGATCGACCGCTCGAATGAATTTCCGGCGCATCTGTGGGCCGAGCTCGGTGGGCTCGGCCTGCTCGGCATCACCGCCGATCCGGAATTCGGCGGCACCGGCATGGGTTATCTCGCCCATGTCGTGGCGATGGAGGAGATTTCGCGCGCCTCGGCCTCGGTCGGCCTCTCCTACGGCGCCCATTCCAACCTCTGCGTCAACCAGATCAATCGCTGGGCGACACCGGCGCAGAAGGAAAAATATCTGCCTGCGCTGTGCAGCGGCGGAAAGGTCGGCGCGCTGGCAATGTCGGAATCCGGCGCCGGCTCAGACGTCGTGTCGCTCAAACTGCGCGCGGAAAAGCGCAATGATTGCTATGTGCTGAACGGCACCAAGATGTGGATCACCAACGGCCCGGATGCCGAGACGCTGGTCGTCTACGCCAAGACCGATCCAGAACTCCAGTCGCGCGGCATCACCGCCTTCATCGTCGAAAAGGATTTCACCGGATTTTCCGTCGCGCAAAAGCTGGACAAGCTCGGCATGCGCGGCTCCAACACCGGCGAGCTGGTTTTTTCGGATGTCGAAGTGCCGTTCGACAACGTGCTGCATGAAGAAGGGCGCGGCGTCGAGGTGCTGATGTCGGGTCTCGACTACGAGCGCACGGTGCTCGCCGGCGGCCCGCTCGGGCTGATGGCGGCGTGCCTCGATGTGGCGGTCCCCTATGTGCACGAACGCAAGCAGTTCGGTCAGCCGATCGGCGAGTTCCAGCTGGTGCAGGGCAAGCTCGCAGACATGTATACGACGATGAACGCCGCGCGCGCCTATGTCTATGCCGTCGCCGCTGCCTGCGACCGCGGCCAGACGAGCCGCAAGGACGCCGCCGCTTGCGTGCTGTTCGCTGCCGAGAAGGCGACGCAGATGGCGCTCGACGCCATCCAGCTGCTGGGCGGCAATGGCTACATCAACGACTATCCTACTGGCCGGCTTTTGCGCGACGCCAAGCTCTACGAGATCGGCGCCGGCACCAGCGAGATCCGCCGCTGGCTGATCGGGCGGGAAATCATGGCGGAAGGAGTCTGATGGCACTATTTCCTGAATTTGCCATGCTGGACGATTTGCCCCATATTTCTCCTGAGATGTCATATTTCCGGACCGAGGCAGAACATGGCGAACGGAACCGAAAAGGTTGGGTTTGACGAGAACCCGCCGACACAATTCGACGCAGGAGCTCAAAAAACTCCGCTCCGGATGCCAGCGAAACGCGAGCGCGTCAGACTTGGCGAGGGCGGACGCTTCGTGATCCCGGCTGCGATGCGCGAGGAAATCGGCGTGAAGCCTGGTGAAGACTTGATCCTTCATGTCGAGAACGGCGAGTTGCGGGTAAGGTCGTGGCTTCGGAATCTGCGGCGCGTCCAGGCCGAATTGTCAGCGTTGAAAAAGCCCGGCGAAAGTGTCGTCGACGAATTTCTGAAGGAGCGGCGGGAAGAACAGCGTCGAAGCGATAGACGTTTGGACCGGCTTCATGCCTTGGGAATGGCGAGGAAGGGAGCGAAGTGAAAGCTTACGTCATGGACAGTTCGGCGGCGCTTGCGATCCTGCTTAACGAGAAAGGCACCGATGTTGCCTTGGGTTTCGCGCCGGATGCGCAATTCAGCTCCGTCAATGCGGCCGAAATTATCGCCAAGCTGATCGACAAGGGACGCAGCATGGAAGAGGCCGCGGACGACCTCGCCAGTCTCGGCATGCCGGTCGCTGCTTTCGACGAGATGATGGGCATCGCCGCCGGTCAGCTTCGCGAGTTGACGCGGCATCGCGGCTTGTCGCTGGGCGATCGGGCCTGCCTGGCCCTGGCAATTCGCGAGAACGCCATAGCCGTCACCGCCGACCGCGGCTGGGGCGACCTGGATATCGGCTGCAAGATCGAACTGATCCGGTAACGCCAATGGCCCCCCTCACCTCGCAAATCTCGCCAGCCTCCGACACCTTCCGCGCCAATGCCGAGCGCATGCGGGCGCTGGTCGCCGACATTGCGCAAAAGGCGGCAACCGTCGAGCGTGGCGGCTCGGAGGAAGCGCGTGAGCGCCACCAGAGCCGCGGCAAGCTTTTGCCGCGCGAGCGCCTCGCCCAATTGCTCGACATCGGCTCGCCATTCCTCGAGATCGGCCAGTTCGCCGCGTGGTCGATGTATGGTGAGGACATCGCATCGGCCGGCATCATTGCCGGCATCGGCCGCGTCGAAGGCACCGAAGTGATGGTCGTCGTCAACGACGCCACGGTGAAGGGCGGCACCTATTATCCGCTGACGGTGAAGAAGCATCTGCGCGCCCAGGAGATCGCGCTGCAGAACAGATTGCCTTGCGTCTATCTGGTCGACAGCGGCGGCGCCAACCTGCCCAACCAGGACGAGGTGTTTCCCGACCGCGACCATTTCGGCCGCATCTTCTACAACCAGGCCAACATGTCGGCTGCTGGCATTCCGCAGATCGCCTGCGTCATGGGTTCGTGCACGGCGGGCGGCGCCTATGTGCCGGCGATGTCGGACGAGACGATCATGGTGCGCAACCAGGCGACCATCTTCCTCGGCGGTCCGCCGCTGGTGAAGGCCGCTACCGGCGAGGACGTCAGCGCGGAGGAATTGGGCGGCGCCGAGGTCCACACGCGGCTTTCCGGCGTGGCCGATCATTTTGCGCTGGACGACGAGCATGCGCTGGCGATCGCGCGCTGCATCGTCAAGAACCTCAATCGAAAGAAGCAGATCGGGCTGGCGCTACGCGATCCGGTTGCGCCGCTTCATGCGGCCGAAGAACTCTACGGCGTCGTGCCGACCGATCTGCGCCAGCCCTATGACGTGCGCGAAGTGATCGCGCGCATCGTCGACGGATCCGAATTCGACGAGTTCAAGCAGAACTATGGCACCACGCTGGTCACCGGCTTTGCCCATCTCAACGGCATGCCGGTCGGCATCATCGCCAACAACGGCGTGCTGTTTTCCGAAAGCGCGCTGAAGGGCGCGCATTTCATCGAGCTGTGCTGCCAGCGCAAGATCCCGCTGATCTTCCTGCAGAACATCACCGGCTTCATGGTCGGGCGAAAATACGAGGCCGGCGGCATCGCCAAGGACGGCGCCAAGCTGGTGATGGCGGTCGCCACGGCCCGCGTGCCGAAGGTCACCATGATCATCGGCGGCTCGTTCGGCGCCGGCAATTACGGCATGTGCGGACGCGCCTATTCGCCACGCTTCCTGTGGATGTGGCCGAATGCCCGCATTTCGGTGATGGGCGGCGAGCAGGCGGCCACCGTGCTGGCCGTGGTCAAGCGCGAGGGGATCGAACGCAAGGGCGGGGAATGGAGCGCGGAGGAAGAGGCAAAATTCAAGAAGCCGATCCTGATGAAATACGAGCATGAAGGCCACCCGCTGTATTCCTCCGCCCGGCTCTGGGACGACGGCATCATCGATCCGGCCAAGACGCGCGAGGTGCTGGCGCTCAGCCTGTCCGCAGCGCTGAACGCCGGGATCGAGGAGACAAGCTTCGGCGTGTTCAGGATGTGACCGATGAGCGAGATCGAGGCAAGGATTCGCGTTCATGTCGGCGATATCACCAGGCTGGCGTTCGACGCCATCGTCAACGCCGCCAACACCTCACTTCTGGGTGGCGGGGGCGTCGACGGCGCCATCCACCGTGCGGCCGGCCCCGAACTTCTGGCCGAATGCCAATCCCTCAATGGCTGCAAGGTCGGCGACGCAAAACTCACCAAGGGCTACAGGCTGCCGGCACGCTATGTCATCCACACGGTCGGGCCGGTCTGGCAAGGCGGCGGCAAGGGCGAAGCCGAGTTGTTGGCCTCCTGCTACCGCCGTTCGCTCGAGCTCGCCGCCGGCAAGGATTGCAGGACGGTGGCATTTCCGGCGATCTCGACCGGTGTATACCGGTATCCAAGGGACCAGGCGACGCAGATCGCCGTTGGCACGGTGAGCGCCTTTGTCAGCCACAATGCGGTTCCTGAAACCGTCATCTTCTGCTGCTTCGACCAACAGACGGCGGACCTATACCAACAGGCGTTGCTGCTTGGCGGAGCGTGACCGGCACAGGTAGGAAAATCCCTTCATAGTTTCAGACTTATTTTCATTCACCGATCTGGTCAGACGAAAGAATCGCGGTTATTGCTTATCGCAAATACCGTGGGGATTGGGCGAAGATGAGACTGCAGATTTTTCAAAAAACAACTATGTCAGTACTTTCGGCGTTGCTTATATTAGCGACCCCTGGCGTGGGAGCGGCGGAATCGCTGGCGGGAAACAAAGGCGACCGTCGTTTCGCCGTCAATTTTCCGGCAGGTTCGACCGGAGATTGCCCGAAAGCCTACAAATCCTATGTCGCGGCCAGCGGCCATTCGGCCTATGCGACGACGTTCTATTCGCGCGTCAGCGACCTCTACATCATCTGTGGTTCCACGCTCAACGCCCCCTCGCAACAGGCCGCGGAAGAGAGAGCGTTGCGCAATTGTCAGGCCGGCTTGACGAGGTGGAAACTCAAGACGGCGGCAGGCGGCTGCGCCATCGCCGCCTCCAAGTAGGTTGCTGCAGCAACGGGCGCAAATACCAGCGGGATGGGGCGAAGATGACACTGCAACGTTTTCAGACGTAAGCGGGCCTGGCTTACCGATCCTTTGACAATGGCCGGACTGCAAAGCAGGGTGTTGCCACAGCCCGCGTGAAGGAGCATTCGCGCCGTTGGCGGCAAGCTCTGGCTTTGGAGGTCCCATGTTCGCCAAAATCCTGATCGCCAACCGCGGCGAGATCGCTTGCCGGGTGATCCGCACCGCGCGCAGGATGGGCGTGCGCACGGTCGCCGTCTATTCCGACGCCGACGCCGGCGCCTTGCATGTCGAGACGGCCGACGAAGCGGTGCATATCGGACCCTCGCCGGTCGGCGAAAGTTATCTGCGCGGCGACAAGATCGTCGCGGCGGCTTTGGCCACCGGCGCCGAAGCCATCCATCCCGGCTACGGTTTTCTGTCGGAAAACCCTGATTTCGTCGATCAGGTGACAGCGGCCGGGCTCGTCTTCATCGGCCCGTCGGCCGCCTCGATCCGCGCCATGGGGCTGAAGGACGCGGCCAAGCGGCTGATGGAGAAGGCCGGCGTGCCGGTTGTGCCGGGCTATCACGGCGAGGCGCAGGAGATCGTGCTGCTCGCCTCCAAGGCACGCGAGATCGGCTATCCCGTGCTGATCAAGGCGCGCGCCGGCGGCGGCGGCAAGGGCATGCGGCGCGTCGAACATCCCGACGACTTTTCCGAGGCGCTTTCGGGTGCGCGGCGCGAGGCCAAGGCCGCGTTCGGCGACGACCGCGTGCTGGTCGAGAAATATGTCGACAAGCCGCGCCACATCGAGGTTCAGGTTTTCGGCGATATCTTCGGCAATGTCGTGCATCTCTACGAGCGCGACTGCTCGGCGCAGCGGCGCCATCAGAAGGTGATCGAGGAAGCCCCCGCCCCCGGGATGACGCCGGCATTGCGCAAGGCAATGACGGAGGCGGCGGTGAAGGCCGCCAAGGCGATCGACTATTCCGGCGCCGGCACGATCGAGTTCATCGTCGACGCCTCGCAAGGGCTGAAGGCCGACCGCTTCTGGTTCATGGAAATGAACACTCGCCTGCAGGTCGAGCATCCCGTCACCGAAATGGTCACCGGCACCGATCTGGTCGAATGGCAGTTGCGGGTGGCGTCCGGCGAAAAGCTGCCGAAGACGCAGAGCGAGATTGCGCTCTCCGGACATGCCTTCGAGGCGCGCATCTATGCCGAAGACGCGGCAAAGGGTTTTTTGCCGGCGACGGGCACGCTGCATCACCTGAAATTTCCGGATACAGCGCCCGAGGGCGCCAGCATGCGGATCGAGACCGGCGTGCGGACTGGCGATGCCATCTCGCCGTTCTACGACCCGATGATCGCCAAGCTCGTCGTCCATGGCAAGAACAGGCAGGCGGCGCTCGAAGCACTGGGCATTTCCCTTTCGCAAACCGAGATCGCCGGCTCGACCGTCAACACCGCCTTTCTCGCGGCTCTCGCCGCTGACGCGGATTTTTCGGCAGGTGACGTCGACACCGGGCTGATCGGCAGGCACCAGCAAGCGCTGACCGCAGTGCCGCCGCCGAGCAGCGAGATCGTCGCCGCGGCCGCACTTGCAGCGTCCGGCGCCGGGGCTCAGGCGCCGACCCGCGACCCGTGGTCGTCGCTTGCCGGCTATGCGCATTTCCACGCGATGGCGCGGCGCACGCGGCTTCGCTACGGCGAGGACGATATCTTGGCGCTTGTATCGATGCGGCCGGACGGGCGCTTCCAGGTGGCACTGGACGCACCTTATGACAGCGCGCTTGATCTTCGCGCTGCGCCTCGCCTCGCCCGCTGGCCAGGCCATGTCACTGTCTTTTCAGGTGCTGTCGGCTACAGCTTCGCGGTGCCGGACCCGTTGGCAAGAGCCGACGAAATCGCCGCCGGTGCCGACAGCCTGCGCGCGCCGATGCCGGGCTTGGTCAAGCTGGTGCGCGCGGCAAAAGGCGAAGCCGTCATCAAGGGCCAGCCGCTGTTGATCCTCGAAGCGATGAAGATGGAGCACACGATTTCCGCCACGCATGACGGGACGATCGCCGAGATCGCAACAGAGGGCGCACAGGTCACCGATGGGACGGTGCTGGTGCGTTTTGCCGAGGAAGCCCACGGCTGACGCTGTTCATCCAAGGAGAGGCGACGACGGAAGACGCGCGCCGCAAACGCATGACCAAATGAAAATGGCCGGATCTGCCCCGGCCATCTCCGATTGTCGCCAGGCGCTAAAGCGCGTCGCACGCGACGCGCTTTGGTTCTTGTTTTTGTGCATGTCGTTTTCGCAAAACCGCTGCGCACTTTTGCGCGACATGCAATGGCGATCAAGGCTGGATCGGCGCGTATTTGCCGTCGTGCCACTGGTTGATGTCGTAGCTGACGTTCTTGAGGTCGCCCTTTTCATCGAAAGTGACAGGGCCGACGACGGTGCTGATCGGCTGGCCATTCTTCAGCGCTTCGGCAACCTTGGCCGGGTCGTCGCTGCCGGCGCGCTTGATGCCCTCGGCAAAGGCCTGGATCACGGCATAGGAGAACAGCGTAAAGCCCTCGGGCACGAAGCCGCCCGCCTTGATCTTTTCGATGGCCTGCTTGGCTTCGGGCTTCGCCTGCGGATCCGACGGGAAAACGAACATGGTGCCTTCGCCGGCCGGGCCGGCAACCTGCCAGAATTCCGGCGTGGCAATCGAGTCCGGCATGATCAGCTGGAACTTGAAGTCCTGTTCCGCCGACTGGCGCAGGATGAGGCCGGCCTCTGGGTGGTAGCCGCCGAAATAGACCACATCAGCCTTCAGTTCCTTGAGCTTGGTGACAAGCGCCGAATAGTCCTTTTCGCCGGCGTTGATGCCCTCATAGAGGATCTCGTTGAGGCCGTTCTGGTTCATCGTCGCCTTGACGGCATCGGCCACGCCCTGCCCATAGGCGCTCTTGTCATGCATGATGACGACCTTCTTGCCGGCGTATTTCTTGGCGATCCATGGACCGATGAAGGCGCCCTGCGCATCATCGCGCGTATAAAGGCGCATGATCGTCGGCCAGCCGGATTTCGCCGCCGCGTCCGTCAGCTCCGGGTTCGACGAAGCCGGCGACATCATCATCGCACCGGCTTCGGCATAGACGGCCGAGGCCGGGATGCTCGAGCCCGAGCAGGCATGGCCATCGATGAACTTGACGCCGTTGGCGACGATGCGGTTTGCTACCGAAACCGCCTGCTTCGGATCGCACTGGTCATCCTGGACGTCGAGCTTGATCTGGCGGCCGTCGACGCCGCCGACGGCGTTGATCGCGTCGGCGGCGGCTTGCGCGCCCTGCTTGAACTGGTCGCCGATGGTGGCAAGCTGTCCGGTCATCGGTCCGACCACCGAAAAGGTGATGTCTTCGGCGAAGGCCGGCGCGCTCATCACCAGGCCGACAATGGCCGCGCTCAAAATACCCAACTTTTTCATGGCGATACAACTCCTCCACTCGCGCGCGGCCGCTCCGACCGCGCCTCTTCCAGATTAGGTGGGAGAATTTCACCGTTCGCCAAGCCTGTCTTGGCGCATCGGCGGCACTCGATTGGGCCTGCCGCCTTTCTGTTTGGCCATGATCTTCTTCCAAAAACCGGTTTCCACTTTTTGGGATCATGGTCCGACTGTTTGACCATGATCCTCTTCCAAAGACCAGTTTCCACTTTTTGGGACCATGGTCCGAAAACGCGAAAAGCCGCGCCGGCCTTGTTCCGGCCGGTCGCGGCTTTTGTCGATCGAACAATCCCGAACGCTCTCACGCGCGCCCCGAAACCGCTCGCCTTCCCTGTCCGTCGCGCAGCTTGGCTGTATCCGGCCTGCGGCGTTCTTGTCATTGTTGGTCCGGCCGTCTTGCGCGGCCTTGTTCTTGCCGGTCCGGCCGTCTTCGCGCGGCCTTGAAGCGTCCCTGTCGGTGATCTCAGTGTCTGATGAGCTCCGGACCTGATGAGCTCAGGGTGAGACTTAGTGCATCGTCATCCATTCGCGGGCTTCGCGCAGCGCCCTGGCGATCTCGACTTTCGACATGGCGGCCGACAATTCCGAGCGCAGTTCCGCGGCGCGCACCGAGCCCTTGATCGCAGCGATGTTGAACCATTTGTGGGCGGCGACGACATCGGTCTCGCAATCGCGGCCGGTCGCATACATCATGCCCAGTTCGAAAAGAATGTCGGCCTGGGCAGTTGCCCCCATGGCGCCGAAGCCGGCTTCAGGCATTTCAAAACGTGCCATTTCAATCCCCTGTTCTAGCCCCTGTCAGGCTCCCGAGAGCTGCCTCGTTCTGTCCCTTGGAAACCCTTGGGGCGGCTGCTCTTTCGATGCTTTCGAGAATGAACCGAAGGCTTGAATCCGTCGTTAAACGGCGTGCTTAATTTGAGGAAAACAAAGCTAAAACAAGAGGTAAACGCGGAAATTCATTAACGATGCAAAGCCAGCAATTGCGCCGGTTTGGACTAAAATTGATGAAAATTTGCGAGGCGCAAATCAAGACTCCGCTAACCACGGAAGACAAAGCCAGCATGCCCGGTGTTTCATTTCTCGCCGATCAGACCGCTTCAGGCGGCCGGGAAAAATCCCGAAGTCTTCCGCAGCGGCACCGCTTTTGTTTTGCCGGGAGGTGGATTAGCTTACGTTTGCGTAAGAGGCAGACTGGCGGGGCGGAACGTTCGTCCGGATGCCCACAGGGAGGAGAAACATGTTTCGCAAAATCAGCATGGCCCTCGCGGCCACATTGATCATGGCCGGCACCGCTTGGGCCGACCCGATCGAAGGCAATTGGAAAACGCAAGCCGGTTCGACCGCCGCCATCACGGGCGGTGGCGACGCATTTTCCATCACGCTCAAATCCGGCAAGTTTGCCGGCAAGCACATCGGTTCGTTCAAGGTGTCCGGCGCCAACAAATATACGGGTACGATAACCGACCCGGAGACCGACAAGACCTATTCGGGCAAGGCCTCGGTCTCAGGCGCTTCGCTCAAGATGAGCGGCTGCGTGCTCGGCGGGCTGATCTGCAGGAGCCAGACCTGGCACAAGCTCTGATCGTTTCGACTGCCGCACAATGAAAAACGGGGCCGCAAAGGCCCCGTTTTTGTTCGCGCCTCTGTGTTTGGGAACATCGATCGATCGCGCAGGCTGCGCCTTCTGCGCCCTAACAGTCCAAATTTGAACCGCAGATGAACGCCGGCATCAGAACCGGTTCAGTTGCATCAGGGCATTCTCGTGCGTGTCGAAGGAGACACCACGCCATGTTCGCCCGCCGCTTCACCATCGTCTGCCTGCTGATGAGCCTGTTCGGCATGTCGTTCGCCATCCTCGTTGCCGAGGGGCGCTCGGCCCGCAACTGGGACCAGGCCAATTCCTGCCGGTTCGGTTGCGTGAACCATTTTCGCCCCTGAACCGACAAAGACTTCGAGAGGAGAAAAGCAAAGCCATGAACCGCATCGTCGCCAACGTCCTGAAAACCCTTCGGGTCCTGCCACGGGCGGCGCTCATCCTGACGGTTCTTGCCGCCCCGGTTCTGGCCGTGCCGACGATGCGCGCCGATGCCGGCTCGACAATCGAAGCGCCGGCGCTGAAGAAGACCGGCGTCGGCTTTGTGCTGCTGATCAGCCTGCGGCGCGGCTAGGCAATCGGCCTTCATCGAAACCATGCAAAATAAAAAACGATCCTTCGGCCCCCTCCCAACCGCATCGCCAAGCCTCTATATTGGGTCATGGAAAAGCGAATCTATCCCCAAGCCATAGACTCAGTCGTGATGCCGGAGCCGTTTGGCCGGCAGATCTTCAATGATGCAGCAAAGGCCGTCGCGGCCTTGCAGGCCCTCTACGACCGCAACACCAAATTCCTGCGCGATTCGTTTACGGCGCTCGCCGCGGGCGGCGACAACAACAAGCGCTACCGGGCGTTTTATCCGGAGGTCGGTGTCACCACGACTTCGTTCACCCAGATCGACTCGCGGCAGGCTTACGGCCATATGCCGACGCCCGGGCATTTCTCGACCACCATAACCCAGCCCGCCCTGTTCGAACGCTATCTCATCGAACAGCTTCGCCTGATCATGCGCAATCACGGCGTTCCGGTCACGGTTTCGGAATCGACGACGCCCATCCCGCTGCATTTCGCGTTCCTGGAAGGCTCGCATGTCGACGGCGCGGCAGCCGAGCGCATCAGGCGGCCGATCCGTGACCTGTTCGACGTGCCGGATCTCGACGGCACCGACGACCAGATCGCCAACGGCACGTTCGAAGTGGCGTTAGGCGAAGCCAGGCCGTTGGCGGCGTTCACGGCGCAACGCATCGACTACTCACTGCACCGGATGTCGCACTACACGGCGACCAGTCCGCAGCATTTCCAGAATTTCGTGCTGTTCACCAATTACCAGTTCTACATCGACGAATTCGTCGCCCGTGCGCACGATCTGATGGCGAAAGGCGGCGGCGGATACGTCGAATTCGTCGAGCCGGGAAACGTCGTCACCAAGGCTGGGCAAAACGCGCCCAGCCATGGCGTGGCGCCGCCGCGCCTGCCGCAGATGCCGGCCTACCATCTGAAGAAGCCGAACCATGGCGGCATCACCATGGTCAATATCGGCGTCGGCCCCTCCAACGCCAAGACGATCACCGACCACATAGCGGTGCTCAGGCCGCATGCCTGGGTGATGCTCGGCCATTGCGCCGGCCTGCGCAACACCCAGGCGCTGGGCGACTATGTGCTGGCGCACGCCTATGTGCGGGAAGACCATGTTCTGGACGACGATCTTCCGGTCTGGGTGCCGATCCCGCCGCTGGCCGAAATCCAGGTGGCGCTGCAGGAGGCGGTCGCCGAAGTCACCGGCCTTTCCGGCTATGACCTCAAGCGTATCATGCGCACCGGCACAGTCGCTACCATCGACAACCGCAACTGGGAGTTGCGCGACCAGCGTGGGCCAGTGCAGCGGCTGTCGCAGTCACGGGCGATCGCGCTCGACATGGAGTCGGCGACCATCGCCGCCAATGGCTTCCGCTTCCGCGTACCCTACGGTACGCTGCTTTGCGTCTCCGACAAACCGCTGCATGGCGAATTGAAGCTGCCCGGCATGGCGACCGAGTTCTACAAGCGGCAAGTGGCACAGCATTTGACCATCGGCATCAGGGCGATGGAAAAGCTGGCCGAGATGCCGATGGAACGGTTGCATTCGCGCAAGCTCAGAAGTTTTTCGGAGACGGCGTTCCAGTAGGAACGGCGGCTTTCATCGATCGGAGTATGGTAACAGCGCGGCAGGGCATTTCACCATCTTGATTGGCCGCATTTCTGCCGATAAGCAAAGGAGATGGCACCCGTTCGAGACATGATGGCTTCGATGGCATTCGTCGCAATGCTCGTCATCTCGGTCGCGCTGGTGGCCGGGTTTTTCGGAACGCTGCATCCGGCCTTCGATTCCTTCGCTCATTTCCGCGTTCATCTTGCCGTGCTGATGGCGCTTTGCGCGCTGCCGCTGCTGGCGACCTCGTTTCGCCTGCAGGCGGCCACGGCGCTGCTCCTTGCGGTGGCTGCCTTTGCCACCACGTCGAACGCCCTGTCGGTGCCCCGCCTGTGGCCGGTCCAGGCAGCCTACGAAGTCGAGGCCGGCGATCAGCCCGTTTACCCCGGCGATCAGGCAGTCCATCCCGGTGACAAGGCGGTCTACCGCCTGCTGCAGATGAACCTGCGGTTCAACAATTCAACGCCTGAAAAAGTCCTGTCGCTGATCGGCCGAACCCAGCCTGATGTGATCACCCTCGACGAGGTGTCCGACATGTGGGAGGCCAAACTTGGCCATCTTGCCAGCGCCTACCCTTACCGGATCCTCTGCCCCTACCCCAATGGCGTTTTCGGCGTTGCGCTGCTGTCCAGACGGCCGTTTGCCGCCGGCACGCAACCGCACTGCGATGGCCGCGGCGCGATGGCCATCGCGACGGTCGATTTCGGCGGAACCGACGTCGACGTCGCCGCCATGCACCTCACCTGGCCATGGCCGCGCAACCAGTCACGACAGATCGGCGGATTGTCGGGGGAGTTCGCCTCGCTTGGCGAGACATCGATCTTGGCATGCGACTGCAATGCAGCGCCGTGGAGCGCCGCCGTCCGGCGCGTCGCAGGTCTTGGCAAGCTGACCGTGGCGCCTTCGCCGGGGCCGACCTGGCTCCCTATCAAGCTGCCGGAATTCCTGCGCTTCGCCGGACTGCCGATCGACCTTGTTTTCAGCAAGGGCGCAGTTCTCATCCATTCGGTGTCGAGGCTGGATAACGCCGGCTCCGACCATCTTCCGCTGATGGTGGAGTTCTCGCTCAGGCCGGAACAGAAGAAGCCGGTCGATGAACACGAAACCGCGACGGCATCGGTGAGACAAAACGGCAGGACCCAAAGCTGAGTTACTGCTTGCGCAACAGCGCCCTGATGAGGTGCTCGACATGGCCGCCGTCGCGATGCTCGCGCGCGTCGAAGGCGTTCTGTTTCGCCTCGTATTCGGCATAGACGGCCTTGATCCGGCGCCTCGCCTCGCGGTGCGTCTTGCTGCAAAACAAGTTGTCGGCGAACTCCAGTCCAGTGATCGATCTTTCGGTCGCCCGCATCATTGCCCTGGCGATGCGGCCATGGTTATGCTCGTGCGCACGAACGCCCGCGAAAAACCGCTTCCAGCGCTTCTGCAGTGCCGGCGTCGCGGCCGAGGCCAAACGCGGCAAGGTGTAGGTGAGATCGAGCGTGCCATTGGCCTGCCGCAGACGGCAGACACCACCCTCCCTCGTGACGTCAAGGTCCCAATCTACGGTATAGGCGGCCAGCGCGATGGCGTGCGTCATGAAGCCGTGCCGCTTCGGACCGTTGCGGTCCATGGCCTCGATCAGGGCGGCGCCCGTGGTTCCAGTGATGTCGTAGGTCCGGGTCTTGACCAGCACCTTCGTGTCAGCCAATGCCGACGGTGCGAAGCCGCACAAGCCGCCAATCGCCGCAAGGCACGTCAGAACCGCCAGGCGCATGGTCATCTCCCGGGTCAGAAAGAATGGAACCACAGGCGCCGCCCCGCTTCAACTTCTTTTAGACGCCGCACATATAATAGGCCTTCACGCGCCTTCATTTGATCGGCGGGCGAGACGGCCGCCGGGCCGTTCTGGCTTGCTGGGCTACATGTTTTGGTAGACTGGTCCCTCTCCACCTTGTGGCGGCACCCAGGTAATGTTTCGGTTCGGATCCTTGATGTCGCAGGTCTTGCAGTGGACGCAGTTCTGCGCGTTGATGACGAAGCGCACGTCCTTCGCCTCGGGATCGGCGGCGGCGTTGCCATCCTTGTCGACCCATTCGTAGACACTGGCCGGGCAGTAGCGTGTCGATGGCCCGGCATAGACATCGTGTTCGGAACGCTGCTGCAGGTCCATATCCGCGACCAGCAGGTGGACAGGCTCGTTTTCCTCGTGGTTGGTATTGGACAGGAACACCGAGGACAGGCGGTCGAAGGTGAGCACGCCATCCGGCTTCGGATAGGCGATCTTCTTATGCCTGGCGGCCGGCTCCAGCGTCGCATAATCGGCCTTGCCGTGCTTCAGCGTGCCAAAGGGCGAGAACCCGAACAGCGAATTCAGCCACATGTCGAGACCGCCGATGCCGACGCCGACGACGGTGCCGAAGCGCGACCACAACGGCTTGACGTTGCGCACCTTCTTCAAATCCTTGCCGATGTCAGTTGCCCGCCATGCCGCCTCGTAGGAAGCCAGTTCGTCATTGGCGAGGTCGGCGCCGATCGCCTCGGCGACATGCTCGGCCGCCAGCATTCCGGAGAGCACGGCATTGTGCGAGCCCTTGATGCGCGGCACGTTGACGAAGCCGGCAGCACAACCGATCAGCGCGCCGCCGGGGAAGGACAGTTTCGGCACCGACTGCCAGCCGCCCTCTGTGATGGCACGGGCGCCATAGCCGAGCCGCTTGCCGCCCTCGAATGTGGCCCTGATCGCCGGGTGGGTCTTGAAGCGCTGGAACTCGTCGAACGGAGACAGATAGGGGTTCTTGTAGTTGAGGTGGACGACAAAGCCGACCGCCACCTGGTTGTCCTCCAGATGGTAGAGGAAGGAGCCGCCGCCGGTCTTCATGTCGAGCGGCCAGCCGAAGGAGTGCTGGACAAGGCCCGGCCGATGGTTCTCCGGCTTGACCTGCCAGAGCTCCTTGAGACCGATGCCGTATTTGCCGGGCTCGCGGCCGTCGGAAAGATGATACTTGGCGATCAACTGCTTGGCCAGCGAGCCGCGCGCGCCCTCGCCGATCAGCACATATTTGCCCATCAGCGCCATGCCCGGCGCGAACCCCGGGCCGTGCGTGCCGTCCTTCTCGACGCCCATATCGCCGGTGACAACGCCGGTGACCGCGCCCTCGTCGCTGTAAATGAGGTCCACGGCGGCAAAGCCCGGATAGATCTCGACGCCCAGCGCCTCGGCCTTGGTCGCCAGCCAGCGGCAGACATTGCCGAGCGAAACGATGTAGTTGCCGTGGTTGTTCATCAGCGGCGGCATCAGGAAATTGGGCAGACGGAACGAACCGGCGGGGCCGAGGACCAGGAAATGGTCTGCGGTGACCGGCGTCTTGAAGGGATGTCCCTCTTCGTCACGCCAGCCCGGCAGCAGCCGGTCGATGCCGATCGGATCGACGACGGCGCCGGACAGGATGTGAGCGCCGACTTCGCCGCCCTTTTCCAGGACGACGACGGAAAGCTCGGGATTGACCTGCTTGAGACGGATCGCGGCAGCGAGGCCGGCCGGCCCGGCGCCGACGATGACCACGTCGAATTCCATGCTTTCGCGTTCGATCTCGCTCATCAACCCCTCACTGGCCAGAGTGCCGCGCGCCCATTGGACGCGCAAAGGACACTCTGGCAACTTTTATTTTCGCATGATCCTTTCCAAAAAGTGATTTCACTTTTTGGGGTCATGCGAGCGCATTTGCGCATCTTGCTGGCTTATCCGCTGCATAGCGCATCAATTCGCGACGCGAAACCGGCGCTGACGTGACAATGCCGATTTCGTCAAAAAGGCCGCGCATCGTACTACAAAATCGCGATTTGCGGGTCCACCAACATCGATCCGGGTCCAAAGAGAGCCGTTGCCCTGATTTTTTTTAATTGTTCGACGGCTTGCTTATCGGCCATACTTCGCACCATGCGCACATACGGGCCATCCGGCTTTTCATCGACGCGCTTTTTTTCGTCGCCCGGACGGATTTGCCGGGCGCTCGTTTTGGCCCTTTTGCCGCTGGCGTCCGTTGGCGCCCGCGCCGAGCCGCAAAGGGTCTGGGTGGCCGGAGCCTACTCCTTTTCCGACGAGCTGGGCGGCTTCCGCATCACCAGCGCCTCGGGCATCGGGACAAAGGAGGACCCGCTTGTCATCACCGAAGAGCTGAATTCGGCGACACCAGTGACACTGACGATCCGCACGACGAAGCCGATCCACCCCTTCGGCACTGCGGGCCAATTTGCCAACGGCCTCATGTATATGCGCATCGACGTGCTCAACAACAGCGGCCAGGCCTGGGTCGAGTTCCAGTTCGAGCTCCAGGAGATACTCCACCGGCCGAGCGTGTTCGGCGACGGCCTGTCGTTCGACCAGCGCAACAAGACGCCTGACAACATCTGGTCGAGCAGCTTTGCCGATTTCGATCGCGACTTCGAACCCTATGACCGGCTGCTGTTCAAGAGCGGCAAGATCGACCCGTTGAAGACGGCAAAATTCGATTACCTGATCACCGACTACACACCACGCTGGACGTTCTATCTGGTGCAGGATCCGCGTATACCGTCGAGCTGAACCACTTCGTCATCCAGGGCGAAGCAGGGGCGAAGCAGGAGCGAAGCGACGTCGCTGAGGCCCTGGATGACGAAATCATGAAGCATCGCGCCAATCACGATGTTGCAAATTCCTGCCGCGCGACTGAATGTGAAAGCATGACTGCCGTTTCCCGAGACAACCGACCTGATATTGCGGAGCTGCTGGCCTTCTACGCCGGCGCCGGCGTCGATGAAGCGCTCGAAGAGGAGCCGCTGAACAGGTTTGCCGAGGCTGCGTCAAAGCCGCCTGAGCGGGGGCCAGCGACAGTTACGCCGCCAACCGGTGAGAACGCAGCGCTGCCACGCTCGACAAGCCTGTCACGCGCCGGAATGGGCGAAAGGCAAGCTGCGGCGCCGGCGGTGCGTGCGCCGTCCGGTACGGCGACAGTGCCCGACGAGCAGCAAGCGGCATTGGCGCGACACCTGGCGACGACGGCGGCAACCCTGGACGAACTTCGCCAGCACATGGCGGCATTCGACGGCTGCAACCTCAAATTCACCGCCAAGAACCTGGTGTTCGCCGATGGCAATCCGAATGCCGCGGTGATGCTGGTCGGCGAGGCACCCGGGCGCGACGAGGACATCGAGGGATTGCCGTTCGTCGGCCGCTCGGGCCGGCTACTCGACCGGATGCTGGCCGCGATCGGCCTCGACCGGACCTCGGCCTACATCGCCAATGTGATTCCCTGGCGGCCGCCGGGCAACCGCACGCCGACGCCGCACGAGACCGAGATCTGCCGGCCGTTCATCGAACGGCAGATCGAACTGGTCAATCCGAAGGTGCTGGTCAATTTGGGCGGCCCCTCGGCAAGCACCCTTCTCAACACCACAGAGGGCATCCTGCGGCTGCGCGGCAACTGGCGCGTCCACACGACCGCCGCCGGCATTGCCATCCCCGCCATGCCAACGCTTCATCCGGCGTATCTCTTGCGAACCCCCGCGCACAAGAAGCTGGCGTGGCGGGATTTCCTTGAAGTGAAGGCGAAGCTTCGGGCGCTGGGTTGAGGTGGGCGTCTTCCCTTCTCCCCTTGTGGGAGAAGGTGGATTGGCGCGTAGCGCCAAGACGGTTGAGGGGTGTTGGAAGAAATGAGGCGCTGGTGATTCTGTCGCCGTGCGCCAGCTTCTCGATTTGGATGAGGGTGTTCGCCAAGCTGGAACACCCCTCATCCGACCGAGCTTCGCTCGGCCACCTTCTCCCACAAGGGGAGAAGGGAAGAGCGGCACCTATAACCTCCCCGGTAATTGAAATGCATCTGCGGCCGGCCTAGTCATGCGCCCATGACCGCAACCCAGACTTCCGCCGGCATCCTCATTCGCGAATGGCGCACGCGCCGGCGCATGAGCCAGCTCGATCTCGCCATGGAAGCCGAAATCTCGCAGCGGCATCTGAGTTTCGTGGAAAGCGGCCGCGCGGCACCCTCGCGCGACATGGTGCTGCATCTGGCCGAGCAGCTGTCGATCCCGTTGAGGCAGCGCAACCAGCTCCTGCTGGCCGCAGGCTTTGCCCCCAGCTTCAGCGAGCGTCCGCTCACCGATGCCTCGCTGGCGCCGGCGATGGCGGCGATCGAGAGCGTGCTCAAGGGGCACGAACCCTTCCCGGCTCTGGCTGTCGACCGGCACTGGAACCTGGTGTCGGCAAACGCCGCCATCGGCCCGTTCCTCGCCAACGTCGCCGAGCCTTCCTTACTGAAGCCGCCGGTCAACGTGCTGCGGCTCAGCCTGCACCCGGGTGGCGTCGCGCCGCGCATCGTCAATCTGGCCGAATGGCGCGCGCATCTTCTCGACCGGCTGAAACACCAGAACGACGCTTCAGGCGACCCGGTTCTGGTCGAACTGGAGCGCGAGCTTCGGACCTATCCGTCCGGCCTGAACGGCGCACGGCCGCTGCCGGTCGAGCCGAACGCGATCGTGCACCCGCTGCGGCTTGCGCATGGCGATGCCGTGCTGTCGTTCATCAGCACCATCACCGTGTTCGGCACGCCGCTCGACGTGACGCTGTCGGAACTGGCGATCGAATCGTTTTTCCCCGCCGATGAGCAGACAAGGACCGTGCTGGTGCGATTGGCGAACGAGCGGGCCGAGCCGTCCTGATCATCCTTGCGGTGGGGTCGCCTGGCGGGTGCGGGCGCGTTCGAGGCCAAGCTGGCGCTCGCGCCAGATGATGAAGATGCCGGCGGCAACGACGATCACGCCGCCGATGAGCATATGAACCGTCGGGACGTCGCCGAAGGCGAGATAGCCGACGACGATGCCAAGCAGCATCGACGTGTATTCGAAAGGCGCTACGACCGAGGCCTCGGCATGGCGATAGGCGGCGGTCATCAAAATCTGAGCGAGCCCGCCGCAAAAGCCTGCAGCAATGAGCAGGCCCGCCTGCGCCGGTGTCAGCGCCTGCCAGCCGAACGGCAGCGACAGCAACGCCAGGAGGCTCGCCGTCACCGAAAACCACAGCACGATGGTTGCCGTCGGCTCGCTCTGGACAAGGTTGCGCACCAGCAGCATGGCGACGGCCGAGATCGCTGCCGCGACCAGTGCGGCGATGACGCCGAGCACCTCCTGATCGCCGAGTGCTGCGCCCGAACCCAGCAGCGTCAGTTCCGGCCATGAGATGACCAGCACCCCGACCAGTCCGACCGCAACCGCGCTCCAGCGATAGACGCGGATCGCTTCGCCGAGAAAGATCGAACTGAACACCACCACCAGCAGCGGCTGTGCATAGTTCAGCGCGATCGCTTCCGGCAGCGGCAGCCGAATCAGCGCGAAGAAGCCGAGCCCCATGGCGCAGACGCCGACAACGCCACGCGCAATGTGGTTGAGCGGGCGCTTGGTCGAAAACGCGGTGCCAAGCTTTCCCTGGAAGGCCAGGAAGACGACGATCGGAAAGATGGCAAAGAACGAGCGGAAGAAGACGATCTGGCCCGCCGGCACCGTGCCCGCCGCCTTGATGCAGGACGACATGGCGACGAAGACCGCCACCGAGACGATCTTGAGCATGATCCCGGTCAGCGTGTTGTGCCCGCCGGGATGGTCCGTCGGGCTCACTTGGCAGCTGCTTCCTGGATCGCCGCCCAGATGCGCGCCGGCGTTGCCGGCATGTCGATGTGCCTGATGCCGTAGGCGCGATAGAGCGCATCCGTCACCGCGTTGAGGGCGGCCGGCGTCGCTCCGATCGTGCCCGCCTCGCCTGCCCCCTTGATGCCGAGCGCATTGGTGGTCGAGGGCACGTTGCGGGTCTCGAAATGGAAGAACGGCAAATCGTCGGCGCGCGGCATGGCATAGTCCATGAAGCTTGCCGTCAACAGCTGCCCGTCCTCGTCATAGACCGTGTTCTCGGTCAGCGCCTGGCCGATGCCCTGGACGACGCCGCCATGCACCTGGCCGGCCAGCAGCACAGGGTTCACGGTGACGCCGAAATCGTCGACGATCGTATAGCGGACAATTTCCGTCACGCCGGTGTCGGGATCGATCTCGACCTCGCAGATGTGGGTGCCGTTCGGATAGGTGCATTCGTCCTGCACGAACTCGCCAAAGCCCTTGAGATCGTCCGGGTTCCTGGCGGCCTTGGCGATGCTCGAAAAATCGATCGTGCGGTCGGTGCCGACGATGCGGGCAACGCCGTTGGACAATTCGATATCGTCGGCCGAGGCTTCCAGCTCATCGGCGGCGATGCGCCTGATCTTGATGGCCAGATCCTCGCCGGCGCGAGAAGCTGACACACCGCCAAGCGGAATGGAGCGCGAGCCACCGGTGCCGCCGCCGGCCTTCAGCTCGTCGGTGTCGCCCTGGCGGACATGAATCTTGCCGATGTCGAGATGAAGCTTTTCCGAGAGGAACTGCGCATAGGCGGTCGCATGCCCCTGCCCGTTGGTCTGGGTGCCGATCTTCAGCGTCACCGTGCCGTCGCCGTTCAATTCGACAAAGGCCGGTTCAGAGCCGGGAAAGGCACAGGCCTCGATATAGGTCGCCATGCCGATGCCGCGGATTTTGCCTTCCGCCTTCGACTGCGCCAGTCGCTCCGGGAACGCCTGCCACTCCGCTTGTTCGATGGCGCGGTCCATATGGCCTGCGAATTCACCGGTATCATAGAGGCGGTCGGTCTGCGTGCGGTAAGGGAACTGCTCGGGCCTGATGAAATTGCGCCGGCGGATCTCTTCGACTGGCAAGCCCAGATCGTGGGCGCAGGCGTCGACGAGCTTTTCCAGCAGGAATGCCGCTTCCGGACGGCCGGCGCCGCGGTAGGCATCGACCGGGCAAGTGTTGGTGTAGAGGCCGGTCACCGAAACATCGAGCGCCTGGATGTCGTAGACGCCGGTTGACATGGTGACGCCGATATAGGGGATGAACGGGCCATATTGCGAGATATAGGCGCCGATATTGGCGAGGAGATCGACCTTCATGCCGAGAAAGCGGCCGTCCTTGTCCATCGCCATCTCGGCGGTCACGACATTGTCGCGGCCTTGCGCATCGGTGAGGAAATGCTCGGTGCGGTCGCCGGCCCATTTCACCGGGCGGCCAAGGCGCCTGGCGGCCTCCAGCACCAGCGGATGCTCGCGATAGACGAAGCTTTTCGGCCCGAAGCCGCCGCCGACATCCGGCGTGATGACGCGCAGCTGGTTCTTCTTGATCTTGAATATGTCGGCCAGGATGTACTGCATCGAATGCACGCCCTGCGAGCCTGTGGTCAGCACGAAGCGGTTCTCCTGCGTGTTCCATTCGCCGATCGCCGAACGCGGCTCCATGTAGTTGCAGACCAGCCGGTTGTTGATGAATTCGATGCGGGTGACATGCGCCGCCCTGGCGAATGCCGCCGCGGTCTTCGCCTTGTCGCCGATGTGGTAGCTGAAGGCGCGGTTGGAGCC
Source organism: Mesorhizobium sp. WSM4844 (assembly GCF_055811775.1). Lineage (NCBI taxonomy): Bacteria > Pseudomonadati > Pseudomonadota > Alphaproteobacteria > Hyphomicrobiales > Phyllobacteriaceae > Mesorhizobium > Mesorhizobium sp. WSM4844. The sequence goes on along the minus strand of NZ_JBVVQB010000007.1, from coordinate 155,917 downwards.
GAGTTCCGGCCAGACCAGCGGCGTGCCTTCGTCAAGCGCCGTGGCGGTGCCGGACGCGGCATCCTCGCCCTCATAATCGACCTCGATCAGTTCGGCCGCGTCCTGCGCCAGCGCGCGGCTGTCTGCGACGACGAAGGCGACGGCGTCGCCGACATAATTGACCCGGTCGAGGCAAAGGACCGGAATGTCGCGGGTCGGCGCCTTGGTGCCGTCGGGCTGCCTCTGCATGACGCCGGATTTCAGCTTGCCGAGATGAGCAAGATCAGCACCGGTCAGCACCAGATGGACGCCAGATGCCGCCTTGGCCGCCTCGGTCGAGCCGAGGGTGAAGCTTGCCTTGGCCACCGGCGAGCGCAGGACATAGCCGTGCAGGAGGCCGGCCGGCTGGATGTCGTCCGTATAGCGACCGAGACCCTTTAGGAAGGCCTGGTCCTCGCGACGCAGCACAGAGGCGCCCATGCCGAATTTCGGTGTGACGACGGTCATGGATACCTCGCGACGATGATTGGAAAACGAGTGCCTGAAATAGGCGCTGCGCCAGTTTTGTCGAGTGACGGTTTCGTGTAAAGAGCGCGTGCTTCACATTTCTTCGACCAGCGGACCCACCTGCCGCTGCGGGAATCGACAGGAAAACCAACGGAAATGCGCACGGACACCGGCCAGGTCTTCAAGCTCGAAGACTATCGCCCCACCGACTATCTCATTCCGGAAACCGGCCTGACTTTCCGGCTGTCGCCGGAAGCCACGCGCGTCATCGCCGTGCTGACGGTCGAGCGCCGTGACGGCGTCGCGGCGTCAATGCCGCTGGTGCTGGACGGCGATGGCCTGACGCTCGGCCGCATCGCAATCGACGGCCAGACACTTGCGCCGGCCGATTTTTTCGCCACGCCCGATCAGTTGACGATCACCACGCCGCCTACGGCAGCCCGTTTCCAGCTGCTGATCGAAACCGAGCTGGCGCCGGCGCACAACGAAGCCCTGATGGGCCTCTATCGCTCCAGCAACGTCTATTGCACGCAATGCGAGGCCGAGGGCTTTCGGCGCATCACCTATTTTCTCGATCGTCCGGATATCCTGTCGGTCTATACGGTGCGCATCGAGGCGCCGCACCACGAGGCGCCACTACTTCTTTCCAACGGCAACCCGGCTGGCAGCGGCGAACTTGCCGACGGCTGGCACTATGCAGTCTGGCACGACCCCTTCCCCAAGCCGTCCTATCTGTTCGCCCTTGTGGCGGGGGCTCTCGGCAAGGTCGCGGACAGCTTCGTCACATTGTCCGGCCGCCAAGTCGAGCTCGGCATCTTTGTCGAGCCGGGCAAGGAGCGGCTCGCCGGCTACGCCATGGACGCCCTGAAACGGTCGATGAAATGGGACGAGGAGGCGTTCGGCCGCGAATACGACCTCGACGTCTTCAACATCGTCGCCGTGTCCGACTTCAACATGGGCGCGATGGAGAACAAGGGCCTCAACATCTTCAACGACAAGTATGTGCTGGCCGACCAGGAGACCGCAACGGACGCCGATTTCGCCAATATCGAGGCGATCATCGCGCACGAGTATTTCCACAATTGGACTGGCAACAGAATCACTTGCCGTGACTGGTTCCAGCTTTGCCTGAAGGAAGGGCTGACGGTTTTCCGCGATCACGAATTCTCCGCCGACCAGCGATCGCGAGCGGTGAAACGCATTGCCGAAGTGCGCACACTCAAGGCACATCAGTTTCCCGAAGACCAGGGACCGCTGGCGCATCCGGTGCGACCGCGCCGCTACCGCGAGATCAACAATTTCTACACGGCGACAGTCTACGAAAAGGGCTCGGAAGTGGTGCGCATGATCCGCACCATTCTCGGCGCCGAGACGTTCCGGGCCGGCATGGATCTCTATTTCGAGCGCCATGACGGCGAGGCTGTGACGATCGAGGACTTCATCAAGGTGTTCGAGGATGTGTCCGGGCGCGACCTCGCGCAATTTTCGCTGTGGTACCATCAGGCCGGCACGCCCAATCTGACCATCAGTTCGACGCACAATGCGGCGGCCCAGGAATTCACGCTCGAGATCGAGCAGTCGGTACCGCCAACGCCGTCCGAAAGCCGCAAGCGGCTGATGCATATTCCGCTGGCCTTCAGCCTGGTCGGCACCGACGGCAAAGCGATAGAATATAGCGGCGTCGAGGGCGCCAGCGTCGAGGACGGCGTCATCCATATCCGCAAGCGCCGGCACATGGTGCGCTTCTCGGGCGTCACTGAGCGCCCGGCGATGTCGCTCAACCGCGGCTTCTCGGCGCCGGTGACGCTATCTGTCGAGCAGAGGGCCGACGATCAGTTCTTCCTTGCTGGCCATGACAACGATACCTTCTCGCGCTGGCAGGCGTTCAACACGCTTTTGACCGAGGCTCTGATATCCACCTTCCGCCAGGTCCTTGACGGCAAGCAGCCCGGTTTCGCATCGCGGTTGATCGAGCTTGCCGGCAAAATAGCCGGCGACGAGACACTCGAACCGGCCTATCGGGCGCTGGCCCTGGCGCTTCCAAGCGAAGCCGATATCGCCCGTGACATCGGCAAGAACATCGACCCCGATGCCATTTTCTCGGCCCGCGAGGCGCTGACGGTCGCGATCGCCGAGGCGAATCGCGAGATATTCTCCGACCTCTACGATCGACTGACCGACAAGGACGCTTTCAGTCCTGATGCGGCAAGCGCCGGTCGCCGGGCGCTGCGCAACACCTTGCTCGACTATCTTTCGCTGCTGCCTGGAGGTGCGGCGCTTGCGGCCCGGCATTTCCAGTCCGCGACCAACATGACCGACCGGGCCGCCGCATTGAGCGTGCTTGCGCTGCGCAATAACGGTTCGCCCGAGACGGTCAAGGCGCTGGCGGAGTTCGAAGCGAAATATGCGACCGATCCGCTGGTGATGGACAAATGGTTCCATATCCAGGCCAGCGTGCCGGGCCCGCAAACCATTCATGCGGTGCGCGCCCTGACCAGCCACCCGGCCTTCTCAATGGCCAACCCGAACCGGGTGCGCTCGCTCGTCGGCACGTTTTCCAGCGCCAACCAGACCGGCTTCCATCGCGCCGACGGCGAAGGCTACCGGTTTTTTGTCGAAACGGTCCTGCAGGTCGAAAAGCGCAACCCGCAATTGGCCGCCAGGCTGGCAACGGCACTCAGATCATGGCGCTCGCTGGAACCTGCCCGGCAGGGCAAGGCAAGGGAAGCGCTGCTTTCGATTGCCAATACCGAGAACCTGTCGGCCGATTTGCGCGATATCATTGAGCGGACCTTGGCGTAATGGTCCTTCCCTTCTCCCCCTTGTGGGAGAAGGTGGATCGGCGCGGAGCGCCGAGACGGATGAGGGGTGTTGGACGGAGTGCTGTCGGTGCCAAGCTGGAGCACCCCTCATCCGACCGAGCTTCGCTCGGCCACCTTCTCCCACAAGGGGAGAAGGGATGCCCGCCCATAAAGCCATTATTTTAGTCGATTTTTAATCTTTTTTCGCTGCGCCTATGGACAAGCCGAATCACCTTTGATTCTTTAGCTGAAGATTCGGAAGTGCGGCGTCGCCGGATCGTCAAGCAGATTTAAAATCGGGGAGAGCCATTTATGGCGAAGGCGGACGCGTGGGGCGCGCCCGGAGGGACGGGTTTTGAGCAGCGTGAGGCGGGAAGCGACGGTCTCGCCGGCAATGCGCGGCTGATCGCCGAACCCGCCTACCGACGGCTCCTGGCAGCCGAGCCATTGCTGCGCCGATCGATACCGGCCCTCATCATCATTTTCCTGATTGTCATCGCGGCGCTGCGGTTCCTGGCGCTGATGCACGAGCGCGACGACGTGGAACGCGACGCCAAGGCGATCCTCTCGCTCGCGGCGGGCCAACTGGCCAGTTCGATCAGCGTCGATGCGAGCATGGCCTCGACGCCTGGCGCGACGCAGGACCTGTTGGAGGGCATCAGCCGTCAGGGCGCCATGGGCCGAAGCCACGTGCTTGCGGTCACCGACAGCGCGTTCAAGATCGTTGCCGTGACACCGCAATCGACGGGCTGGGAAGGGCGGTCGCTCGACGCCATCGCCCAGGGCGGTCAACCGCTGTTCATGTTCGGCGACCGCGCCGGGGTGATGGAGGTCAGCATCGGCGGCCAGGACTGGTATGCCGCGGTGAGCCTGGCAAATGGCAGGAATGGTGCTGCCGCAGCGCTCGTTCCGCAGGATGCGGTCTTCGACACGTGGCGCAAGACCGTTTCGCTCAACGTCACGCTGTTCGTGCTGACGGCCGGCGTGCTGATCATCGTCCTCTATGCCTATTTCGGCCAGGCGGCGCGCGCCCAGACCGCCGACCGCATCTATCTCGAAGCGCACCAGCGCATCGACATGGCGCTGGTGCGCGGCCGCTGCGGCCTGTGGGACTGGGACATGGTGCGCGGCAAGATGTACTGGTCGCGTTCGATGTACGACATGCTGGGCTATGAGCCCTGCGACACGATGCTGTCGTTCGGCGAGGTCGACGGGATCATCCATCCCGAGGACGGCGACCTGTTCCAACTCGCCAACAGGATCGTCGCACGTGAGATCGACCACATCGACCAGGTGTTCCGGATGCGCCACGCCGACGGACAATGGGTGTGGATGCGCGCAAGAGCGCAGGTGATCGACCCGGAAGCGCCGGAGATCCAGTTGATCGGCATCGCCGTCGACGTCACCGAGCAGCGGCATTTGGCGCTGCGCTCCGAGGCCGCGGATCTTCGCCTGCGAACGGCCATCGAAAACATCAACGAATCCTTCGTGCTCTGGGATTCGGCCCAGCGCCTGATCATGTGCAATTCCAAGTACCAGCAGGACAACGGCCTGTCGGATCGCGACGTGATGCCGGGCGCCTCGCGCGCCGTTCTTGAAGATCGCATGCTTGCCTTCGCTTCGGAGCGCCGGCTTGCCAACACCAACGGGCAGCAAGGCGGCGTGACCTTCGAGCGGCAGCTTGCCGATGGCCGCTGGCTGCAGGTGAACGAATTGCGGACCAGGGACGGCGGCACCGTCTCGGTCGGCTCCGACATCACCCAGATCAAGCTGCACCAGGAGAAGCTGGTCGACAGCGAGCGCCGGCTGATGGCGACGATCCACGATCTCAGCCTTGCCCGCCGGGCAGAGGAAGAGCGGTCGCGCGAACTGGTCGAGCTCAATCACAAATACATGAAGGAAACCGAGCGCGCCGAGGCCGCGAACCGGGCCAAATCCGAGTTCCTGGCCAACATGTCGCATGAATTGCGCACGCCGCTCAACGCCATCATCGGCTTCTCCGAACTGATGGAACAGGCGCTGTTCGGGCCCCTGGGTTCGCCGCGCTACGAGGAATACGCCACCGACATCAACGGCAGCGGCAAATATCTTCTGGGCGTCATCAACGACATCCTCGACATGTCGAAGATCGAGGCCGGCCAGTTCTCGATGGATCAGGAGGAAATCGACCTCTGCCCGCTGATGCGGGAAACGGTGCGCGTCATCTCGCTGCAGGCGGCGGAAAAGTCGATCACCGTCGAAACACGCATCCCAGACTCACTGACGCTGTTCGCCGACCGCCGGGCGATCAAGCAGATCATCATCAACCTGCTGTCGAATGCGGTGAAATTCACCGGCCAGGGCGGCCGCATTGCGGTAAGGGCCCGCAACACCTCCAGCGCTCTGGTCCTGACGATCGAAGACAATGGCTGCGGCATCCCGAAGGAGGCGCTGAGCAAGCTCGGGCGGCCGTTCGAGCAGGTGCAGAACCAGTTTTCCAAGAGCCATGCCGGTTCCGGCCTTGGCCTTGCCATCTCACGCTCGTTGGCCGAGCTTCAGGGCGGCGCCTTGAAAATCCGCTCCACCGAAGGCACCGGCACGATCGTGTCGGTGCGCATTCCGACCAAGAGGCCGACGCAGCCGGTCAGAGCCGCCGCCTGACTAGTGAATAGTGAAATAGTCAGTAGTGAATATCTAATTCCATTCACCATTCACCATTCACCATTCACCATTCACCATTCACTACCCACTACTCATTCACACGAAGCAAAAAGCCAAAATCCTTCCTGACATTTTGCGACGTCTCCTTGAGGTGCGCTTCCAGCACGCCGAAATCCGGCAGGTCGGTGACCGCCAGTAGCAGATCCGAAAGCCCCGGCGGAACGTCGTCGCGTTCGAATACGCCGGTGAGGCAGAGCCGCGTCATCTGGGTCAGCGCCAGATAGAGCGCATAGGCATCGCAAAGCTCCTGCCTGATCTGCGCCTCGGCGAAATCCGGCGCCAGCCTCGACAGCACGTCCGCCGTCCCGGTGACCCGGCGGCCGGCTTCGACCTTTCCCGTGATCACCGCCACCTGCGCGATGAATTCGAGATCGATGAGACCACCCGGAATCAGCTTGATGTCCCAGAGATCGCGCGGCGGTTTTTCCTTCTCGATCATCGCGCGCATCTCGGCCGCCTCGGCCATCACCTTGGCGCTGTCGCGCGGCAGGGCAAGCACCTGTGCCACTTCGGTCTCGACCTCGGCGCACAGTGCTTGATCGCCGCCGATCGCGCGGGCCCTTGACAGCGCCATATGTTCCCAGGTCCAGGCGTCCTTGCGCTGGTACTTCTTGAAGGCATCGACATGGGTCGCCACCGGCCCTTTGTTGCCGGACGGCCGCAAGCGAAGGTCGAGTTCGTAGAGAACGCCCTCGGCGGTCGGCGCGGACACCGCGGCGATCAGCCGCTGCGTCATCCTGGCGTAATAGTGCGACGGGGCGAGCGGCTTGTCGCCATCGGATTCTTCGGCATCGGCGTCGTGATCATAAAGCAGGATGAGGTCGACGTCTGAGCCGGCCGTCAATTCGCGGCTGCCGAGCTTGCCCATGCCGAGCAGCGCAACCGTGCCGCCGGCGATGCGACCGTGGCGTAGCGCGAACTCGGCGATGACCGCTCGCAGCGCCGCATCGATGGTGAGATCGGCCAGATCGGAAAAGGCACGGCCGGCGCGCGCCGGATCGATCGAGCCGGCAAGCAGCCTGACGCCGATCAGGAATTTTTGCTCGGACGCAAAGATGCGCAAGCGGTCGAGCACGTCCTCATAGGCCCTGTCGCCTTCGAGGAACGCGGCGAGACGGCCGGACAGATAGGCGCGGTCCGGCAGTTCGGTCAAAAGGGCCGGATCGAGCAGGCCGTCAAACACGTGCGGCCGGCGTGTGATGATGGCAGCCAGCCGGGGCGCCGCGCCCATGATGGTCGCCAGCAGCTTCAGCAGAGCCGGATTGGAGTGGAGCAGCGAGAACAGCTGAATGCCGGCGGGCAGACCGGCAAGGAATTCGTCGAAGCGTATCAACGCCTCGTCCGCGCGGCGCGTCTGGCCGAAGGATTGCAGCAGCGCCGGCGTCAGTTCGGTCAACCGCTCGCGCGCCTCGGCTGACTGGGTGACGCGATAGCGGCCGAAATGCCAGCCGCGGATGACGCGGCAGATGTCGCTCGCCCGCTGGAATCCCAATCTCTGCAGGGTCTGCAACGTATCGGGGTCGTCGACATCGCCGGTAAAGACCAGATTGCCGATGCCCGCCGAAAGCTCGGGCGCGGTCTCGAAAAGCGCTGCGTAGTGGCGTTCGACCTGATGGAGTGCGGCGCGGAACGCCTCGGCAAAGGTCGCCGCATCGGCAAAACCGAGCAGGCGGGCAATGCGTTCGAGCCCTTCGTCATCGTCCGGCAGTATGTGGATCTGCTCGTCGGCGACCATCTGAACGGCGTGCTCGACGCGGCGCAGGAGCCAGTACTGCCTTGTGAGCGTATCGCGCGCATCGGCAGTGATCCAGCCGCGTGCCGCAAGCTGGCCAAGCATCGGCACCGTCTCGCGGCCGCGCAGTTCGGGGAAGCGGCCGCCGGCGATGAGCTGCTGGGTCTGGACGAAGAACTCAATCTCGCGGATGCCGCCGCGGCCGAGCTTGACGTTGTGGCCCTTCACCGCGATCTCGCCAAGACCCTTGTGGGCGTGGATCTGGCGCTTGATCGAATGAACGTCGGCGATCGCTGCATAGTCCATGTATTTGCGCCAGATGTAGGGCTGGAGCTCCTTCAGGAACGCAGTGCCGGCGGCGACATCGCCGGCCACCGGACGCGCCTTGATCATTGCGGCCCTCTCCCAGTTCTGGCCCCGCGCCTCGTAGTAGCGCAGCGCCGCCTCGACCGGGATCGCCAGCGGCGTCGAACCGGGGTCGGGACGAAGCCTGAGGTCGGTGCGAAAAACATAGCCGTGTTCGGTGCGGTCCTGGAGCATGCGGACCAGCCGGCGGGTCAGGCGCGAAAACAGCTCCGTCGCATCGAGCGGATCGACGACTGCTGGCGCTTGCGGGTCGAAGAAAACGACGAGGTCGATGTCGGAGGAGAAGTTCAGCTCATGCGCGCCAAGCTTGCCCATGCCGAGCAGGATCCAGCCCGACCGGCGCGCCGGATCCTCGAGATCCGGCAGTTTGAGCTTGCCTTGTCGGTGCGCGTCGCGAAGCAGGAAGTCGACGGCAGCGCGGGTGCAGGCGTCGGCAAGATCGCTCAGCCGCCGTACCGTGATTGCAGTTTCGGCCTCGCCTGCAAGATCGGCCAGCGCGATCAGGACATGCGCTTCCGCTTTCCATTGCCGCAACTCCATCATCAGGCCGTTTTCAGAGATGGCTTCCGCCCGCGCGGCCTTGCCGATGGCGGCGCCGATCGACGCCAGCCGCGCCTCGACGGTCTCATCGAAAAGCGCATCCAGGATCTGCGGGCGGCGGCGCACCGTGTCGCGCAGGAACGGCGACAGGTCGAAAACTGCCGCGAGGAACTCCTGGACGGCGCCCTCGCCGGCCAGGAATTTCGCCACCCCGGCAAGCTCCTCTTCCTGCGCTGCGGAAGCGATCTCCGACAATTCCCGCCGGGCTCGGTTCTGATCCAGAGGCACGAGCCTTGCCGCCGGCTTCAGAAGCCAGTTGGTGTGTTCCGCAGCCGCCTTCACCGCCATCAGCGATCCTCCCGTTCGGGAAAACTCATGACGACGGATAATCCAGGATTGGCGGGCAGGAGATCAAGCCGCCCTTTGTGGAATGTCATGATCGCCTTGGCGAGGCTGAGGCCGAGACCGGAACCCGGCTGCGAGCGGCTCTTCTCCAGCCGCACGAAACGCTCGGTCGCCCTGGCGCGATCGGCATCGTCGGGAATGCCCTGGCCGTTGTCGGTGACGGAAAGCCTGATTTCGCTGCCGACGCGATCGAGCGCCACGCGAACGGTCGGCTCGGCTGTCGAGTCGGTCGAATATTTGATCGCGTTGTCGACGATGTTCGATAGCGCCTGGCCGATCAGCTCGCGATTGCCTTCAACGGCGAAGCCATCCTGCACAGAGGTCTCGAGTGTCACTCCCGCCTCCTCCGCCACCGGCTCGTAGAGCTCGACGACATCGCGCACGGAAGCAGCCAGATCGACCCGGCTGGTGATTTCTGAGGAATAGCCCGCCTCCAGCCTTGAGATCATCAGGATGGCGTTGAAGGTCTTTATCAGATGGTCGGACTCGGCAATGGTCGCTTCCAGCGCCTGCCGGTAGGCGGCGGAGTTGTGCTTGCCGGAGAGCGTCGCCTCGGCGCGGTTGCGCAGCCTGGTCAGCGGTGTCTTCAGATCGTGGGCGATGTTGTCGGAGACCTGCTTCAGCCCTTCATTCAGCGTGGCGATCCTGGCCAGCATGGAATTGAGATTTTCGGAGAGCCGATCGAACTCGTCGCCGGCGCCGGTGACCGGCAGCCGGCCGGAAAGGTCGCCGCCCAAGATGCGGCGACTGGCCTGCGACACCGAGTCGATGCGCTTCAGCGCCGCGCGTCCGACGAAGAACCAGATCAAAATTCCGCCAAGCGCCATCATGCCGAGCGCCAACGTCAAGGCGCGACGGATGACGGCGCGGAACCGCTCCGGCTCGCCGAGATCGCGGCCGACCAGCATGATCATCTGGTTCGGCAGGCGCAGCACCAAGGCAATGGCGTTGTGGCCCTTCTCGCCTTCGACCTGGACTTCGCTCTGGCTGGGTTCGTTCGGGTCGGCGATCGGGTTGCGTTGCCGCTCGAGCTCGCCCTCGCCAAAGCGCCGGTAGGAAAACGGCTCCGTCGTCCAGCCCTCGGCCACGAGAACGCCGGGTTCCAGGCTCTGCACGTTGCCGGTCAGGATCTGGCCGTTGGCATCGGCGATCAAATAGAGGTTGGCGCCGGGCTGGCGGGAGCGCTGCTCGACCACCCGCACCAGCAGCGGCAAGCCGCCGCGCTGATAGACCCGGGCGAGGCCGAGCACCTCGTCGTTGATGGTCTCCTGCGTCTGGCCGGTCAGCATGCGCGCCGACAGCGAGGTCATGTAGAAGACGAGCAGCACCGCACAGATGGCGAACAGCAGGAGATAGAGCGCCGAAAGCCGCGCTGCCGTCGTCTTCATGATGGCCGGCATGGAAAGGGCCATGCTAGCCGCTCTTGAGCATATAGCCGGCGCCACGAACCGTGTGCAGGATCGGCTTGTCGAAGCCCTTCTCGATCTTGCCGCGCAGCCGCGAGACGTGAACGTCGATGACGTTGGTCTGCGGATCGAAATGATAGTCCCAGACATTTTCCAGCAGCATGGTGCGCGTCACCACCTGGCCGGCATGGCGCATCAGATATTCGAGCAGGCGGAATTCGCGCGGCTGCAGCGTAATCTCGCGGGCCGCGCGCCGCACCGAATGCGACAGCCTGTCGAGTTCGAGGTCGCCGACCCGGTAGACGGTTTCGGCCTCCCTGGCGCTGGCGCGGCGGTTCAGCACCTCGACCCGGGCCAGAAGCTCGGAAAAGGCATAGGGCTTGGTCAGATAGTCGTCGCCGCCGGCGCGCAAGCCGGTGACCCGGTCGTCGACTTCGCCGAGCGCCGACAGGATCAGCACCGGCGTAGTCTTGCCTCGGGATCTAAGACCGGCGATGACCGACAGGCCGTCGCGGCGCGGCAGCATGCGGTCGACGACCATCACGTCATAGTCGCCGGAGTCAGCGAGCGCGAAGCCGGTTTCGCCGTCGCCGGCGACATGGGCGGTATGTCCGGCCTCGGTAAAGGCTTTCTGGAGGTAATCGGCCGCTTCGCGATCGTCTTCTATGACGAGAATCTTCATGGGACCGTTATACGCGATTTCGCTGGAAGAATGAGTGGCCGGCATAGACATCATGGCCTCGAGGTGTATCGCCAACAAAGTGATTCAAGAACGAGCGGTAAGTATTTGTTTTGTAATGTTTTAGACTCGAGACCCGGCATCCTTGGATTTGGGCGACATGCTTTGTTGTTTGAGCATGTCGTCATCCCAAAACCGCTTCACACTTTGGGCGACTGCTCTGTTGTTCGAGCGGCAGCGGGCGATGGGCGCCCGCTGCCGCTGGGCCGGAACACGATGACTGACTAACGTATTCAAGCCCCGTGCTTTCCCATGCGACGGTTCGGGGTGTTTGAAACCGCCGCATCGGAAAAGTCTGGAACGTCAGCCCTTGGCGACAGGCAGCGCGACGAAGCGGTTGCTGTCGTCGCGGGTGATCTGCATCAGCACCGCCTTGCGGCCCGACTTCACCGCGTCGGCCATGGCCTTGGCGACATCCTCGGTGCCATTGACCTCCGTCGAATTGACCGAGGTGATGACATCGCCGGGCTGGATGCCGCGATCGGCGGCATCGCTGTCGGGATCGACATCGGTCACCACAAGCCCTTTGCCATCGTCGGACCTGGTGACGGTGAGACCGAGGTCGGCCAGCGTATCGGCCTTTGGCGGAGCCGAAGGCTGCTGGTCGGCCGAAGCCTGCTTGTCACTCGAAGGCAGCGTGCCGAGGTCGACCTTGACCGTTTCACTCTTGCCGTCACGCCACAGCGTGACGTCGACCGGCTTGCCGGGCGGGTAGGCGCCGATCAGGCGGGCGAGTTCCTTCGGCGAAGCGACGTCCTTGCCGTCCACCTGAGTGATGACGTCACCAGCCGATATGCCGGCCTCCTTGCCGGGACCATCGTCCTGGGCGCTGGAAACGAGAGCGCCCTTATCGGACTTCAGCCCGAGCGATTCGGCGATTTCGGAGGTGACCGGCTGGATCTCGACGCCAAGCCAGCCGCGCTGGACGGTGCCGTCCTTCATCAGATCCTGCACGACCTGTTTTGCAGTCGAGGCGGGAATGTCGAAGGCAATGCCGACGCTGCCGCCGGACGGCGAGAAGATCGCGGTGTTGATGCCGACGACCTGGCCGTTGAGGTTGAAGGTCGGGCCACCCGAATTGCCGCGGTTCACCGAGGCATCGATCTGGATGAAGTCATCATAAGGACCGGCGCCGATGTCGCGACCACGGGCCGAGACGATGCCGGCGGTGACCGTGCCGCCGAGGCCGAACGGATTGCCGACGGCCACCACCCAGTCGCCGACGCGAACCTTTGAATCATCGGCGAAGTCGACATAGGTGAACTTGCCGTCGCCTTCGACCTTGAGCACTGCGAGATCGGTGCGCGGATCTGTGCCGACCAACTTGGCGTCGAGTTCCTTGCCGTCATGCATCACCACCGTGAAGGACGAGCCCTCTCCGACGACATGGTTGTTGGTGACGAGGTAGCCATCCTCGGAGATGAAGAAGCCGGACCCTTGAGCGACCGGCCGTGGCTGGCGGTCACCGCGTCCGAAACGTCGCATTCCATCCCGGCCATCCTGATCGCCAAAGCCACGGAACTCCCTGAAGAAGCGGCGCAATTGCGGATCGTCGGGGAGATTGCCGAAGGCGTCGGGAAGATCGGAGCCATCGTCGGCGGTCGATTCTATCTTGGCTTTGACGCGGACACTGACGACCGCCGGCGATACGCGCTCGACCACGTCGGCGAAGCTCGGGACTTGAGGCGCCTCGACACGCACGGCCTCGGCCAGGACGGGGGCTGTCCCGGTGGCAACCGCGCCGAAGCCGATCGCGCCGGCAATGGCCACTGATGCGGCGGCAGCCATCAGGCGTTTGCGGGTGCGGGAATGTGAATTGGGGGCAATATTCATGGGTCTCGTATCCTCTTTCAAGGGATGCGCTTCGGTCGGCATCCTCGGGCAAGAGAAATAGAGGCGCGCACATTACGGCGCCATTTCCAGTGCATGAAACTTTGGTAATGTTTGCAGGCACCAACCCTTTGGTTGCGCCCGACCGTTGCCCTATGTTGTACACAGTTGAGCACAAGGCTTTCACCATGACCGCAAGCGCCACCATGACGATTCGGGTTTCGTCCGAAACCAAGCTGAAGCTGGAGCGGATCGCCGCCGACACGCGGCGCAGCAAATCCTTCCTCGCGGCCGAGGCGATATCGGCCTATGTCGATCGCGAGCTTGAGATCATCGAAGGCATCAAACGCGGCATGGCCGATGCGGCAGCCGGCCGTGTCGTGCCGCACGACGAAGCCATGGCGGAAATCGACGCCATCATCGAAGCGTCGGAAGCCAGGCGCGCGGACAAGGCGTGAAGCGGTTCGTCACCTGGTCGCGAGACATCGTGATGCGGGCCGCGGTCTTGGCGACATGGGCTGGCCGCAGGAGGAATGGCCGAATTAGTTATTCAGCACCTTGTCCAACGCTGCCTTCTCCTCGGCGGTGAGCATGGCCGCAGGCGCCGATCGGCGCGACCGGGCGGTCAGCACGATGAAAATCCCGCCGGCAAGCAGCAGAAGGACCGGCGTGCCCCACAACAGCGCATTGCGCAGGCTGAAGCGCGGCTTCAACAGCACGAACTCGCCGTAGCGGGAAACGATGTAGTCGATCACCTGCCGGTCGGTATCGCCGGCGACCAGGCGCTGGCGCACCAGCACGCGCAGGTCGCGGGCAAGGTCGGCATCGGATTCGTCGATCGACTGGTTCTGGCAAACCATGCAGCGCAGCTCTTCCGAAAGCGTCCGCGCCCGCGCCTCGAGCGCCGGGTCGGCTAAAACCTCGTCCGGCTTCACCGCAAGTGCGGCGCCAGCAAACAACAGCGTCAGCAGCAGGATCAGGGAGGCCAGTGAAGTTTTTCTTGCGGTCATGGCAGGCTCGCCGAAGGCATGGCGCCCGCCGATCTGCGGCGGCGCGACGGTGCGCCGACGCGCAGCCGCCGGTCCATCAGCGACATCGCAGCACCTGCCATCATGACAAGGGCGCCGCCCCAGATCAGCGTCACCAGCGGCTTCCACCACAGCCGCACCACGACGGAGCCGTCGGTCGCCTCATCGCCAAGCGAGAGGTAGAGCTGGCTGAAACCGATCGTCTTGATACCGGACTCGGTCGTCGTCATCTGCCGGACCGGATAGGAGCGCTTGGACGAGGTGATCACGGCGGTGGTGCTTCCATCAGCGCCGAGCAGGGCGAAGCGGCCGCGATCCTCGCTGTAGTTAGGCCCCTGGGCCGGATAGAGCCCTTCGAAGCGCAGTGTGTGGCCGGACAGTTGCACGGTCTCGCCGGCACGCATCGACAGTATCTTCTCGGTGCCGAAGCAAAGTGTGCCGACGATGCCCAGCGTCGTCAGCCCAAGACCGAGATGGGCGAGCGCGGTGCCGAAGACCGAACGCGGCAGGCCGGCGAAGCGCCTGAGCATGACGCCGGGCGCGACACTGCCAAGGCCGGACTTGACGGCAATATCGGTGAGCGCGCCGCAGATCAGCCAGAAAGCCAGGCCGACGCCAAGTGCAGCGAACACCGACGAGCCGTCGATGAACAAGGCCGTCACCAGCACGGCCAGAAGCGCGGCGGCGAAGGCCGCCATCAGCCGCTGGGCGATGGCGAAAATATCGCCGCGCTTCCAGGCCAGCAGCGGCCCGAACGGAACCGCGACCAGGAGCGGCACCATCAGCGGGCCGAACGTCAGGTTGAAGAACGGCGCGCCGACCGAAATCTTGTCGGCCGAAACGGCCTCGACGACCAGCGGATAGAGCGTGCCGATCAGCACGGTGGCGGTGGCCGTGGTCAGGAACAGATTGTTAAGGACCAGCGCCCCTTCGCGCGAGATCGGATGAAACAGGCCGCCGGCCGTCAACCTCGAGGCGCGAAAGGCGAACAACGCCAGTGAGCCGCCGATGAACAGTGTCAGGATGCAGAGAATGAACACGCCGCGCGTCGGATCGGTGGCGAAGGTGTGGACGGAGGTGAGCACGCCGGAGCGCACCAGGAAGGTGCCGAGCAGCGACAGCGAGAAGGTCAGGATCGCCAGCAACAGCGTCCAGATCTTCAGGGCCGAGCGCTTTTCCATGACGATCGCCGAATGGAGCAGCGCGGTGCCGGCCAGCCAAGGCATGAACGAGGCGTTCTCGACCGGATCCCAGAACCAGAAACCGCCCCAGCCAAGTTCGTAATAGGCCCAGTAGGAACCCATGGCGATGCCGCCGGTCAGGAACATCCACGCGACCAGCGTCCATGGCCGCACCCAGCGCGCCCAGGACGCGTCGATGCGGCCTTCGATGAGGGCGGCGACCGAGAAGGAAAAGCAGATCGAGAAGCCGACATAGCCGAGATAGAGCAGCGGCGGATGGATGGCGAGGCCGAGATCCTGCAGGATCGGGTTGAGATCGCGGCCCTCGATCGGCGCCGGATTGAGCCTGGCGAACGGGTTGGACGTCGCCAGGATGAACAGCAAGAAGGTGGCGCCGATCGCGCCTTGCACGGCCAGCACGTTGGCTCGAAGGGTCGCTGGAAGATTGCTGCCGAAAGCAGCGACGAGCGCCCCGAAGAAGCTCAGGATCAGCACCCAGAGCAGCATCGAGCCCTCGTGATTGCCCCATGTGCCGGTGATCTTGTAGATCAGCGGCTGCAGCGAATGCGAGTTGTCCCAGACGTTGGCCACCGAAAAGTCGGACGTCGCATAGGCCGTCGCCAGCGCCGCGAAGGACAGAGCGGTCAAGGCGAAGCCGGTCACCGCGACCGGACCGCCGACGGCCATCATCTTCTGGCTGTTGATACGCGCGCCGAACAGCGGCACCAGCGCCTGTACCAAAGACAGCGCGAACGCCAGGACCAGCGCGAAATGTCCGGTTTCAACCATTGTGGCCAAGCCCGCCAGGTTTTTGCTTTGCCGCAGGGTCTTGCCGCAAAATCGTGGGAACCCTCGGGTCAAGCCCGAGGGCAGGCTTTTGCGGAACCTGCTTAGTCACTTTTTGGTCTCCTGCCACACGCCTCTGGACTTGAGGCCGTCGGCCACCTCCTTGGGCATATAGTTCTCGTCGTGCTTGGCCAGCACGCTGTCGGCGACGAAGACGCCGTCCGGGCGAAAAATGCCTTCAGTGATGACGCCCTGCTCCTCGCGGAAAAGGTCGGGAAGAATGCCGGTGTAGGTGACCTTGACCTGCTTCTGGTTGTCGGTCACCGAAAAGGCGACGGTGGTCCCCTGACCGCGCACGATCGTGCCTTTTTCGACGAGGCCGCCGAGCCTGATACGCTGCCCGGGCTGCAGGCTGGCGGTGGTCAGATCGGCGGGCATGTAGAAGTAGGAGGCCTTCTGGCCGAGCGCGTAGAAGGTCAGGCCGGTGGCGGCACCGAGGAAGGCCAACCCTCCGGTGATCACCGACAGTCGTTTCTGCTTGCGCGTCATTTTTTACTCCGTCGCCGTCAGGCCAAGCGAGACGGCAAAGGCGGTGAATTTCTTCGCTTCGTCACTATCGGGGCCAAAAACGGCGATACCGCGATTGAGCGCGTCACGCGCCTGATCGGCCTTGCCCAGCACGACATAGGAACGAATAAGCTGCATCCATCCTTCCACATCGCGCGGGTTTTGCCGCAGTTTTTCATCAAGTCCCGCAACCATGGTGTTGATCATCGCTTCCCTATCCTGCGGCGACATCGACGCGGCGGCATCGACATCCCCGGCGTTCGGGCCTTTTGCAGGTACTCCCGAAGCGACGCTGCGCCTGGCGGATTCGGCCAGTGCCTGCTCGACGGCGCCGCGCCAGGGCGAGTCCTGTGGCAAGGCCGCGAGCATTTTCTGCCAGCCAATCGTCGCCTCCTCGATGCGGCCTTCCTGCGCCATGCCCATCGCCAGATAAAAGCTGGCCTTCGGATTCGCCGGATCGAGCTTCAGCGCCGCCTCGAAGGCTGCCTGAGCATCGGCCGAGACAATGCCGCCCGCTTCGCTGGCGATCGCCTCGCCGAGGCCGGCCTGGCGGGTTGCGCTGTCGCCGTCGAGGCGAATGGCGTTGCGGTACGCCGTCACCGCGTCGGAGAACCGCTGCATGCGCTGATAGA
This sequence comes from Mesorhizobium sp. WSM4844, assembly GCF_055811775.1. NCBI lineage: Bacteria > Pseudomonadati > Pseudomonadota > Alphaproteobacteria > Hyphomicrobiales > Phyllobacteriaceae > Mesorhizobium > Mesorhizobium sp. WSM4844. The sequence continues at coordinate 138,718 of NZ_JBVVQB010000007.1, read as the reverse complement.
TTGGCGCCAGCACGTCCCAACCCCTGCCATCGGACGGGTTGGCGGCAAGGTGGGCCTCGGCGCGTGCCACCAGTTCGTCGACCGAACTGTCGGCGGGATTCTTGGCCAGTCGCTCGCTGAGCGGCTGCGACGGCAGATCGGGCGAGCCGAGTTGGCTGTACAAGCCCCAGCTGACCAGCGGGACCGCCAGGACCGCAGCCGTCGCAACCAGCCTGGTCGCCATCGACGGTTGCCGCGCCGCTGCCTTGTCGGCGGCATTGTCCAGGCGAAGGATGCGACGGGCGATCTCCGCACGCGCCTCTTCGGCCTCCGCCGGCTGGATCAGGCCACGCGCCACGTCGCGGTCAAGCTCGGACAGCTGGTCGCGATAGACTTCAAGGTCATGATCGCTGCTCGTCGAATCACCCTTCGGGCCGGCGGCCAGCGGCAGCAGCACCGCCAGGCTTGCACCCAGCGTGAGAATGGCGGCTATGACCCAGAACAGCATGTTTCTTCCAATAACGGCAGAGCCCTGCCCTGCCAACACAGGCGTCCTGCGACGCTTTGACGGCAGATGCGTCGCATGTCCTTGATTGATGTCAACCGGACCCAAAGCGCGTCGTGCTCGACCGGCCTAAGCGACGCGCTTTAGATAGTTGTTTTCATGCACGTCGTCATCGCAAAACCGCTGCACACCCTCGGATCAGGCCCGGGCTTGGCCCGAGGGCATGCTTTTGCGCGACATGCATTATCCGGCCGGTCGTTACGTCAGCGGCGTCCAGCTGCCATCGGCGTTGCGGCAAGCGGTTCCGCGCGCGGTGGCGCCGGCGGCGCCGGTAAACACCGTATGGGTGTATTGTCGGCAGTCCTGCGAGCCGACGCGATAGGGCTGGGCGGGCACGACTTCACCGTAATGCGCCGACCGATCGCTCTTCCACGTCACCTTCTGGCTGCTCGCCGTGTACTCGAGCGCCCTGTATTCCGCCTCCAGCGCCTTGCGCTTTTCGGGGCCGCTCAAGCCGGTACCGATCGATCCGCTGACGAGGCCGCCGCCCATGGCGGAAATGACCGTCGTCGCGATCTTGCCTTCACTTGGCGGCGTTGCGGCCGGCTGCGGCGCCACCGTGGGGCCAGGGTTGCTGCCCAGCGTCGTGCAGCCGGAAACGGCCAGCAGTGCGGAGACGAGCGCGACGCGAATCTTCATGCCAAAAACCGGTCTCTTGAGTTAAAGCTGGGGGCCGCGCCATCGGGGAAGTCGGCGTGGCCATAGTGTCGATGTTTGTCGGAAATTTGGCCGCGGCCGACGGCTCCGGGACCAGTCGACATGCCGCCATATCACGCACCGTCGATCAATGTCGACTGGCCCAGCAAAAAGCATAGGCCTAGTGAAGGCTCCGCAATCGAACCACCGCCTTCAACCCGCCCATGCTGGACTGTTCCAGAGCCAGAACGCCTCCGTATTCGTTGACGAGGTCGGCGACAATGGCAAGTCCAAGCCCGGTGCCCGGCTTTGTCTCGTCGAGACGCCGTCCGCGCTTCAGCGCCTCGCGTGCCTTGTCTTCCGGAATGCCCGGGCCGTCATCCTCGATGCTGATCTCGAACAGGTTGACGGCACCCTCCTTGCCGGCGCCACTCTTCTTGTCGGAGCCAGTCTTCTTGGCGGAGATTGGCGCCACCGATACCGCGACCGCGCTCTTTGCCCATTTCATGGCGTTGTCGAGCAAATTGCCAAGCAATTCTTCCAGATCCTCGCGTTCGCCGGCAAAGACGATATCGACTGCCGGCAGCGAAAGTGAGAGGTCGGTCTGCGGATTGAGTTTTTGCAGCACGCGCACCATGCGCTGGACCAGCGGCGCCACCGGCGTGCGGTAGACGACGCTGTCGCGTTGCGCCGCAACGCGGGCGCGCTGCAGATAATGGTCGATCTGCTTCTGCATCGACGCGGCCTGTTCGGCTATGAGCTGGCCCTTGGCGCCGCCGAGCGCCCGTCCCTCGTTGATCAGCACCGCCAGCGGCGTCTTCAGCGAATGGGCGAGGTTGCCGACCTGCGTCCGCGAGCGCTCGACGATACGCTTGTTGTTTTCGATCAACGCGTTGGTCTCGTTGGCGAGCGGCTCGATCTCGGCGGGGAAGCGACCGTCGAGCTTTTGCGCGGTTCCTTCGCGCACCATGGCGAGAGCGTCCCTGACCCGGCGCAATGGCTGCAGGCCCAGCAGGATGGCGATGGCGTTGATGGCGATCATGCCGACGCCGAACAGCGAAAGATAGGTCAGCAGGCGACGCTGAAAGGCGCTTATCTCCTGCTCGAGCTCGGTCCGGTTGCCCATGACGCGGAAGCGCGCTGCGCGATTTTTCGCGTCGAGAACGAATTCGCTCTCGAACACTTCCAGTTCCTCGCCATCGATGCCTTCTGTCGTATAGCTGCGCTGGAAGCTGGCATTGAACGGAACTTCGGCGACGCTTGGCGACAGGATCGCCGTGGTCATCGAGGAGGAGTGCAACTCACCACTCACGCCTTCCGACGCAGGCTCCACCGACCAGTACCAGCCGGACTTCGGCTCCGAGAACCGAAGGTCGCCCAGGTCGGGAGCGCCGGTCAGCGAACCGCCTTCGGACACGCCGACCGAGCCGATCAGATTGAACAGATGCGCCGACAGCAGGCTGTCGAAACCGCGCTCGTTCGCCTGGCGATAAAGGGTCGTGATCAGCGTGAAGATGACAATCAGGGTGAGTATCGCCCAGACCGTGGAAAAGGCGATCACCCGGAACGCCAGCGAACGCGGCCCGAACCGCAGTGAAAGCGGCGTCCTTGCAGTCTGTCTGAGCGGTTCCGCCTTACGCCTCCGGCTCACGCATTCGATAGCCCATGCCGCGAACGGTTTCTATCATGTCGATGCCCATCTTCTTGCGAAGCCGCCCGACAAAGACCTCGATTGTGTTGGAATCGCGGTCGAAATCCTGATCGTAAAGGTGCTCGACCAACTCGGTTCGGGACACGACCTCGCCCATATGGTGCATCAGATAGGCAAGCAGGCGAAATTCGTGCGACGTCAGCTTCAACGGCACGCCGTCGACATCGGCCTTGGAGGCTTTGGTGTCGAGCCGCAACGGCCCGCAGGTCAGCTCCGACGACGCATGGCCGGCCGCGCGCCGGATGAGCGCTCGGACCCTGGCCAGCACCTCTTCGATGTGGAACGGCTTGGTGACATAATCGTCGGCGCCGGCGTCGATGCCGGATACCTTGTCGCTCCAGCGATCGCGCGCCGTCAGAATCAGGACCGGCATCTTGCGGCCGCCGCGCCGCCAGCGTTCGACCACGCTGATGCCGTCCATCTGCGGCAAGCCGATGTCGAGCACCACGGCGTCATAGGGCTCGGTGTCGCCGAGGAAATGCCCTTCCTCACCGTCGAAAGCCCGGTCGACAACATAGCCGGCATCGACCAGCGCGTCGGATATCTGCCGGTTCAGATCCTTGTCATCTTCGACGACGAGTACGCGCATGCGGGAATCATACCCAGTTGAAGAATCGGCCTGTTGAAAAATCGGCCTGTTGAGGAACTGGACGTCAGATATAGGCCGATTCCAGCGCCTGGGATACGGCAGGCATCAGTTCAGCGGAACGACGATCTCCGTGCGGCGCGGACGCTGCCCATCCTTGCCCGGAACCAGCACGACGATGACGCAGACCGGCTGGCCACCGCGCGTCGACTGCGACGCCTTGGCCAGCGTGCCGCCATTCTGCTCGGCGACCTGCTGACCGATCGCGTAGCAGTCGGAGGCGGCCAGGACGATCGGCCGGTTCTGCTCGGGCACGACGACCGGCAGCGCCGTCGCCTGCGACGCAAACAGACCGGCAGCGCAGAGAGCAAGTGTCGCGGTTGGGAAGTGGGAGCGAAGCGTTTTCATGATCAGCGTCCTAACGCATCGGTGCTGAACGTGATATGAACATTGCCTGCAACACATGCCTGTCTCACCCCCTGAAATGCGACACAACCAACCCCGGTGATTTGGCCGCCCCAACCCGGCAAATCCAGGCGCCAGTCTAGACTGTGTTGCAGCCTTATTGAAAGCGCGTCAGGCGTTTTCTTCCGTCACGGCACGAAAGCGCAGCAGCCCGTGACAGGCTGAAAGATCCTCGTCGTAACGGACCTCGGTGAATTCGAGCCTGAGATTGACGCGGTGATGCTCGTCGAGCGCGAGCGCCGCATCCTGGAGGCGGGCGCTGACCATGTCCATCACGTCGAGCATTTCTTTCCTGGCCTCGGATTTCGACCAGAAATGCAGAGTGAAAAGCTGCTCGGCGTCTTTCTTCCTGCCTGTTACCCAATCATAGACGCTGGTCCGGCCGAACGTCACATAGGGAAACGGGATGTTTTCCGGGACATGGTCGAATAGTTTTGCGCCGCCCAGCGCCGCTGACAGGGAACCGTCAGCGTCCAGCGCCTGGAACAAGGCCTTCTGCAACGCGGCAGCCGGCGCGGTCATTGTATTCTCCCTCGCCCGTCGCGGCTGAACAGGCCTTGTGCCGTCAACGATTCGTGCTTGCAGCGTAGCCGCGTTGAGGTTGCTGCGCCAGATCAGGGGGATCTCAGGTGGCTACCCACACCTTTCATTTGACATGCAAGGTGTTTGAAAAACGGTGCTATGGAGTGTTTGTTTCTCCAGACCTTCGAGGTTGTTTTCGTGCGCGAGCCATCGCTGCTGCCTGTTTTCGGAAAGCTTGGGATCAAGACGCCAGTCGTCGTTGCGGCGGCGCCGACCATGTCGAAAAGCATTAAGAACATTGTGTCCCGCATGCGGGAGGTTCTGTCTTCATACGGAGGCCTAGCCTTGAAGCTGTTCGTCGTCGTTTGGACGGTCCTTGTCCTGGCGGCAGTGTTCTACATCACGCAGGCCTGACCAATCGCATTCATCGATCGGGGGCGGAAACGCAGCCCGTCGAGCTTAAGCACCAGGTCTTGGTTGGCATGAACACGCGCGATGCAGACGCGATGGTCGGATCGGCTGAACAGCCGAGACGTCAAGCGACGGGCAAAGGCGGAGAGCAAGCCCTGATCCTGCCGTTCACTCGGCACATTCGTGCGCCTGGATCGGATCTGACGCGTTGGCCCTGAACGCGATGACGTTCGGGATTTAACGAAAATCGGCCGCGGTCAGCACATATATGCTTTTGCGGGTTCGGTCATAGGCATTCCTGGCGACGTCGTGGATGGAGCTGGAAGCCGTATCGAAGGCGGCGAGATAGGTGGCTTCTGCAGTTGGTGTCCCTGACTCTGCCTTCGAGATGGCATCCGTGGCGACGGAGAAGGAAATCTGGAACATGCCGTCATGGCCGACGAAGCGGATGCGTTTGCCCGCCTCGTCGTAGCTGCGGCTTCGATTGGGAAATGTCAGGCTCATGACTTGACCTCCGTTGATGCAACGTCTGCTTTCTTGATCGCCCGCGACGCCCGCTTTTTCTTGGGGGCGACGGGATTGAGGGCCTCCGCGGCGCGGTCGGCCTCTTCCTTGGCCAGCCGCAACGCCCGCAATCTTGCCGTCTTGATGGTCCTGGCCTTGGCCTCTGAAACATATTCGGCCGTTGCCTGGTTGCGTTCCGCGGTTTTCTTCTGCTTCTCCATGAAGCGCGCTTCGGCTTTTTCCATGATGTTCTGGCTAACTTCCGCCATCGATTAAAACCTCCTTTTTGGCTGCAATGATGAAAATGATTTTCTCCCTTAAAATAGTCACTCGATGTGGAAAAATCAAATTCTGACCTATTTTTGATCGAGCAAATTTCTGAAGCGAAAAGGCAAAATAATACTATTCAATGTTTTACGGCGGCCAACGAATATTTTTTGGCACTCCTATCTATCGAGTGCTAACGCGCCTATAGAAGGGAGCGGCCGCCTAAGCTGGCCCCAGAAAGAAGTTTCCATGAAATTCCGGCCACTCCACGATCGCGTCGTCATTCGGCGCGCCGAAAGCGACACCAAATCCAAGGGCGGCATCATCATCCCCGACAATGCCAAGGAAAAGCCGCAGGAAGGCGAAGTGATCGCCGTCGGGCCGGGCGCGCGTGACGAAAGCGGCGCGCTGATCGCGCTCGATGTCAAGGCCGGCGACCTCATCCTGTTCGGCAAATGGTCCGGCACCGAGGTCAAGATTGACGGAGAGGACCTTCTGATCATGAAGGAGGCCGACATCATGGGCATCATCGACAAGAGCGAGATGGGCATCATCGACAAGAGCGAGATGGGCATCATCGACAAGAGCGAGATGGGCATCATCGAGAAGACCGGGGCTGCCAAGAAGGCCGCCTGATTGGAGCGCCGCGCGTCTGGACGCGCAAAGGACGCTCCAAATTTTTGATTCAGGCGGTGCTGACAGCGCCCTGCCGCAACCAACCGAACTGGAAAAAAGATGTCTGCCAAGGAAATCAAATTCTCCACCGATGCGCGTGACCGCATGCTGCGTGGTGTCGAAATCCTCAACAACGCCGTCAAGGTGACGCTCGGCCCCAAGGGCCGCAACGTCGTCATTGACAAGGCCTATGGCGCACCGCGCATCACCAAGGACGGGGTGGCGGTAGCCAAGGAAATCGAGCTTTCCGACAAGTTCGAGAACATGGGCGCGCAGATGGTGCGCGAAGTGGCGTCGAAGACCAACGACCTTGCCGGCGACGGCACCACCACCGCCACGGTGCTTGCCGCTTCCATCTTGCGCGAGGGCGCCAAATTCGTTGCCGCCGGCATGAACCCGATGGACCTCAAGCGCGGCATCGACCTTGCCGTTACCGCTGTCGTCAAGGAAATCCAGGCACGCGCCAAGAAGGTCAAATCTTCCGGTGAAATCGCGCAGGTCGGCACCATTGCCGCCAATGGCGACACCACCGTCGGCGCCATGATCGCCAAGGCGATGGACAAGGTCGGCAATGACGGCGTCATCACCGTCGAGGAAGCCAAGACCGCCGACACCGAACTCGACGTCGTCGAGGGCATGCAGTTCGACCGCGGCTATCTCTCGCCCTATTTCGTCACCAATGCCGAGAAGATGCGCGCCGAGCTGGAGGACCCTTACGTCCTCATCCATGAAAAGAAGCTCGGCAATCTGCAGGCGATGCTGCCGATCCTCGAAGCCGTGGTGCAAAGCGGCAAGCCGCTGCTGATCATCTCCGAGGACGTCGAAGGCGAAGCGCTGGCGACGCTGGTCGTCAACAAATTGCGAGGCGGCCTCAAGGTTGCGGCCGTCAAGGCGCCGGGCTTCGGTGACCGCCGCAAGTCGATGCTGGAGGACATCGCGGTGCTCACCGCCGGCCAGGTGATTTCGGAGGACCTCGGCATCAAGCTCGAAAACATCACCATCGACATGCTAGGCCGCGCCAAGCGCGTGCTGATCGAAAAGGACACGACGACGATCATCGACGGCGCCGGCGAGAAGGCCACGATCCAGGCGCGTGTCCAGCAGATCAAGGGGCAGATCGAGGAAACCACTTCCGACTACGACAAGGAGAAGCTGCAGGAGCGGCTGGCTAAGCTCGCCGGCGGCGTCGCGGTCATTCGCGTCGGCGGCGCGACCGAGTCCGAGGTCAAGGAAAAGAAGGACCGCATCGACGATGCGCTGAACGCCACGCGCGCGGCAGTGGAAGAAGGCATCGTTCCCGGCGGCGGTGTCGCGCTGCTGCGCGCCAAGGCCGTGCTGAACGGGCTGACCGGAGCCAATGCCGATGTGACGGCGGGCATTTCGATCGTGTCGAGAGCGCTCGAAGCGCCAATCCGCCAGATCGCCGAGAACTCCGGCGTCGAAGGTTCGATCGTTGTCGGCAGGCTCACGGACAGCAAGGATCACAATCAGGGCTTCGACGCCCAGAACGAGACCTATGTCGACATGATCAAGGCCGGCATCGTCGATCCCGCAAAGGTGGTGCGGACCGCGTTGCAGGATGCCGGGTCGATCGCGGCGCTGCTGATCACCGCGGAAGCCATGATCACCGACATTCCGGCAAAAGACACTGCGCCTTCGGCCGGCATGGGCGGCTACTGACCACCCCTCCCGTAAATAGGCCTGCAAGGCCTGGCCCCAGCAAGGCCGGGCGACCGATCCCAACATCAACCAGGAAGGAACTGTCCGTGGCCACACAAAGCAGCAAGCCATCTCTCGCGCGTCGATGGGAAGATTACCAGCCGGCCAAATCCACGCTTTTGTGGGCATGCGCTGCAACCGTCGTCGCCACACTGATCATCGGTTTCAACTGGGGCGGCTGGGTGACCGGCGGCACCTCGCGCGCGCTGGCGGCCACCGCCGGCGATACGGCGCGCAGCGAACTGGCCTCGGCGGTCTGCGTCGATCGCTTCAATACGGCGCCCGACGCGGCCGCCAAACTTGTCGAGTTCAAGGCCATAACTGACAGCTACAAGAAGCGGCAGTTCATCGAGACGGGCGGCTGGGCGACCATGCCCGGAAAAACCTCGCCCGACAGGCTGGGTGCGCAAAGCTGTGCGGTCGCTCTCGCCACCTAACATCTTCGACCTCTCGGAGAGAACGTGCTCTTGACGAGAGCCCGAAAGACAGCCGCCGGGGCATCCTCCGGCGCGCAGCCGTCGGCAAGGAGATCGATCCATGATTGCATTCGTCCCGAAGCCAAATGCTGTAGTAAAGACCAAAGTGGCCGAGGAAAGCCGCTTCGATCGCATTCGCAGACTCGCGCCGCCGACAATCACAGGAAAGCCGATGCCGGCACGATCCGCCGCGACCCGCAGAAGGCAGGCGACAAGCGCCCCATGTAACGCGCGCTTGCTGAACTACATCACGAGACCGGTGCTGCGCCACCCTCTTCCGTGCGCCGCGCAATGAATTCGTCGAGAACACCTGATGTGGCAGCGGCGCAAGCCGGCGGCCGAAAATCGGCCAGCAGCCGTTTCCAGATGCCGGTGGCGCGCTCCGTGGCGGTTCTTGACCCGGCCTGCGTCCAGTTGCCGAAATTCGACCAGTCGGCGACCAGCGGCTCGTAGAATGCGGTGCGGTAGCGCGCCATTGTGTGCCCGGCCGAGAAGAAATGCCCGCCCGGCTGCACTTCGGCGATAGCCTCGAAGCCGATCGCGGCCTCGTCGCCGGGCGTCGCCGCGCAGAGTTCCGCGATGGTCTGCAGCGCCTCGATATCGGTGATCAGCTTCTCGAACGAGACGCTCAACCCGCCTTCGAGCCAGCCGGCAGCATGGATGCAGACCGTCGCGCCGGCGAGCACCGAACCCCACAGCGCGAACTGCGTTTCGTGGGCTGCCTGCGCGTCCGAAATGTTGGCGGCACTGCCGCCGCCGGACCGCCAGGGAAGGCCGGTGAAGCGTGCAAGCTGACCGGCGCCGAGCGTCGCCTTGACGTGCTCCGGCGTGCCGAAGGCCGGCGCTCCGGACTTCATGTCGACATTGGAGGAGAAGGAGCCATAGACAACCGGCGCGCCCGGCCGCACGATCTGGGCCAGCGTCAGCCCGGCCAGCGCTTCGGCGTGCTGCAGCGTCAGCGCGCCGGCCACGGTGATCGGCGCCATGGCGCCGGCCAGGCAGAAGGGCGTGATGATCAGCACCTGCCCCGCCTTGGCAAAGTCGATGATGCCTTGCGCCATCGGAATGTCGAGTTGACGCGGCGAGTTGGTGTTGATGACGGTGTAGCAATGAGCGCCCGAACGGAATTCGTCCTCGGACAGGCCGCGCGCCAGCCGCAGCATCTCGAAGCCGTCCTCGACCTGCGGTGTGCCGCGCGCGAAGACGAACGGCAGTTTGTCCGACAGCGTCAACTGCGCGCGGTTGACGGCATAATGGCGGAAGCGGTTGTCGATGTCCTGCGGCTCGATGCAAGGTCCCAGCATGTGCAGCACGTCGAAATGCTGCACCAGGCGAATGAGATCCTCGAAAGCGGCAAGCGTTCCGGGCCGCCGGCCGTGCTCCAGATCGGTGACGTTCGGCGCCCCGGATCCTGCCAGGAACGTCATCGAGCCGAGATCGAGCGTCAGGTCGCGGGCACGGTCACCGGCATGGGCGCGGATCGATTTCGGCGCCGAGCCCAGCGCCGCCGCGACGATGTCGCGGCCGATGCGCACCATCTGGCTGTCCTCGTCGACCAAAGCGCCGGCACGGGCAAGAATAGCGCGCGCCTCCGGCAGCAGCACCTTGACGCCGAGTTGCTCGAGCACGCGCAGCGCCGTGTCGTGGATCGCGGCGACCTGGTCGGCCGAAAAGATCGGCTGCGGCAGAAACGGGTTCTTCAGCGAACGATAGTCCGGCCGGCGGCTGGTCTCGCTGCCGGCCTCGCCGGTTCGTCCGCGCCTGCGTTCGCGCCTGAGGTTGCGTGCGGCGTCATCGACCATGGCGGATACTCCTCATTGCCGTATTGCCCTGCGTTGCGGATCGTAGGCAGGAGCCGCGATGACGCGCGTTGGCCGCTCGGCCCAGTTCGTTGAGGCAGACAGGATACTTGCACTGTACATATGTGTCTAGTACGGTTGTATGCAGTTCGCCCTCATGCCTATTGTGCGGCCATGATCATGATTTCTCCGCAGGACGAGCCGGCGTCCGGCAACACCAAGGTGACGCGCCTGGACTGGATCAATCTTGCTCTCCAGACACTGATTTCAGACGGCATCGCAAGCGTGCGCGTGCTGCCGCTTGGCCAGAAACTCGGCGTATCGCGCTCAAGCTTCTACTGGTATTTCGAGAGCCGTCAGGACCTGCTCGACCAGTTGCTTGCGCATTGGCGGGACACCAACACCAAGTCGATCATCGAACGCGCGCAGCGGCCGGCCGAAAGCATCATCATGGGGGTCATGAACGTGTTCGAATGCTGGGCGGACGAGCGCCTGTTCGATCCCAGGCTCGACTTCGCCATCCGGGAATGGGCGCGTCGCTCCGAGGACGTGCGCCGGGCCATCGACCAGGCCGACAATGACCGACTGGGTGCGATCCGCGACATGTATCGACGGCATGGCTACGGCGAAGAGGATGCCTTCATCCGCGCCCGTGTGCTCTACTACATGCAGATCGGCTATTATGTGCTCGACCTCAAGGAACCGGTCGAGGCGAGGGTCAGTCATCTCGCCGCCTATCTGCGCAGTTTCACCGGCCAGGAGCCAAGCGATGCCGACGTGGCGCATTTCATGCGCTTTATCGCGGCGCGTTAAGTGAGTGCGAGGTGGCGGAGGTGGCAGGCCCGACCCTGGTATCAACAAACTGTACCGCGAAAGCCCCCCTTACCCTTGTGAGCGAGGCCAAAATGGACAAATAGTCTGGTAGGAGTGCCGCTTCTCGGTGGGAGGCGTAGCCGCAGCCGGATCTTGGAATGGCCAGTCCTTTGAAAACACGCAGGAGAAGGGGTCCGATTGCCGCAAGACTGCTGGCGGCGGATGCGTGGTTCGATTCCTCGCTCTACGAGACCGGCTTCAAGGCGCGCCGGTTCTGGGAAGCGGCCACCATTTTTTTCCGGCGCTTCCGCGTCTCCGGCTGGCGCCGCGGCATCATCGAACTGTTGAGCGAAGGTTTCACGCTCGGCGCCGGCGGCATCGTCGTCATGCTGGCGCTCGCCTTGCCGGCCTTCCAGGAAACCGCCGGCGACTGGCGCGCCCAGGGCGATTTCGCCATCACCTTCCTCGACCGCTACGGCAATGAGATCGGCCAGCGCGGCATCATCCAGCGCGATTCGGTGCCGGTCGACGAGATGCCCGACCAGGTCATCAAGGCGGTGCTGGCCACCGAGGATCGGCGTTTCTTCGATCACTACGGCATCGACGCGCTCGGCCTTTCGCGCGCGATCTTCGCGAATGTGCGGGCGAATTCCGTGGTGCAGGGCGGCTCGAGCATCACCCAGCAGCTGGCCAAGAACCTGTTCCTGACCAATGAACGGACGTTGGAGCGGAAGGTCAAGGAAGCCTTCCTGGCGCTATGGCTCGAGGCCAATCTGTCGAAGAAGGAGATCCTGCAGCTCTATCTCGACCGCGTCTATATGGGCGGCGGCACGTTCGGCATCGAAGCGGCCGCCGATTTCTATTTTGGCAAAAGCGTCAAGGATGTGAACCTCGCCGAAGCGGCGATGCTGGCCGGCCTGTTCAAGGCACCGACCAAATACGCGCCGCACATCAACCTGCCTGCTGCCAGGGCGCGGGCCAATGTGGTGCTGTCGAATCTCGTCGAAGGCGGCTTCATGAGCGAGGGTCAGGTGCTGCAGGCGCGGCTGCATCCGGCTGAAATCGTCGACCGCGGCGAGCAGAAGAGCCCGGATTACTACCTCGACTGGGCATTCGAAGAGGTCAAGAAGATCGCCGCGAAGTCCGGCCAGCATTCGCTGGTCGCCCACACCACTTTCGACGCCAACATCCAGAAGGCGGCGGAAGAATCGATGGAGTTCCATCTCCGCCAGTTCGGCAAGGAATACAACGTCACCGAAGGCGCCATGGTCGTCATCGAAACCAATGGCGCAGTCAGGGCGATCGTCGGCGGCCGCGACTACGGTGCCAGCCAGTTCAACCGCGCCACCAAGGCGCTGCGCCAGAGCGGCTCATCGTTTAAACCCTACGTGTACGCAACGGCGATGGAGCACGGCTTCACGCCGGACTCCGTCGTTTCCGGCGCGCCGATCTCCTGGGGTGCCTGGTCGCCGCACAATTACAATGACGGACGGGCCGGCAAGGTCACGCTGATCACGGCGATGGCCAAATCGGTCAACACCGTGCCGGTGCGGCTGGCCAAGAATCATCTCGGCATCAAGCCGATCAAGGCGATGGCGGAAGCCATGGGCGTCGAATCGCCGCTCGAATCGCACAAGACGATGGTGCTCGGCACATCGGGTATGACCGTGATGGACCAGGCGACAGGCTTTAGCGTGTTCGCCCAGAACGGCTTTGTCGGCTCCCGGCATGGCGTCACCCAGCTCGTCACCCGTACCGGCGAGGTGGTTTACGATTTCGCCAAGGATGCGCCGCCGCCGCGCCGTGTGCTCTCGGAGCAGGCGCTGAAATCCATGAACACCATGCTGGCGGCGGTGCCGGTGATGGGCACGGCGCGGCGCGCTGCGCTTCCCAATATCGTTTCAGCCGGCAAGACCGGCACAACGCAGTCTTACCGTGACGCCTGGTATGTCGGCTTTACCGGCAACTATACGGCTGCCGTGTGGCTCGGCAATGACGACTTCACCCCGACCAACAACATGACCGGCGGCTCGCTGCCGGCGATGGTTTGGCAGCGGCTGATGGTCTATGCGCACCAGAATATCGACCTCAAGCCGATCCCCGGCCTCGATCATCCCTTCGTCGACGAAGAGATCGCCGCCAAGGCCGAGGAAGCGGAAAAGAAGAATGCCGAGCAGGCAGCGGCCGACACTGCCGCCGAGCGGCCGCCGGTGCTGTCCAGCCAGACGACGCGGGCGCTCAGGGACATCACCAGGCTGTTCCAGTCGGCGCCCGTCCTCCAGGCGCCTGCGACACCGGAGACCCTGTCGGCGCTTTGATGCCGGCACGACGGGCCAGGCCATCCCTCGCGCCGCAATTCCACAGAGGTCCGCTTGCCATGGCCCCCTGCCCCGCGATATCCCCGAGCGGCACTCCTCTTGCCCGCGGCTCTTCATGTTCAAGAACGCATTCCTGACGCTCCTCGCGCTTGCCATAGCCATCGGCGGCGGCGGCGGCAGCGTCTGGTACGCTCTCAAGACGCAGGATGGCATTGGCGCGATCAGGATCGGCCAATGGACGGCGTTTCCCGATATCGGCACGCAGACGGCGGATCCTTACTCGAAAGCCCGCGTGGCGCGCGAGGGTGTCCTTGCACTCGGGCAGGCAGAAGGCCTGTCGTTTATCGCCGAACGCGATTCCGATGGCGAACTATTGAAACGCCAATGCGCCTATGAAATCGAAGGCGGGTTTCCCACAGCCCGGTTCTGGACCCTCTATGCCGCCGATCGGTCGCTCGGCGTGGTCGAGACCGGCAAGCCAAGGCTTGCGGCACTTCAGTCCTACCAGGTGCTGCGCCAGCCCGACAATTCCGTGCTTATTTCCGTCAGCAACCGCCCCGCGCCCGGCAACTGGCTGCTTTCCGACGGCTTCGGCCGGATGTATCTCGTGCTGACATTCTACGACACGCCGATCGCCAGCAGCACGGGCCTTTCGGATGTCACGCTGCCGCAGATCGTGAAGGTCGGCTGCAATGCGTAGGCTGCTGCACGCGATCCTGCTCGGCCTGCTTGGCGCCGGCATCGTACACATCATCGTGCTGCTGCTCGCCCCGGAATTTTCCGAACGCAATGCCTGGTCGCGGCTGGCCATGGCCTCCAACCTTTATCGGATGACCAGGCTGGACGCTGAGGCCGGCGGTACGCCTGTGGTGAAGTCGGTCGATCCGCTGTTTTATGCTGCGGCTTGCCGCTTCGATCTGTCCGATGGGATGGTTCGGGTGAAGGCACCGGGAAACGTCCCGTTCTGGTCCGTATCGGTCTATGACCGCAGCGGCCATAACATCTACTCCTTCAACGACCACAGCGCGACCGGAAGGGTGCTGGACAGTATCGTATTGACGCCGGCGCAGATGATCGAGATCCGCAAGGATCTCCCGGAGGAATTGCAAGGGGCAATCTTCGTCGAAGCGCCGATCGACGAAGGCATGTTCGTCATCCGCTCCTTCGTGCCCGACGACAGCTGGAAGCCGACCGTGTCGCGGTTTCTCGAGCAGAGTTCCTGCGAGCTGCAGGACTACTGACGTCAACCGAAACATGCCGCCCGTTGCGGCCCATGCCTTGCGAGCCGCCGCGGCGCTCATTCAAGGAGATAGAGCGTCCTTTGCGCGCCCAACAGGGCGCGGCGAATCCATTCAGCCGCGACGCGCTTTAATGATGCGGAACAGGCAACGTCCCCGACGTCCCCGGCATCGTCCTTGACGAACCCGGCTTGTCCGGACCGGCGCCTGGCCGCGTCTCGCCCGTCAGTGGCGGTTGCTCGTAGCGGACGCCGGGGAAAATGATCACCGCCGCCGGCGCTCCGGTGTTTCGGTCTGCTCGATTGGTTGCCGCCGTTCGCGGCACGAAAGACAGTACCATGCCCATGGTTCGTGCATTCCTCTCGGTTGCCCCGGAGCACAACGCAACGCCTCCAATCTGATTAAGGAGCCAGTAGGTTAACGGAACGCTAACGGATCGCCGCTAATTTGATCTTTGTTCTGAGGTCAGGAAGTCCTGACCCGTGGCAAATGCGAAACCGACACAGTCCCGGTCGAGCATGGTCAAGATTGTGTCGAGTGTCAGGCGTATCCTTCGTGTCATCTGCGGATTTCAGGCAAATCGCTATACGGGCTGAATCGGGAAAGGCCGAAAGGCTGTTCCGCGCCACGGTGTCGGCGTTCTGTTCGCTCACCCGCCCTTCGCGCCGGGAGATCGCGCAACTTGAGGATCTGACGCTGCCGCTTTTCGCCGATGTGTCGGTCGAATCGCGCCGCTACGTCGCCGCCGCCCTTTCCGAATGCGAATATGCGCCCGCTGCGCTGGTCCGGCGGCTTTGCGAGGAGCCGGTCGACGTTGCCGCGCCGCTGCTCATCCGCTCGCGCGCGCTCAGCGATATCGACCTCATCGCGCTGATCGGCCGCCATGGCCTGCCGCATGCGCGCGCCATTGCGCGCCGCAAGGATCTGAACCCGACCATCGCCCACCTGATCAGGGCGCTTGAAAAGCCGACGCTGGTGAGCGTGCGGCAGCCTGAGGCGAACGCCAAGGCGGTGCCCGAAAGCGCCGAAGTCGTCGCCGATAGCAGCCAGCAGGTGCCCGGCGCCGCCGCCGAGGCTGCACGGCGCCGGCTGCGGTCGATGATGCGTGATGCCGAAAGCGGCGGCGCGACGATCAATCCGTTCGCCGGCGCTAACACCTATGTCAAACTGCGCGAGACGGCGCTGACCGGCAATGCCGCATTCTTCCAGACAGCACTGGCCGACGCGCTCGCGATCGATTTTTCAACGGCGCGGTCGCTCATCGCGAACCAGAACTACACGTCGCTGCTGGCTGCCCTGCGCGCGCTCGATCTCGGCGAAGAGAGGGCGTTCCTGATCACCGCCGCCGTCTATCCCACAGAGTTCTCGCATCCGCAGGCCATCCGCATCTTCCTCGACCGCTATCGGCTGCTGCATCGCGACGCAGCGCTGGACAGGCTACGCGGCTGGAAAGCCGAGACACTGTCGAAGGCCATTCGCAATGCCGGACCGATCGCGGCAAACGCCGACGTCCGCAAAGCGGACAGCGACAATGCTGCCGCCAGCCCTAAAGCGCGTCGCGTTTGACCCGCCGTCGCGCCTGAAAAGAGATTCAAGCGAACGCTCTAAGCCTTTGTCTGCATATCGCTATTGCGACTTGACGGAAATAAGCTCCTCGACGGGAACAGAGCCGGCCTCGATCTCGACCACCCAGATGTCGGGGTCGAATTTCTTCTCCCTCTCCAGTCGCCCGTCAAAGACGGCGGCATCGTCGCCGGCGCCGAGCAGACTGAAGTAACGGTCGTCGGGTTTGGCTGAATCGTAGCTCGTCTGCGGCGCCGGGCCAAACAAGGCAATCTCGCCCATGCGGCCTCGCGCCAGCACGAAGACGGCGCCGGCCTCGGTTGCGCCACGCTTGACCACGGCGGCAAAACCCCCGGCGCCGAAAACCCGGCGCAACAGGGCCGACACCCACAGATCCGTGGTTACGCGCATGGCAGGATTCCGGACGACATCGGACGGTACTTAGAGCGCTTTGCGTTTGGGTGAAACCAAAACCGCGCGCCTGCGCCCATCAGTTGGTCAGGCCGATCTCGCGCATCTTGACGTAGACGACCTCGTCGGGCTCGCCGGTCTCGGGCAGCCCGAACAGCGACTGAAACTCCTTGATCGCTGCCTTGGTGCGGGCCCCGACCACGCCATCGAGCTGCATGTCGTCATTGCCGAATGCCTTCAACCCGGCCTGGATCTTGATGATGCGGGCGTCGGGTGCCTGCGCCGGCGCATCTGCCGGCGAAGCCGAGACGGGAATCGCGGCCATGTCGTCCGGACGCGGTGCCGGATGTGGCACGACCGTCGAGGCGGTTGGCATGGCGCCCAGTTGATCGAGCAGAATGCTGTCGATCTCGCCGGAAGCGTTGAGCCCGACCTTCTGCTGATAGGCTTGGATAGCCTTACGCGTGTTGGGGCCGGAAATACCGTCGACGGTGCCGGAATAGAAATCGAGATCTTTCAATATGCCCTGGACCTGCTCGACGATCGGATCGCTCTTGATCGGGGCCGGCTCCGGCCGCACGATGTTGATGGTGGTTTCAGGCTCGTCGGCGCCGGCTCGAGGAAAGCCCTCCATGCTCCTGGTCGCAAAAAACGCGCCGGCATGAGGAAAAGGCTGATACCACAAAGCGTTCGCCGAGACGTAGAACAGCGTCACCAGGAAGGCGGTCGAACCGCCAACCAGAACCGGATTGCGTGAAATCTGGCTGCCGAGGGCGACCGCGCTGCGTTGGAAGGCATTGCCGCGGCGCTTGACCGCCTTAGGCTGTTTTGCGGAGCGAGCCATGCCTGTCCCCTTTCGTCTCCGCCTTGGCTGCAGGCATCGGCAGTACGCCGGGCTTGTCTTTCGAACGTCCTTTCGGTCCGTTCACCGGCAAGCTGATCGTGACCGTGGTGCCCTCCCCCGGCATGCTTTCGATCGACATCGTGCCCTCGTGAAGCGCCACCAGACCCTTCACCAGCGACAGGCCGAGCCCAGTCCCCTCGAAGCGGCGCGTATAGTCGTTCTGGATCTGCATGAACGGCTTGCCGAGATTGGCAAAGTCTTCCTCGGCGATGCCGATGCCGGTGTCCCTGACCCAGAAATGCAGTCGCGAGCCGATCCGCTTGGCGCCGACGACGACATCGCCGCCATCGGGCGTGAACTTGATGGCGTTGGAGACGAGGTTGATGAGTATCTGCTGCACGGCACGACGGTCGGCGTTTATCTCGCCTGCATCCGGTGCGATCTGGGTCTGTAGATCGATGTTCTTGGCCTCGGCCTGCAAGCGCATCATCGATTGGCACATTTCGACAGCTTCGACGAAACGGAATGGTTCCGGCTCGGTTGCATAGGCGCCGGCTTCGATCCTCGATACGTCGAGTATCGAGGTGACGACGGCAAGCAGATGCTGGCCGGACTCCTTGACCAGGCCAACATATTCCTTCTGGCGCGGGTCCTTGAAGGTGCCGAACATCTCATGCAGCAGCATGTCGGAAAAACCGATTATGGCGTTCAACGGCGTGCGCAGCTCGTGGCTGACGACCGCCAGAAACCGTCCCTTTGCCACTTCGGCAGACGCGGCCGCCTCTTTCGCAGCGGCAAGCTCTTCGCGCAAGCCGGCGAGTTCGTCGTTTTCGCGCAGGACGAACGTGAGGACGTCCTGCTGCTCTTCCCCGCGCGCCAATTCAAGCGAAAACGGCCGGTAATTGTCCGCCGTCGGGCCATTGCCGTTTTGCGGCAGCCGGACGCGAAGATCCAGCCGGCGCGCCGGCGCGCCATCGCGCATGTCGGCCAGCGCGCTGAGGTATGCGACGCGATCGGACAGATGGATGCGGTCGAACAGGCCGGTACCGAACAGCAGCTCCGGCTGCAGCTTCAGGATCGTGCGCGCCTTTGCCGACGCATCCAGAACCTCGCCATGCCGGCCGGCCCGCAGGACAACGGCGTCGATGATGTTCTCGAGCCGATCGTCGGTCGCCGGATCAAGCTGCGCGCCGGCCGCGCTGCCAAGCGCTGCGACGCGGGGAACGAGGGTGAGCGCCCAGGCCAGCGGCAGCAGCCAATGCCAGGCGGCGATTTCGGCCGGACCGAACGGGAAGACAGAACCGGCAAAAGCCTGCAGCAGGATAGCGACACATGCGGATAGGGCACCCCAGAGTGCAGCGCGACGAGACGCGCCGATCCACCAGGCTTCGAACGGCAGCGCCACGACAAGCATGGCGACCGGCGAGGCCATCCCGCCCGCCGCGGCAATGATACCGGCAAGAGCAAGACTGCCCATCACCAGGGCGACCTGGCCGGCGAACGCCATCTTGCCCGATGCTGCCACCAGCAAGGCGGCAAACCAGCAGAGGCCGAACGTCGCAAAGATCGCAGCCATGGTCACGGCCACGCCCATGCCCGAGGTGACCAGCGTGACTGCTGCGCCTGCGGCAAAGAACGGAGCGGCCAGCATGACACCGATAAACCGCCTCTGGCACCGGCGGTCGTTCTGTCCGAGGATCGACGGATGAACCATACGTTCGCAACCGGCTGCCATCGCGCCGGGCAACTCAACGTATCTGGCCCTTATCGAACTCAACTCAACGCACTCGCACCTGGTCGTGAACAGCCCTGCTTCGCAGATGCTTTTGTCGATCTGAAACTCGCATCCAGCGTTTAAGGAATGGATAAGGCAGGACCGATCAATGCCCGGTCCGAGGCAGATATTGGGAGGCCGGCACAGCCAAACCTTGGCAATTGCGGCCATAGTAAATGGAGCGTTATCCGGGCGAACCGCCCTCCCGCCTTTGACAGTCGCCCTCGGTAAGCCGAACTTCTGGGAAATACATAAGGAAAACAGTTGGATAGATGGTTAACCTTAAGTGAAGAAAAGCGCCTGGATTTGAGACGAATCCATTGCAAATGCTTCGTTTCGAATTTGCCTAAAATTTGAGGAAAATTTTCGCTGACCGGGCAAGCCGTCCTTTGCGCGTCCATGCCACTATCGTATCCATAAAGAGGTCATGTCGCATGAACGCATGATCCGGTCACGAATGAGGGCATACAGATGGGCTTTCTGATCAGAATGGCTTTCTGGTTTTCGCTGGTGCTTCTGGCGCTGCCGCTGAATGTCGGCTCCGACGAGACCGGCCACCAAAGCGTCGGGCCGATCCAGGCGTTGTTTGCGGCACGCGAAGCGGTCGGCGACATTGCCGGCATATGCGAGCGCAAGCCCGACGTCTGCGAGACCGGCAAGTCCGCAATGCACACGATCACCGCCCGGGCCAGGGAGACAGCCAAGATCGCGGCCGCCATGTTGGACGACAAGACCGCCGAACCCGACACGGCGACAACGACCGGCAGCGTGCCCGAAGACATCGTGTTGCCGGCGAAAGTCGATTTGCCGGCGAAAAACTGAGATATTTTCAGCGCATCTGTCACCGTCCACGCTCTGACGCCTATGGTGTTTTCCTCTTTTTCCGTGACGCGGCGTCGCCGGATGACTATATCCGGAGTGATGACTACGACGATCCAGACGATCCGCGACGACTTCTCCCTGCTTGACGAGTGGGAAGACCGCTATCGCTATGTGATCGAACTGGGCGAGGCCCTGCCGCCATTTCCCGATGAGGAACGCAACCCTGCCAACAAGGTGCCCGGCTGCGTCAGCCAGGTCTGGCTGACCACCGAGTATGGTCCGGGGCCCGACCCAGTCGTCACCTTCGCCGGCGATTCGGACGCCCATATCGTGCGTGGCCTCGTCGCTATCATGCTGGCGCTGTTTTCCAGACGACTCGCCAGCGAGATCCAGAAAACCGACGCCGAAGCCACGCTGAAGGCACTTGGCCTCGACGAGCACCTGTCGCCGCAACGCGCCAATGGTCTTCGTTCCATGGTCAAGCGCATCAAGCGCGACGCAGAGGCGGCCTTGAAGCAGACCGCCTGATCAGACGAACAGCGCGCGATGGCCCGACATGATCGGAGCCGCACAAGTCGCGACGCATATCGATTGCTCGCGCATCGCCCCAAGGCCAAAACGGCGCCCGGAGGCGCCGTTGATCATCTAACCCAGGTTGGGAAGAGAGCCGGTATCAGCGCCCCTTGCGCTTGCGGCCGAGACCCATCTTCTTGGCGAGCTGTGAGCGGGCGGCAGCATAGTTGGGAGCAACCATCGGGTAGCTTGCGTCCAAGCCCCATTTTTCACGATATTCGTCGGGCGTCAGACCGTAGTGGGTCATCAAGTGACGCTTCAGCGACTTGAACTTCTTGCCGTCTTCAAGACAGACGATGTAGTCGTCATGGACGGAGCGTTTCGGGTTTACTGCCGGCTTCTGCTTGTCGGCAGGAGGCTGTTCACTGGCCCCGCCCACGCGCCCAAGGGCGGCATGGACATCGGCGATGAGGCTAGGCAGCTCGCCGACCGGCACCGGATTGTTGCTGACATAGGCGGCGACGACATCGGCCGTCAATTCGATCAGCGCATCACTATTTCTGGAAGGTGTTTCGATAATATCCATGGCTTCCTGGCCCCAACGTGAGTTGTTTCTACCTGCGCCCTATTTTTGATAGGTCGGGCATCGCGCGAAATTTTTGCAGGAAAGAGCCTCTGCGATTCGCGTCGCAGCATCCTAATGAGCCACTCAACCAAGTAAGTCAATTCGCTTCTTGCGCTGTATTCATCGATGGCAATAAAATATTCGACGATCAGCTTCAACCTTTCGTGCACTCTGTAACTTTGCGATATTTTCTGGGCAGACCAGCGGCGGCGGACGCCCAGTCAAGCTGCCGTTACATCCATGAGAGCCAGTAAAAAAATCTCAATGCTTGGCTATGCTTGGTTGTGGTGCAGGCTATCTGGTTGTTTTTAGAGTCCGCAAAACCATAGGTTGCGATTTGCTGTTGCAAGCAAGCCAGAAATCAGCCTGCGGACCGGCACCGTCCATCAATGTGGGGTTATGTATTTTCCGTAGACCCAGCCGGTGACGAAATTGCCGTTGTGTGCCGGATCGTGCCAGACTTCGCACCAGCGATAGCGGATCTTCTGTTCCTGCTTCCAAACCGGCTGCTTGGCGATGTCGAGCAGGTTTATGCCGCCGGTGCATCTCCCGGTCATCTGCAAAACGGCGCCGTTGGGATAGGCCGCCTGCTTCTGGGACGATCCCGCCGGATACTTGCGCACGTTGAGCGTGTCGCCAAACGGAAGGTTGGTCACTTGCCAAGCTGCGAACACGGTTGCATGAGATTGGCCGATAAAGGCCAAGACTGTCGAAGCGACGGCGAAAGCCGCAGCAGCGTGAAAACGGAACTTCATTTTCCCTCTCCTCCGGGTCATCTTCTGGAGCCCGGCGCAAACATATACTCCGGCTCTTGAACCTGCGCTGATCGGCGTGTTCATTCTCCATACAAGTAACTTCCACAGCGAGACGCAATGACCCGAACCCCAGCATTTCCAACTGCCAGCCCGCCGCAACCAGAGAAGCGGCCGGTCTTCGATGTGCACCATGGAGTGACGCGGACGGACGACTATGCCTGGCTGAGAGCCGAAAACTGGCAAGAGATGTTCAGGGATCCGTCGCTGCTCGACGCGCAGATCCGCGCCCATCTCGAAGCCGAGAACGCCTATCAGGCAGCGCTCATGGCCGAGACCGCCCAGGTGCGGAAGCAGCTTTTCAAGGAGATGAAGGGCCGCATCAAGGAGGACGATTCGTCCGTGCCGATGAAGGATGGGCCGTACGCCTATGGGTCATCTTTCAAGCTTGGCGGCGAGCAGCCGCGTTATTTCCGCACGCCGCGCGAGGGCGGCGACCAAGAGATCCTGCTCGACGGCGATCTCGAGGCCGAAGGCAAGGCCTATTTCCGCCTCGGCGGTGTCGACCATTCGACCGACCACCGCAAGCTTCTGTGGGCCTTCGACGACAAGGGTTCCGAATTCTACACGCTTCGCGTCCGCGATCTCGCCGACGGCAACGATCTGGCCGACAGGATTCCGGATACCGGTGGCGGCGGCGTGTGGGATGCCGGAAATGATGGATTTTTCTACACCCGCCTCGATGCCAACCACCGTCCTTCCAAGGTGCTGTTCCATGCCCTTGGCGACAGTCCTGAGAACGACCGGCTGATCTACGAAGAAACCGATCCGGGCTTCTTCATGAATGTCGGCGGCACACGCTCCAACGAATGGATCATGGTTGGCATCAACGACCACGAGACCTCGGAATATCGCATCATGAGCGCCAGCGAGCCGTTCGCCGAACCGAAGCTGGTTGCGCCGCGCGAGACCGGCCTGCAATACGACCTCGAAGAAGGCGGCGATGTCTTCTTCATTCTCACCAATGCCGACGGCGCCAAGGATTTCAAGATCATGACTGCGCCGGCGAGCGACCCGGTGCGCGCCAACTGGCAGGAGCTGGTGCCGCACGAAGCGGGCCGGCTGATCCTTTCGGTAATCGGTTTCAAGGACCACATGGTCAGGCTTGAACGCAAGGAAGGCCTGCCGCGCATCGTCGTGCATGACCGCAACAGCGGCGAGGAACACCTCATCTCCTTCGATGAGGAAGCCTTCTCGCTCGGCCTGTCGGGATCCTATGAATACGATACCGAGATCATGCGCTTTTCCTACTCGTCCATGACAACGCCGGCGCAGGTCTTCGACTACAACATGCGGACCCGCGAGCGCGTGCTGCTGAAGACCCAGGAAGTTCCGTCCGGCCACGACCCGGACGATTACGTGACGCGGCGGCTGATGGCGCCCGCAGCCGGCGGCGAACTGGTGCCGATCTCGCTCATCCACCATCGCGACACGCCGCTCGACGGATCAGCGCCTTGCCTGCTTTACGGCTACGGCTCCTACGGCATCACGGTCCCGGCCGCCTTTAACACCAATTTGTTATCGCTGGTCGACCGCGGCTTCGTCTACGCGATTGCCCATGTCCGCGGCGGCAAGGACAAGGGCTATGGCTGGTACGACGACGGCAAGCGGGCGCACAAAATGAACACGTTCACCGATTTCATCACAGTCGCCCACCACCTCGTCGCCGAACGCTATACGCAACATGACCGCATCGTCGCTCAGGGCGGCTCGGCCGGCGGCCTGCTGATGGGCGCCGTCGCGAATATGGCGCCGGAATGCTTCGGCGGTGTTGTCGCCGAGGTTCCGTTCGTCGACGTGCTCACCACCATGCTCGACGCGACCCTGCCGCTGACGCCGCCGGAATGGCCCGAATGGGGCAATCCGATCGCCTCGGAGGAGGACTACCGAACGATCGCCGCCTACTCGCCCTATGACAATGTCGCCGCGCTCGACTATCCGCCGATCCTGGCGCTTGCCGGCCTCACCGACCCGCGTGTCACCTATTGGGAGCCGGCCAAGTGGGTGGCGCGGCTGCGCGACCGCAAGATCGGCGACAATCCGGTGCTGTTCAAGATCAACATGGACTCCGGTCATGCCGGTGCATCCGGCCGGTTTTCCCGGCTCGAGGAAATCGCCTTCACCTATGCGTTTGCGCTGAAGGTGGCGGGCAAGGCCGACCTTGCCACCACAGCGCCGCCGACCCTGTTGGACGCACAGACGGCGCTGTAGGAGCTTGATCTTGCGCACCATCCCCACCAGCGGAAAATCGATTCCGGGTCAGGTCAGGTCGATTTTCCGCTCGCAATTGCCATAGCTGCGCGCTAGCCAATGCGCGGCTTCTCGCAGCCGCGCCACCCAAAAATCATTCAGTCACGGCAAGGGTCCGCAATGTTGCTCGTCGACGTCTATCTCGACAAATCGCCCATCCAGGGCATCGGTGTCTTTGCCAAGAACCACATTCCCCGCGGCACACTGGTCTGGAAGCTCCATCCCAATTACGACCGGCGCATCCCTGTTGAGGTCTATGAGCGCGAAACCGGGCCGGTCAGAGCCTATCTCGATCGCTATTCCTATCCCGATCGGCGCGACCCGAACTTCGTCGTCTTCGAAGCCGACGACGCCCGCTTCATGAACCATGCCGATGACCCGAATTGCGACGTCGCCTCGCCCGACGAGACTTATGCACTGCGCGACATCGCGCCCGGCGAGGAAATGACCTGCAACTACAATCATTTCTTTGAAACCGGCTTCGATTTCCTCGGCGACCGCCACCTGTAAATCGGGAGCGTGGAATGCAGCGCGGGCAGGATTGACAACAACGGACCTTCAGCGCACCTTCCAAACAGGTGGATACAACCTGCTGCTTGCGCCCTCCCGGGTAAGGTGAATGTATCGAGCCACTTCAGGCTCCCTTTGCCCGAACGAACGGGTCAGTAACGCAAGCTCTGACGTCTTCCGTTCTTCGAAGCAAAGGATGATTCCATGCGCGATTTCCGCGATGCAAAAGCCATGGCGCAAACGCTGTCCGAAGCACTGAGCGCCAAATCCGTTTCGCTGTCCCACAGCGAAAGCCTCGAGCTCATTGCTAGGGTCCTCGGCTTGCGCGACTGGAACGTATTGGCTGCAAGGATTCAGGCGAGCCAACCAGTCGGAGCTGGGCCCAGAAACCCGGCGCCCGAGGCCAGCCCGCCCCCGTCCTCCGGCGCGGATCTGCCGATTTTTCCAATGCGGGATTTCGTGCTCTTTCCGCAAATGACTGTTCCGGTCTTCGTGGGCCGCGACAAAACGCGGCGCGCGGTGGAGCACGCGATGGCAGGCGACCGCCGCGTTCTTGTGGTCGCACAGAGGCAGGCGACCGACGAGGATCCCGGCAACCTCGATTCTCTCTATCCGGTGGGTGTCACGGCTAGCGTGATAAACTGCCAGACGCAGGTGGATGGGGTACTCAAGGTCTCGGTCTCCGGCCTCCAGCGAGCCGCGATCCTTCACCTGGTCAACGCCGACTTTCTGGCGGCGGAGGTCGCGCCAGTCGAAGAGCAGCGTCGCCAATCGGCGGAGGCGGTAGCACGTTCGAGCGCGGTTCTCGATACATATCAGAGCTATGCCAACATCGATTTTTCCTCGCTTCCACGAAGGGCCAAGGCGCGACTCGGCCTGCCCTCCATCGGCGATCCCGGTGTCCTAGCCGATACGCTCGCGCCGCTGCTGTCGATCAGTATCGAACAGAAGCAGCAGCTTCTGGAAACCAGCGATGTCGTCGCCCGGCTTGATAAGATCCTCGACCTGATGAAGGCTGGCCGGCCTGAGAATGGGCCAGAGCCAGCCGGCTGACGGGTGCTAACTAATTCGCCGGCTTGCGTGGGGGATAGCCGTCGGGGTGCGGTGGGACGGCCTTCAGATAGGCCGCGATCGCCGCCCGGTCCTCGGGCGTCAGCTCGGCCATGCTTCTCTGCACGTCGACCATGGCGCCACCGACGGAATCGAAATCAGGCGTGAAGCCGGTTTCCAGAAAGTAGGCGATGTCGGCCTCCGACCAGTCACTGAGCCCGCCTTCGCCCGAGGTGATGTTCGGCACGATGCCGCTGCCTGCGGCAGCCGCGGCCCCCGCCAGCCACTCGCTCTTCCTGGTGCCGCCAGCAAAATCGCGCGGCGTGTGGCATTCGCCGCAATGGCCGGGCCCTTCGACCAGGTAACGGCCGGCCATCACCGGATCCGGCGTGCCATCGGGGAAGGAGACCACCGGCTGGTCACTCAAATAGAGACGTTTCCACAGCCCGATGCCGCGACGGATGTTGAACGGGAACCCCAGCGAATTGGGCGGCGCCTTGCCCGCCACCGCCGGAAGCGTTTTCAGGAAGGCATGGAGATCGGCGATGTCGGCCGGCTTCATGCGTGCGTAGGACGCATAGGGAAACGCCGGATAGAAGTGCTCGCCGCTCGGCGATACGCCCTTCAGCATGGCGTTGGCGAGGTCTTCGACCGACCAGCCGCCGATACCGTGTGTGGTATCCTGCGAGATGTTCGGTGGCACGAAGATGCCGAACGGCGTCTTGAGTTCGAGACCGCCGGCCAGTTGAAGACGGGCATCGCCTTGCGAGCCTGGCTTCGCATGACAGGACGTGCAGCCGCCGGCATAAAAAATGCGCTTGCCCCTGGCGGCATCGCCGGGGCCGAGCTGCGCCAGGGTCTCGCTGTCGAGCCTGACCGGTGCCGACAGGAACCAGCCGGCGACCGCGCCGGCGGCGCCCAGAACGAGGGCGGCGCCGACGAGTTTTTTCAGCAGGCGCATCGCCCGCTATCAGCCCTTCTTAATCCTGTATGTCTTGTGGCAGGTGCCACAATCGCCGCCTATGGTGTTGAACCCCGCCTTCAAGGCGTCGACGTCGGCAGGAGCGGCGGCCGCCGCAGCCTTGACGTTGGCGAGATATTTCTCTTCCACCGCCTTGAAGCCGGCCATATCGTCCCAGATTTTGGGGGCAGCGGTGGTGTCGCCGGTGTCGCTGCCAGCCGGGAAAAGAGTGTCGACGTTTGCATGGAACTTCTCGGCGTTTGCCTCCAGCGCCTTCAACGCCGCCAGCACGGCCGCTGCGTCATAAGGAGTCTCGCCCTTGACAACTTTCGACAATTGGCCGGCGATCTTTCCACGTTCCTTCATAATGGCCTGCCGCTCCTGGATCGGATCGGCAAACGCCGCCGAACCGGTGAAGGCGAGCATCGAGATGACGACGATAAGCTTTCTCATTCAACTGGCTCCATGGTGAAGATGCTTCGGGTGAAGGCCCGACTGATCGATAACGGCAAAACTGGCTTGAAAATTCCGGAAATTCGCCTCACGCTTGTGTGAATTTTTCGCGACGGTCGTTGGAAAAGGGCGGCCGATCATTTGGCACATAGAGAAAAGCCCCGGTTTTGCCGGGGCTCTTTTGCAACTCAGTCGGGCCTACGCCTTTTCGTAGAGCTCGAGGACATGGTCCCAGTTGATCAGACTGTCGACGAAGGCTTCGAGATATTTCGGCCGAGCGTTGCGATAGTCGATATAGTAGGAGTGCTCCCAGACATCGACGCCCAGGATCGGGGTCGCGCCATGGGCCAGCGGGTTCTCGCCGTTCGGGGTCTTCGAGATCGCCAGCTTGCCGTCCTTGACCGAAACCCAGGCCCAGCCCGAACCGAACTGGGTGGTGCCGGCGGCGATGAAATCGGCCTTGAACTTGTCGTAACCGCCAAGATCGCTGTCAAACGCCTTTTGCAGCGCGCCCGGCAATTTGTTGCCGCCGCCGCCCTTCTTCATCCACTGCCAGAAGTGGATGTGATTGTAGTGCTGACCGGCATTGTTGAAGAGCCCGGGGTTCTTGCCGAAGGATTGTTTCACAACCTCTTCGACCGACAAATCGCCGAGCCCGGCTTCGACAGCCAGCTTGTTGCCGTTGTCGACATAGGCCTTGTGGTGCTTGTCGTGGTGATACTCCAGCGTCTCCTTCGACATGTAAGGCTGCAAGGCCTCGTAGTCATAGGGCAAGGCGGGCAGTTCAAAAGCCATCGGTCGTACTCCTCGTGGAAAAAATCCGGTGTCGATACCGGACTAACATAGGTCTGGATTGGTGTGGAGCAACTCCGGAACGAAGCGCCGGTTCGCTTTTTAGCCAGTCAGCCCGCCGAAGTCGAATGCGCCCACTCCCAATAGAGTTCGCGCGCCTTTTTCGCTACAGGCCCGGGCTGGAGACTGCGATCCTCGATGCGGGTGACCGGCACGACTTTCGAATGGTTTCCGGTCGAGAATATCTCGTCCGCTTCGAGGAATTCGCGCACCGACAGCGCCTTTTCGATGGTCTTGAAGCCATACTCGTCAAGCAGCGTCATCGTTCGCGAGCGGGTGATGCCGGACAGGAACGTGCCGTTCGGCGCCGGCGTCAGGACATGGCCATCCTTGACCACGAAAATGTTCGAGGTTCCGGTCTCGGCGACATTGCCCAGCATGTCGAGCACCAGCGCGTTGTCGAAGCCGCGCATCTTGGCTTCGAGGATGGCACGACCGTTGTTGGGATAAAGGCAGCCGGCCTTGGCGTTGGTCGGCATGGTCTCGATGGTCGGGCGCCGGAACGGCGAGACGGTGACCGAAAAGCCCGACGGCGGGATCATCGGCGATTCATAGAGGCAAAGGCAGAAACGGGTCGAGGCCGGATCGGCCGGCACGCCCATATAGCCACCATGCTCGGCCCAGTACATCGGCCTTATATAGACCGCCGTCTTGCCGTCGAACTTCTTCAGCCCGTCCCAGGTCAGCCCGACGATCTTTTCGGCGCTCATGGATGGTTTGAGACCAAGCGCGATCGCCGAGGCGTTCGCCCTCGCGGCGTGGCGGTCGAGGTCGGGGGCGACGCCCTCGAACCAGCGGGCGCCATCGAACACGCTGGTGCCGAGCCACATGGCATGGCTGCGCGGCCCTAGAATGGCGACGTTGCCTTCATACCAGTCGCCATCCACGAAGGTCCATGTCGCGGATTGCGCCGCAGCCGCCAGTGTCATCGCTTGATTCCGCGTTTCAGAGCTGTCCTGTCTCGCCATTGGAAGATGCTTTGGCGTCTGCCGTCAACTGATTTGGCTGAGATTTGTTAAGGCCAGCGGCATGCGAAATTGCAATCCGTGCTTGCGCCCGGCCTTGCCTCGCCGCAAAACTGTTACCATGCAACATGCGGCTTACGTTTTCGACGCTTACGGAACGCTGTTCGACGTGCACGCAGCCGTCCGCCGTCATGCCGACCAGATCGGACCGGACGGCCAGCTCCTGTCGGAGATCTGGCGCGCCAAACAACTGGAATATTCCTGGGTGAGGACGCTGATGGGCGCCTACGCTGATTTCTGGCAACTCACCGAACAGGCGCTGGATTTCGCCTTGCGAAAGGTTCCCTCCGCGGACAAGGGACTGAGGGCCAAGCTGCTCGACGCCTATTGGCGGCTGGACTGCTATCCGGAGGTGCCGGCCGTGCTCAAGGCGCTCAAAGCATCTGGCGCCAAGCTGGCGATCCTATCCAACGGCTCGCCTGAAATGCTGGAAGCGGCGGTCAAATCGGCCGCGCTCGACCAGGTTCTGGACGACATCTATTCCGTCGAGGCCGTCAAGCGCTTCAAGGCCGATCCGTCGGTCTACGACATGGTCACGACAGGCTGGCGTCTCTATCCGGGTGCGGTGTCGTTTCAGTCATCCAACCGCTGGGACGTCGCCGGCGCCACCAAATTCGGCTTCCGGACAGTCTGGATCAACCGCTCCGACCAGCCCGAGGAATACCGGGACTTTCCGCCGGCCCTGATCCTGCCCTCGCTCGAAGGCCTGCTCGCCGCAGGCTGACACATGAGCCCAAATCGGAATCGATTTTTGGAAAGGATCATTACGCGCGGCGCTGCAGGCCTGTTGCCTCGGCGCAACAGGGGCTGAACCGTCACAGCTTTGCCTTTGTTTGTTCACCCTCAGGCCAGAATCGGAACCGCCTATCGCGCTAGGCATTGGTAGGGCTGGCGCGCCGTACTGATTGGCGTATTCATGTTCCGTTTCGATATGAGACTTAAAAAAGGCAACGATGTTCACAACCGAAATCGACTCCTATCGCCTGAGCCGTCGCGGCTTTCTCAACGCCGCTGCGCTCGGCGCCGCCTCGATTGCGGTTTCCGCCTGCACCACGACGGCAGGCCGGCCTGTCGAGCCGCCGCCGCCAGTCAATGTCGAGCCGCCGCTCATGGACTATGCAACAATGTACGGTCCGGTCAGCGACAATGGGTTCGAGCTGCCGGGCATACCCTACGAGAAAATCGACGAGCAATTTCTGCGTCAAATCGTTCCCGATCCGACCGGCCAAGCGCCCGGCACCATCGTCGTCGATACGGCCGGCCACCACCTCTATCTCGTGCGTCCGGGCCGACAAGCCATTCGTTATGGAGTCGGGCTGGGTCGCGCCGGTTTCGAATGGTCTGGCGATGCCGTCGTCCAGTGGAAACAGAAGTGGCCGAAATGGACGCCGCCGGCCGAAATGATCGCCCGCCAGCCCGAGTACGCAAAATACAGCGCCGAGAATGGCGGCATGCCCGGCGGGCTCACCAATCCGCTCGGAGCGCGGGCGCTGTATCTCTTCGAGGGCAACGAGGACACGCTGTACCGCCTGCACGGCTCGCCGGAGTGGTTTTCCATAGGCAAATCAGTCTCATCTGGCTGCGTTCGCTTGATAAATCAGGACATTATCGATCTTTATGACCGTGTGCCCAACAAGACGCCGGTGATCGTTACCTCCGGTGTCGGTCAGGAACTGGTTGCCACGGCAGACCGCAAAGCCATTCCAATCGATGCGGGCGTCCCGGAAGGATCGATCCTGCTCGGCCCGGCAAGGGCGATCTCGGAACCGATCTTCTGAGCTGGTCGAAGGCGCTGGAGCGGCGGACTTTCGGCGCCGCGAATTTCCGGTCCGATGCTTTTCCCCGAGCATCGGATTCTCGCAAAACCGGTGCCCGGTTTTGGGTCCTATGCGGTGCTTTCAGCGCCGCCCCCTGGCCAGGCTGCCGAGGATGCCGCGCACGATCGCCCGTCCAACCGACGTGCCGACCGAGCGAACCACCGATTTGATCGCCGCCTCCGCCACCGTCTGGCGATTGGACGCTCGCGGCGCCGGTGCTCGCCTGCCGCCGGTGGGCTGGGGGGCGGGATCATCATTACCGAAGCCTGGAATGGTCCAGCGTGAGCCGCCGCTCTCCTGCTGCTGTGCCTCCGCGTCCAACGCATCCTTGGCTTTTTTCTGCAGCATCTCGAAAGCCGATTCGCGATCGACGGTCTGATCGTACTGCCCCACAACCGGGCTCTCGGTGATCAGCGTGCGGCGCTCGTCAGGCGTGATCGGGCCAAGTCGCGACGACGGCGGGCGAACCAGCGTCCGCTGGACCATGGACGGAACACCTTTGGCCTCCAGCGTCGAGACCAGCGCCTCGCCGGTGCCGAGCTGCGTGATCACGGTAGCACAATCGAAGTCAGGATTGGGCCTGAACGTCTCGGCGGCAGTCCTCACGGCCTTCTGCTCCCGTGGCGTGTAGGCGCGCAGAGCGTGCTGCACCCGGTTGCCGAGCTGGGCCAGAACGGTCTCGGGGATATCCAGCGGATTCTGGGTGACGAAGTAGACGCCGACGCCCTTCGAACGGATCAGGCGGACCACCTGTTCGACGCGGTCGATCAGCACTTTCGGCGCGTCATCGAACAGAAGGTGCGCCTCGTCGAAGAAAAAGACCAGCTTTGGCTTGTCGGGATCGCCGACTTCGGGCAGCTCCTCGAACAGTTCCGACATCAGCCACAACAGGAATGTCGCATAGAGCCGGGGATTCATCATCAGCTTGTCGGCGGCCAGCACGCTGATCGCGCCGCGCCCGTCGCGGGTGGTGCGCATGATGTCGGCGATCCGCAATGCCGGCTCGCCGAAGAAATTCGTCGCGCCCTGCTGCTCCAAAACCAGCAGCGTGCGCTGGATTGCGCCAACCGAAGGTTTCGTCACATTGCCGTAGCGAGCGCCGATTTCTTCGGCGCGTTCGGCGATGTTGGCAAGAAGCGCTTGCAGGTCCTTCAGGTCCAGCAGCAACAAGCCTTCCTCGTCGGCGATGCGGAAGGCGATGTTCATGATGCCTTCCTGCGCCTCGGACAGGTTCATAAGCCGCGACAGCAGCAGCGGCCCCATTTCAGAGACGGTGGCGCGGATCGGATGGCCCTGCTCGCCGAAAAGATCCCAGAATATGACCGGAAATTCCTGGAAATCATAGGGATCGAGCTTGACCTGCTCGGCGCGCTTGACCAGAAAATCCTGTGCCGCGCCCATCATGGCGATACCGGACAGGTCGCCCTTGATATCGGCGCAGAAGACCGGCACGCCGGCATTGGAGAAACCTTCCGCCAAAATCTGCAAGCTCACGGTCTTGCCGGTGCCGGTCGCGCCGGTGACCAGGCCATGACGATTGCCATACTGAAGCAGCAGGTTTTCGGCGCGCTGGTAGCTGTCATCAGGCTTTCGGCTGGCTCCGATGAAAATACTGGTGTCGTCAGCCATGTGTCGGGTCTCCGCAACCTGAAGTGTTGAATGCCCTGATCTATTGAAAGTAGCGGGGCTCGCCGCAGGTATAATGACGCCATTGCGCAGCGACAATGGCCATGGTCGAAATTGGGTTTTGGAGCTTGCGGATTTTGCGCATGTTTGGCAATCGGTTGACGGTTCACCCTCGCAGGGCGCGAGTTGCATTGTGATATGCGACGGGGAACCGTAGACTGACGTTCCAGGCCTATCGGCCGAGAAGACGAGGAGAGCGGATGGCCGGTGCCTTGAACCACGATGCCGAACTTCCGAACCCTGACCGGCAGCGGTGGCTGGCCCTTGCGGAAAAAGCCCTGGCCGGCGGATCCTTCGAGGAAAAACTCGTATCCCATACGGACGATGGCATCCGCATCGAACCGCTTTATGATCGTTCGGTCACCGCAGAGCCTCTCCCACGGGCAAACCCCGGATCGCCGTGGATCGTCAGCCAGCGTATCGACGATCCGGATGTCGGCCGCGCCAAAGCCCAGGCCCTGGAGGACGTCGCACAGGGCGCCACCGGATTGTCGCTTGTCTTCGAAGGCGCGCCGAATGCGTTCGGCTACGGCCTGCCGAGGACTGCCGAGGCGCTGGAGACCGTGCTGGACGGCGTGCCGCTCAACCGCATCCAGGTCCGCATCGACGCGCATCCCTGGAGCCGCGCCGTGGCCGACTGGCTGGTTGCGTTCTTGAGCAAGCGCCGGTCAGACCCGGCAAAGCTCAACCTGTCCTTCGGCATCGACCCGGCGGCGATCTTTGCCGGAACCGGCCGGTTGCGGATGTCGATCGAGGCCTTGCAGGCGTCGATGCCGCAGTCCCTGGCGCACTTTTTCTCGATGGGCGTGCCCGGGGTCCTGCTGGAGGCAGACGGACGCGTCTTCCACAATGCCGGTGCCACCGAAGCGCAGGAGCTGGGCACCATGATGGCTTCGGCGGTCTCCTATCTCCGGATGTTTGAGGAGGCGCGCCAGCCGCTTGTCTATGCGGCGCCCCATATCGGCTTTGCGCTGAGCGTCGACCAGGACCAGTTCGTATCGATGGCCAAGGTCAGGGCCCTGCGCAGGCTGTGGGCGCGGGTCCAGGAGGCATGCTCGATCTCCGCCGCCACCGCCAACATCCATGCCGAGACATCGTTCCGCATGATGACTTCGGCAGACCCGGAGACGAACATCCTGCGCACCACGATCGCCGCTTTTGCCGCGGCAGCCGGCGGGGCGGACTCGGTCTCCATCCTGCCGCATACGATCGCGCATGGCCTGCCGGCGGGCTTTGCCCGCCGTATCGCCCGCAATACGCAACTGATCATGGCCAACGAAAGCCATATCGATCATGTCGCCGACCCTGCTTGCGGTTCGGGCGCCGTTGAAGCGCTGACTGCCGAACTCTGCGAAGCGGCGTGGGAAGAATTCCAGCGGATCGAGGCGGAAGGCGGCGTTCTGTCCAGCCTGCAGCAAGGACACATCCAGAAACGGGTTCAGGCGGCCGCCGCCCGCCGCAATGCTGCCTATCAGGCGGGCGACCGGGCCATCATCGGCACGACGCTTCACCCGTCGAAGATCGAACGTCCGGTCGAAACCTTGGCGGCGGAGCGGCGGCCCTCGGTCACCGAGGGCGTCGCGGTGTGCGAGCCGCTGTTTCCGATCCGTATCGATCAATCGATCGGAGCAGCATCATGATTCCGGATTTCAGCCAGATCGGCTGGTCGGCGCCGCGCCGGGCGCCGATCGAGGTCAAGGGCCAGCGGATGACCCCGGAAGGACTGGCCATCAAGCATCTGTACAACCAGGGCGACCTCAAGGGGTTGCCGCATCTCGACACTTATCCGGGCCTGCCGCCATTCGTGCGCGGCCCCTACCCGACCATGTATGTCCAGCAGCCGTGGACGATCAGGCAATATGCCGGCTTCTCGACGGCGGAAGAGTCGAACGCCTTTTACCGGCGCAACCTCGCGGCCGGCCAGAAGGGACTGTCGGTCGCTTTCGACCTTGCCACGCATCGCGGCTACGACAGCGATCATCCGCGCGTTGCCGGTGATGTCGGCATGGCAGGCGTCGCCATCGATTCCATCCTCGACATGCGCCAGCTCTTCGACGGCATCCCGCTTGACGAGATGACGGTGTCGATGACCATGAACGGCGCGGTGCTGCCGATCATGGCGCTCTACATCGTCGCCGCGGAAGAACAGGGCGTTGCGCAAAAGGACCTCGCCGGGACCATTCAGAACGACATTCTGAAAGAGTTCATGGTGCGCAACACCTACATCTATCCGCCAAAACCTTCGATGCGGATCGTGTCGGACATCTTCTCCTATACGTCGCAGCACATGCCGAAGTTCAATTCGATTTCGATCTCCGGCTATCACATGCAGGAGGCAGGGGCGACCGCCGACCTCGAGCTCGCCTACACGATCGCCGATGGAATCGAATATGCCCGCGCCGGTGTCGCGGCGGGTCTCGATATCGACCGTTTTGCGCCGCGCCTGTCCTTCTTCTGGGCGATCGGCATGAACTTCTTCATGGAGGTCGCCAAGCTGAGGGCAGCCCGCCTTTTGTGGTCGACCCTGATGCTGAAGAACTTCTCGCCGAAGGACGAGCGCTCGCTGTCGCTACGCACCCATTGCCAGACTTCGGGCTGGTCGCTAACGGCGCAGGACCCTTACAACAACATCATTCGCACCATGATCGAGGCGATGGCGGCGACGCAGGGTCATACACAATCGCTGCACACCAACGCCTTCGACGAGGCGATGGCGCTGCCGACCGACCATTCGGCCCGCATCGCCCGCAACACGCAGCTCATCCTGCAAAAGGAATCCGGCACCACCCGCATCATCGACGCGTGGGGCGGCTCTGCCTATCTCGAACGGCTGACGCATGATCTGGCGGCGCGCGCGCTTGCCCATATCGAAGAGGTCGAGAGCCTGGGCGGCATGGCCGCCGCAACCGAAAAAAACATACCGAAGCTGCGCATCGAGGAGGCCGCCGCGCGCACGCAGGCGCGGATCGATTCCGGCGAGCAGATCCTGGTCGGCGTCAACGCCCATCGTCCCGAGACGGATATCAAAGTCGACGTGCTGAAGATCGACAACGCCGAAGTCAGAGCCCGGCAATTGTCGAAACTGCAGCGGCTAAAAGGCACGCGCGACGTCGGCGCGGTGGAGAATGCACTGAATGCACTGACCCGAGCTGCCGAGAGTGGCGAAAATCTGCTGGAGTTCGCCATTCGCGCCGCGCGCGCCAACGCCACGGTCGGCGAGATTTCACTGGCGCTGGAAAAGGTTTTTGGCCGCCATGTCGCCTCGGTCCAGACGATCTCCGGCGTCTATCGCAAGGCGCTCGGCGACAATCCGGTGGTCGATCGGCTGCAGGACAAGATCGTCGCGTTCGAGGAGAAGTCCGGCGGCAAGCCGCGCATTCTCGTCGCCAAGATGGGACAGGACGGCCACGATCGCGGCCAGAAAGTCATCGCCACCGCCTTTGCCGATCTCGGCTTCGACGTCACCGTCGGGCCGATGTTCCAGACGCCGGACGAGATCGCCAGGCTTGGCGTCGAGCACGACGTGCATATCATTGGCGCCTCGTCGCTGGCGGCGGGCCATTTGACGCTCATTCCCGAACTCAGGGACGCGCTGAAGAAGCTTGGCCGCGACGATATGCTGATCGTTGCCGGCGGCGTCATCCCGCCGCAGGATTATGAGGCGGTACGGCAGGCGGGGGCGGCGGAGATCTTCCCGCCAGGCACGGTTATTCCCGAGGCCGCCGACCGGCTGATGGACCGGCTGCTGCAGGCTGGCTGAATTGTTATAATCCATGTTGCAACGACCGACAATGAAGTTATAATTGGCGTTGCAACAGAGGCTGAATCCATGAACACGACCATTCGCAAAATCGGCAATTCCGAAGGCGTGATCCTGCCCAAGGAAATTCTCGATCACCTGAATCTGAAGGCCGGCGATCAGCTTGAGATCGTCGAAACGAGCAAGGGCATCGCCCTTCGGCCAGTGGACGACAGCTTCGAGCGGCAGATGGAAGCCGCTCGCCAAGTCATGGACAAATACAAAGTCGCGCTTCAGAAGCTCGCCGAATGAGCTGGGAGTTCCTGAGCCGGCGTGCGGTCGAAGCCATGCACGCCGAGCAGTTGCGTCGCCACGGCGGCGCGCACGGTTTGAGGGATGAGAATGCCCTCGAATCGGCGCTCGCCCGAGCCGAGAACAAGGCCAACTATGGTGATCCATCGATCGAGGATCTGGCCGCGGCCTATATCTTCGGCATCGCCAGAAATCACGCCTTTGTCGACGGCAACAAGCGCACGGCCATCGTCGCCGCCGGCGCGTTCCTGATTGTCAACGGCTATGTGCTGATGGCCGACAACGGCACGATCTATGAGTTCGTCATGGGCGTTGCCGCCGGCGAAATCGACGAGGTGGGTGCTGCGGCGTTCTTCCGCGACCATGTCGTCAAGGTCGAGGGCTAATTGTCGGAGAGCTTGACGATTTCCCACTCCTTGCCGTTCACCACGGCAATTTCGCCGACCTTCTTGCCGAACAAGGCCAAGGCCATCGGTGAAACATGGGAAATCGTCCCCTTGGCCGGATCAGCCTCATCCTCGCCGACGATCTTCCAGTGCACCTTCCTGCCGTCATCGCCTTCCAGCGTGACGCCCATGCCGAAGCGAACCAGGTCGCTGCCCGGTTCCGGCACGGAAAGCTCGGCGCTTTCACGCCGCGCGGTCCAGTAGCGCAGGTCACGCGAGATGAGCGCGATGCGCTCGCGGTCGGCCCTCTTTTCCGCTCTGCCCAGATCGTCGCGCAGGGCAGCCAGTTCGGCGTCCATCAGCGCCAGGCCGCGTTGCGTCACCAGATTGCGATGGTGGCTGATCGGCCGCTCGCCGATGCCGGCGATGGCGTTTTCGCTATCTTCTTCGCGCGTGAAGGCTCTGCTCATCAGTCGAGCTTATGCCTCGCGTGGCGACTCCACAAGCTATTGCCGGAAAACCGGATCTGCCGATCCGGCGTGACACGATTCCTGCGGCGCGACGGTAGGACGCTGGGAATTTGTGCGGCTTTGCGCAACTGACCGTCGGACGCAATCATGCGAGCTGAATGCCCGTCCTCAGCTCAGCGCAGCAGTGGGGCGGAGTGAGCCGACCTTGGCGCCGATCCGGCTTTCTATGGGCGGATGTGCCTCTTCGATCAGTATCGCCGCCAGCGCCTTGTCGGCGTGCAAAAACCTGGCCAGCACGGCCGCGACCGTGACTTCAGCGGCGCGGCCTGCGCCATCATCGCATTTCAGTGCAATGCCAAGGCCAAGCTCGGGAAGTGCCGCACAATAGACGCCTTCGGCCCCAACCTTCACAAAAATCCGGCCTGACGCGGCCTGCATCAGCGCAACATCGGCCCTGCCCGTGCCGGCGACCAGAAACGGCTCGCCCATGCAGGCGGAAAGCAGCCGCTTTGCGGCTTTGGCGCGCACGGATTCAAGGCCGATACCTGTCGCCATGCGGGCAAAGCCGAGCGCGAAGCTGCGCAGCGGCACGGCATAGGTCGGGATCGAGCAGCCGTCGGTGCCGCAATGATCGACATCATGAGCGGCACCGGTCACCGCTTGCATCGCATCGCGCACCATCTCCTGCGAGGCATGGCCTGATTTGACATAGCCGCGATGGGCGACGCCGGCGTGGACGCATGTGCAGAGGAAGCCCGCATGCTTGCCAGAACAATTGTTGTGCAGCGCGTTTGGCAAATTGCCGGTGCTGGCCAGCGCAACTGTCGCGTCATGGCTCGACGGCCAATGCGCGCCGCATTCCAGCGCCGCCACGTCCAGCCCGGCCTTGGCCAGCATCGCCCGCGCCAGTTCGACATGCGCCGGCTCGCCGGAATGCGAAGCACAGGCCAGCGCCAGTTCGCGGTCGCCGAAACCGTACGCATCGGCGGCGCCGCTTTCGACCAGCGGCAGCGCCTGGATCGCCTTGACCGCCGAGCGCGGGAACACCGGGCGAGCCGTATCGCCGATTTCCCAGACCGGCTTGCCATCGGCATCGAAGACCGCAATGGCGCCACGATGCGCGCTCTCGACCACGGCGCCGCGCAAAACTTCGACCAGAACCGGATTTGTCATGAATTCCCCGCTAACGCACGACCTCGAAAATCGGATTCGATTTTCGAAAAGGATCATGCGTAAAATCAAAGTGTTACAGCGTCCTTTGCGCGCCCGGAAGGGCGCGCGGCGCTGTAATGCGGGCGGTTTTTATCTGATCCGATCGAGAATGGAAACATAGTTGGCGACCGCGGCACCGCCCATATTGAAGATGCCGCCGAGCTTTGCTCCGGGCACCTGGATGCCGCCGGCCTCGTCGACGAGCTGCATGGCGCTCAGCACATGCATCGACACGCCGGTGGCGCCGATCGGATGGCCCTTGGCCTTCAGCCCGCCTGACGGATTGACCGGCAGCCGACCGTCCTTCGCCGTCTCGCCGTCGAGCGCCAGTTTTGCGCCCTCGCCCGGTTTGGCCAGGCCCATCGCCTCATATTCGATCAGCTCGGCGATGGTGAAGCAGTCATGCGTCTCGACGAAGGACAGATCGTCGAGCGTCACACCGGCCTTGTTCAGCGCCTGATTCCACGCCTGCTCGCAACCCTCGAATGCCAGGATGTC
The DNA here is from genome assembly GCF_055811775.1 of Mesorhizobium sp. WSM4844. Lineage (NCBI taxonomy): Bacteria > Pseudomonadati > Pseudomonadota > Alphaproteobacteria > Hyphomicrobiales > Phyllobacteriaceae > Mesorhizobium > Mesorhizobium sp. WSM4844. The sequence goes on along the minus strand of NZ_JBVVQB010000007.1, from coordinate 99,449 downwards.
ACGCTTCGACATCGGCAGGAAATCCTGCACATGCTCGTTGGCGCGGAAAGCGACGGCGCGGCGCATCTTCAATGCCGTCGCCGTGTCGGCAAGCACTAGGGCGGCGGCGCCGTCTGAGACCAGCGAGCAGTCGGTACGCTTCAGGGGACCGGCGACGAAGGGGTTCTTCTCGCTCTCGTGCCGGCAGAACTCATAGCCGAAATCCTTGCGCATCTGCGCATAGGGATTGTCGACGCCGTTCCTGTGGTTCTTGGCGGCGATCATCGCCAGCGCGTCCGACTGGTCGCCATAGCGTTGGAAATAGGCTTGCGCGATCTGGCCGAAAACGCCGGCGAAGCCTGCCGGCGTGTCGCCCTCCTCGGGCAGATAAGAGGCCTTGAGAAGATTCTTGCCGATTTCCGGACCTGATGTCGTCGTCATCTGCTCGGCGCCGACCACCAGCACGATACGCGCCGCATTGGCGTCGATGGCGCGGATGCCTTGCCTGACCGCCGCCGAGCCGGTGGCGCAGGCGTTCTCGACCCGCGTCGCCGGCTTGAAGCGAAGCCGGTCGTCGGCCTGCAGGACCAGGCTTGCGGTGAAATCCTGTGCGGAAAAGCCGGCATTGAAGTGGCCGAGCACGATCTCGTCGACCTCGTCCGGACCGATGCCGGCATGATCGAGCGCCTCGCTAGCCACCTTGGTGATCAGGCCCTCCAGCGTCTCGCCTTCGAGCTTGCCGAAGCGCGAATGCGCCCAGCCGACGATGCATGCTGTCATGATTATCTCCATCCCTGCGGGCCGGGCTACGCGATGTCGCGGCGCGCTATCAACATTGTTCAAGAATGAACCGTCCCAGCGACTTCGTAAAGGGGCCAGAACCACACAACGACTTGATCTTGATATCTGGTCACGGCAGCTGACATTTGCCACACAATCGCGTCGGATTTTTGTTGATTGATCCGTCAATAAAAAATAATCTTGCCGCAACGGACCGGAGCAAAGATGCCGAAAATCGGAATGGAGCCGCTGCGCCGCAGGGCGCTGATCGACGCGACGATCTCGGCGATCGGCGAGCGCGGTTCGCTTGATGTGACGATGTCGGAAATCGCCGGGCGCGCCGGGGTATCCTCGGCGCTCGCCCATCACTATTTCGGCGCCAAGGACGAACTTTTGCTGGCGACGATGCGGCACATCCTGGCCGAGTTGACCGCCGACATGCGGCGCGCGCTTCGATCGGCCAGCACGCCACGCCAGCGCGTTTCGGCGGTGGTCGCGGTCAATTTCTCCGACGCCCAGTTCCAGCCGGAAACGATAGCCGCCTGGCTCGCCTTCTATGTCGAGGCGCAAAAATCGCCAGCGCTGCGCCGGCTGCTCAAGGTCTATGCGCGACGCCTGCATTCCAATCTGTTGAGCGGGCTGACCGGCATCCTGCCGAGAAGCGAAGCCGACCGTCTCGCCGAGGCGACAGCGGCGCTGATCGACGGGCTCTACATCAGGCGCGCGCTGAAGGACGGCGTGCCCAATGCCGCGACCGCGATCGCGCTGATCGAGGACTATCTCGAAACGAAACTCGGCCAGCGGAGCGCGCAGTGACGTCGAAGCGACCCAATTTTCTGATCGTCATGGTCGATCAACTCAACGGCACATTGTTCCCGGATGGGCCGGCGGACTTCCTGCATGCGCCGCATCTGAAGGCGCTGGCGGCTCGGTCGGCGCGCTTCAAGAACAATTACACCGCCTCGCCGCTCTGCGCGCCGGGCCGTGCGGCGTTCATGAGCGGCCAGTTGCCGTCGCGTACCGAGGTCTATGACAATGCCGCCGAATTTGCCTCGTCGATCCCGACCTATGCGCATCATCTGCGTGCCGCCGGCTACCACGCCTGCCTGTCCGGCAAGATGCATTTCGTCGGGCCGGATCAGTTGCATGGCTTCGAGGAGCGGCTGACCACCGACATTTATCCGGCCGATTTCGGCTGGACGCCGGATTATCGCAAGCCCGGCGAGCGGATCGACTGGTGGTATCATAATCTCGGTTCGGTGGCCGGCGCCGGTGTCGCCGAGATCACCAACCAGATGGAATATGACGACGAGGTCGCCTTTCACGCGGTGCAGAAGCTTTATGATTTCGCCCGCGTCTCGGACGATGCCGCGCGCCGGCCGTGGTGCCTGACCGTCTCCTTCACCCATCCGCACGACCCGTATGTCGCGCGCCGGCGCTATTGGGATCTCTACGAGGATTGCCCGGCGCTCGAGCCGGAAGTCGGCTTCATCCCCTATGACGAACAGGATCCGCATTCGCAGCGGCTTTACCGCGCCAGCGACTATGACAGTTTCGACATCACCGGCGAGCAGATCCGCCGCGCGCGGCGCGGCTATTTCGCCAGCATCTCCTATCTCGACGACAAGGTCGGCGAACTGCTGTCGGTGCTCGAGCGCACGCGAATGCTCGACGACACGATCATCCTGTTCTGCTCCGATCACGGCGACATGCTCGGCGAGCGCGGCCTGTGGTTCAAGATGTGCTTCTTCGAGGGCTCGGCGCGGGTGCCGCTGATGATCGCCGGAAAAGACATTTCGGCCATCCTGATCGACGCGCCGGTTTCCAATCTCGACGTCGTGCCGACGCTTTGCGACCTCGCCGGCATCGACATGAGCGCGATTGCGCCATGGACCGACGGCCAGTCGCTGCTGCCGCTGCTCGACGGCAAGGAACGCACCGCACCGGTGCTGATGGAATATGCGGCCGAAGGCTCCAACGCGCCGATGGTGGCGATCCGCGAGGGCCGCTACAAATTCATCCATTGCGAGATCGATCCGCCGCAACTGTTTGATCTTGAATCGGATCCGCGGGAATTGACCAACCTCGCCGCCGACCCGGCGCACGCGGCTTTGGTGGCTTCTTTCACCGGCAAGGTCCGGGCGCGCTGGGACATGGCTGCCTTCGATGCCGCCGTGCGCGCCAGCCAGGCGCGCCGCTGGGTGGTCTATCCGGCGCTGCGCAACGGCACGCATTACCCCTGGGAATTCCAGCCGCTGCAGAAGGCCTCGGAACGTTACATGCGCAACCACATGAACCTCGACCTGCTCGAAGAGCAGAAGCGCTTTCCACGAGGCGAATGATGACAGACGGTCTTGAGGCGGATTTCGTCATCATCGGCGCCGGCTCGGCCGGCTCGGCCATGGCCTACCGGCTATCGGAGGATGGCAAATATTCGGTGATCGTCATCGAATTTGGCGGCAGCGACATCGGGCCGCTGATCCAGATGCCGTCGGCGCTGTCGATCCCGCTCAATATGAGCCTCTACGACTGGGGTTTTGCCAGCGAGCCGGAGCCGCATCTCGGCGGCCGTGTGCTGGCGACGCCGCGCGGCAAGGTCATCGGCGGCTCGTCCTCGATCAACGGCATGGTCTATGTACGCGGTCACGCCCGCGATTTCGACCATTGGGCAGAACAGGGCGCGGCTGGCTGGGGGTTTGCCGACGTGCTCCCCTACTTCAAGCGCATGGAGGACGCCAACGGCGGCGAGAATGGCTGGCGCGGCCACGGCGGCCCGCTGACCGTGCAGCGCGGCTCAAGGACGAATCCACTCTACGGCGCCTTCGTCGAGGCAGGCCGTCAGGCCGGCTTCGAGCTGACCGACGACTACAACGGCGCGAAGCAGGAAGGCTTTGGTCCGATGGAGCAGACCATTCGCGGCGGCCGCCGCTGGTCGGCGGCGAGTGCCTATCTCAGGCCGGCGCTGAGGCGGAGAAATGTAAGCCTGGTCAAGGGCTTCGCCCGACGGGTGATCATCGAGAATCAACGCGCCACCGGTGTTGAGATCGAAGTGCGCAGACGGATTCAGGTGATCAAGGCGCGACGTGAAGTGATCGTTGCTGCCTCCTCGATCAATTCGCCCAAGATCCTGATGCTGTCCGGCATCGGCCCGGCCCAACATCTGAGGGAATACGGCATTCCGGTGATCGCCGACCGGCCCGGCGTCGGCCGCAACCTGCAGGACCATATGGAGCTCTACATCCAGCAGGAATCGACGCAGCCGATCACGCTGAATTCGGTGCTGAACCCGTTCTCCAAGGCGCTGATCGGCGCGCAATGGCTGTTCTTCAAATCGGGCCTCGGCGCAACCAACCATTTCGAGGCGGCCGCCTTCGTGCGCTCGCGCGCCGGCGTCGACTATCCCGACATCCAGTATCATTTCATCCCGGCGGCGGTCCGCTATGACGGCAAGGCGGCGGCGAAAGCGCACGGTTTCCAGGCGCATGTCGGGCCGATGCGATCGAAGTCGCGCGGTTCCGTCACGCTGCGCTCGCCCGATCCCGGATCGAAGCCGGTGATCCGCTTCAACTACATGTCGCATCCGGACGACTGGATCGAGTTCCGCCACTGCATCCGGCTGACGCGCGAGATCTTCGGCCAGTCGGCCTTCGACCCTTATCGCGGCAAGGAGATCTCGCCGGGCTCGCAGGTGCAGTCGGACGACGATCTCGATGCCTTCATCCGCGATCACGCCGAAAGCGCGTACCACCCCTGCGGCACTTGCAAGATGGGCCGCAAGGATGATGCGATGAGCGTCGTCGATCCGCAATGCCGTGTCATCGGCGTCGACGGGCTGCGGATCGCCGATTCTTCGATCTTCCCGCGCGTCACCAACGGCAATCTGAACGCGCCGTCGATCATGACCGGCGAAAAGGCCGCCGACCACATTCTCGGCCGCACGCCGCTAGCGCCGTCCAACCAGGAACCATGGATCAATCCGCGCTGGCAGGTGTCGGATCGATAGAGCGACGTGCGTCCATTCGGACGCACAAGCGCTCTATCGCTTTTTTAGTCCTCGCATCGTGCTTTCCGAAAATCGATTCCGATTTTCGAGCCGATGCGATAAGCCATGATCCGGCGGTGCCCGCCCGCCGGTCCCATCGAAAGACAGTTTGGAGAAGGTCCCATGCGCGCCCAGCCAAAGGCATCGCACTATGTCAACGGACGCTACATCGACGATGAGCAAGGTGCGCCGCTGCCGGTCATCTATCCGGCAACCGGCGAGACCATCGCGATGCTGCGTTCGGCGACGCCGAACGTGCTTGAACTGGCGATCGAAGCAGCGCGTGCAGCACAACCGGCCTGGGCGCGGCTGAAGCCGGTCGAGCGCGGGCGCATCCTGCGCCGCGCCGCCGACATATTGCGCGTGCGCAACGCCGACCTGGCGCGCATCGAGACGCTGGATACCGGCAAGGCGATCCAGGAGACGCTGGTGGCGGACGCCCCATCGGCAGCCGACTGCCTCGAATATTTCGGCGGCGCGGTCGCTGCCTATAATGGCGAGTCCGTCGATCTCGGCGGCGCCTTTGCCTATACAAGGCGCGAGGCGCTGGGCGTCTGCGTCGGCATCGGCGCCTGGAACTACCCGATCCAGATCGCCGGCTGGAAATCGGCGCCGGCACTCGCCATGGGCAACGCCATGGTGTTCAAGCCGTCGGAGAACACGCCGCTGTCGGCGCTGGCGCTCGCCGAAATCTACACCGAGGCCGGCCTGCCCGACGGGCTGTTCAACGTCGTGCAAGGCTATGGCGATGTCGGCGCCGGCCTCGTCGGGCACGATGTCGTTGCCAAGGTTTCGGTGACCGGCTCGGTGCCGACCGGCCGCAAGGTGCTGTCGCTCGCCGGCTCGAAGATGAAGCACGCCACCATGGAACTTGGCGGCAAGTCGCCGCTGATCGTCTTCGACGATGCCGATCTCGAAAACGCCATCGGCGGCGCCATGCTCGGCAATTTCTATTCGACCGGCCAGATCTGCTCCAACGGTACGCGGGTCTTCGTGCAGAAGGGCATCCACGACCGTTTCGTCGAACGGCTGGTCGAGCGGACCAAGAAGATCCGTATCGGCGATCCGCTCGACCAGGAAACGCAGATGGGGCCGCTGGTCTCCAAGGCGCAGCACGAGAAGGTCATCGGCTATATCGAGGCCGGCAAGCAGGATGGTGCCGTGCTCGCCTGCGGCGGCAATGTTCCTTCGCTGCAAGGTTTCCAGGGTGGCTTCTTCGTCGAGCCGACGGTCTTCACCGGCGTCACCGACACCATGCGCATCGCGCGCGAGGAGATTTTCGGGCCTGTCATGAGCGTGCTGAAATTCGACGGTGAGGACGAGGTGATCGACCGCGCCAATGATACCGAATTCGGCCTTGCCGCCGGCGTGTTCACGCGCGACCTGCCGCGCGCCCACCGCGTCATCGCCGAGCTGCAGGCCGGCACCTGCTGGATCAACGCCTACAACCTGACGCCCGTCGAAATTCCCTTCGGCGGCTTCAAGCAGTCGGGAATCGGGCGAGAAAACTCACTTGCCGCGTTGGCACTCTATTCCCAGTTGAAGTCGGTCTATGTCGAGACCGGCGACGTCGCGAGCCCATACTGAGGCTCACCGCGCCGCCGACCAGAGACCTTAGCCAGAGAACTTAGAACGTCTGGTTGTAGGCGCCGACTTCGGGGCTGCGGCGCAGCACCGCATCGACGGCTTCGAACATCTGCCGGCGCCGCTCCGATGACACCGGGCTCTCCACCACGACGACAAGCTCCGGCTTGTTCGACGACGCCCGCACCAGGCCCCAGGTGCCGTCCTCGGCAACGACGCGAACGCCATTGACGGTGATCAGTTCGGCGATCTTCTGCCCGGCGAAGATGGCGCCGTCATGCTTCATGGCCTGAAAGTCGGAAACGACCCGCTCGACCACGCCATATTTCAGCTCGTCGGCGCAGTGCGGCGACATGGTCGGCGTGCCGAAGGTCAGCGGCAGGTCGCGGTAGAGATCGGCCATGCTCCTTGTCGGGCTGCGATCCAGCATCTCGCAGATGGCGATGGCTGTGATCAGACCATCATCATAACCGCGCCCGATCGGCGGGTTGAAGAAGAAATGACCGGATTTCTCGAAACCGGCGATGGCGCCAAGCTCGGCCACGCGCCGCTTTATATAGGAGTGGCCGGTCTTCCAATAATCGGTGACGGCGCCATCGGCGCGCAGCGCGGCGTCGGTATTGAACAATCCGGTCGACTTGACGTCGACGACGAAGGTCGAGCCTGGATGCAGGCGCGCAATGTCGCGCGCGAGCATGACGCCGACCTTGTCGGCGAAGATCTCGTTGCCCTCATTGTCGACCACGCCGCAGCGGTCGCCATCGCCGTCGAAGCCAAGCCCGACGTCTGCTCCTGTCTCCAGCACCTTGTCGCGGATCGCGTGCAGCATCTTCATGTCTTCGGGATTGGGGTTGTAATTCGGAAACCTATGATCGAGCTCGACATCGAGCGGGATCACCTCGCAGCCGATCCGTTCCAGCGCTTCAGGTGCAAAAGCGCCGGCAGTGCCGTTGCCGCAGGCGGCGACCACCTTGAGCTTTCTCGCTATGCGCTTGTCGCGGGTCAGGTCGTCGAGATAGGTCTTGCGGAAATCCGCAACGAAGTCATAGGAGCCGCCGCCGACCAGGTCGAAGTCGCCGGCAAGCACGATCGTCTTCAATGCGCTCATTTCCTCCGGACCGAAGGTCAAGGGCCGCGCCGCCCCCATCTTGACGCCGCTCCAGCCGTTCTCGTTGTGCGAGGCGGTGACCATGGCGACAGACGGCGTGTCGAGCGCGAACTGGGCGAAATAAGCCATCGGCGACAGCGCCAGCCCGATATCCCTAACCCGCGCCCCGGCGGCCATCAGCCCGGAAACCAGCGCCAGCTTGATCGCCAGCGAATAGGAACGGAAATCATGCCCGGTCACGATATCCGGTCCGGCGCCCAGGCGCCGGATCAGCGTGCCGAGCCCCATGCCAAGCGCCTGGACACCGATCAGGTTGAGCTCCGGCGGCTCGGCAGAGCCCGGATGGCCGAACCACCAGCGCGCATCATACTCACGAAAGCCGGACGCCTTGATCAGCGCCGAGGTTTCAAACTCGAAGGTGTTGGGAAGGGCTTCACTAACGATCTTCAGGGACAAGACAGCAACTCCAAGCGGCTGGATTCAGAGTGGTTTCAACGCAGGTGGCCATGCCTATAACACGAGCCGTTAAGCGGTGTTTATCCCGCAGGGAACTGAAACCTGTATGACGTTAGAGCGAAACGGCAAGAAATGCGACTGAAGCGCTGCCATTGGCGCTTGCAGGAAGGAAGTACGGCGGCTATAAGCCCGCGGTCTGGTCACGGAGTGTAGCGCAGCCTGGTAGCGCACATCGTTCGGGACGATGGGGTCGCAGGTTCAAATCCTGCCACTCCGACCAGAAAAAACAATGGGTTAGGCAACCCGAAGACTGCCTGCCCCACAGATATCCCCACAGAAAAAATGGAAAAGCATCTAGGCCGCTCGATGGAGCTGGCAGACGCATACCAAACCACTCGCGATTTTGCAGAATCTGAGGGCCGCGCCATCTAAACTATGTCTGCTTCGCCAAACGTGTTCAATCGGCGATAGTTGTCGAATGACTTCACTCGGGGCGAAAGCGCCAAGGGCGTATCAATGCAACGATTGCGGCTGATGCCAGCAGAATAAGCCCTGGAACGCCTAAGACCACGGCGTGCATCTCCAGCATAAGGGCGAACGGAGTATCCGCTTTTATCATCGGCTTTAGGCTGCCGCGGATCGGACACCGCCGGCACCGGCGAGTCGTCCAACGATCTTGCTCAGCGTTCGCAGCGTCCAGGCCAGCGGCGCCAGAACCATCCTCAGCAGAGAAGCCAGGACAAGGCAGAGTATGAAGTAGGCCGCAAAGGCGCCGAGCCAGGCCGGGAGACCTGCTTGTTCGGCTATCCAACCGGCCGCGTTTGTCAGAAGGTGAGGTCGCGTGATCGCCACATAGGGAAGTGCGACGACGGCGGCGACACCGGCTGCGGTACCGACGGCGGAAAGCGATTGGAACGCACCTTTGCCTGCTGCCCTCAGATGTGCGATCCGCACAGTTCCGCGACCAGCTGCGGCCACCGGTGCCCTCGCAACCCGCAATGCCTTGGCTGCGGCGCCGATGCCCCCGACGACGATTGCCGCATCGAAGGCCGCCCAACCCATCTCGTCCCAGGTCGGAAGCCGCTCGCCGCGGGTGATCACCCCTTCCAGGTCGGAAACGCCGCCCAGGACTATGTTCTTCGCACCAAGCAGCGTGCGGGTGAACTGTCTGCGGACTGCTGTTCCGTCAACGATCTCGAACTCCGACAGCATCTCATGCCCGCGATCCTTGAGCTCGCGAATGGCAATAAGCCCATATTGCTCCGGCGAAATCTCGGCGAGGCCGAATCCCACCTGCCGGTCGTCCCACAGGCTCGAGAGGCCCTGACCGATGGTTTCCTGCAACAAGTACTGCGACGATCCATTCTTCACGAAGTAAGCAATCACCGGCACGACCGGATGGCCGAGACGGTCGAAAACCTCCACGAAATCCGCATCCTCGCCATAGACGAGGAACACTCTGGCTGCATCGTCGCCATATTTCGCCGCTGCCTCATGCCAGCCGAGCCCGCCTGCCGCGCAGGCTGCAAGAACCCATGGCCGAGCCTGCTCCACAGCTTTACTGCTGAGCGGGCAACGGGTGTCGTCCCGGCGAACTTCCTCCGCCAGCGCGGCTCGCATGACCTCATCCTCGAAGTGATGGGGCTCCAGCCATTCCCATCTGAGCGTCAGGACGATCGCCACAACGAGTGAGGCTGCTAGCAGATATCTCATTCTCAAGGGGGCATCCTCCCGCAGTCATGTCATGCCAAGACGTGCCGAAGCTATCAGCCAATCCCGATGAAGCGATCGTTAGTTCTGGGATGTGGTGGAAATTTGCTGAAGGGTGGCCGACAGCGGACGTTCCGTTTTCCACCAAACTTCGGCGTTCATGGTCATTTTGGGGCCGCAAGCGGACTGGCAGCTTTGGCCCTCGGATCTTCAATAGCTGACCTTCACGTCGGTGCGAGTAACGTAACGCCGTGACGTGCCCCCCTGCGGACGTTCGTGGCATCGCAGCGAACGTCCGGAATGTATGACAGCTGACGTTCGTTGTCAGATAGACAAATCTGAGCGAGCGGTAAGGAAGCTTGAAAAGGCAACCTACGTGCTGCTATTGGCCGGAGCACATGAGGCGACATGATCAGCTCAGTCCGTCGCCGCTCGTGGCTGCAAAGCCGATTGCCTGCACAGACGTACCGGCTCCCGCTTGTATTAGTCACGCATCTGGTACCCTTGCCCGGACCCCGGCCCGCGGGGCTCAATCCTCCGGCAGGGTGAAGACCGCGCAGGGATCAGCGATACCGCGCAATAAGTGCTCGCCCAAAGGGATCAAAGCCGTTGTCGTCTCCGCCGCGACAGCGCCCGAGATGAGCACGCTGCGACCAAGGGGCCTGCATAGCCCTTCGAGCCGGCTGACCAGGTTGACCGCAGGGCCGATGGCAGTGAAGTCCAGCCGGTCGGCCGCGCCGATATTGCCCCACAGCATCTCACCGAGATGCAGTGCCGCGCCGAAGGGCAGCGGCGGCAGCCCCTCCGTCTGCCGCACCGCATCGAGATGGGCCATGCCGGCGCGGGCGGCGACAACAGCCCGCAGCGCCGCCTCGCAGGCCTCGGCCGGGGCGCCCGTGACCGGGAAAATCGCCAGCACCCCGTCGCCGATGAACTTCAGCACCTCGCCCCCGAAAGCATGCACCGCCCCGGCGACGCGATCGAACCAAGCGTCGAGGGCGGTGATCATCGCTGCGGGCTCCGTCGCCTCGGACAGGGCGGTGAAGTCACGCAGATCGGCACAGAGCAGCGCGGCGCGGATGGTCTCCCCGGTGCCGCGGCGCAGCGCGCCGGCCTGCACCCGGGCGGCACTGCGCCTGCCAAGATAGGCCTCGAGCAGCGCTGCCAGCGCCGCCCGCGCGGTCAGGGCGGCTAAGGGCGCTGCGGCGAAGCGCGCGGCCTGGCGCAGCCGGCCGGCCTCGGCGGGGCCGAATGGCTGGGTCCCTGCCCAGCCCAGCACCGGACTGTCCGGCTCCGGGCCGATCGTGTCCTCCTGCACAGGGCCAAGCTCGGCCAGCCAGTCGCGCCCGGCTTGGTTGAGCGGGCCGCCGGCGAAGCCCAGCGCCTCGATCACCGCCCCGGTCTCCGCCTGCCACAGCCAGGTGCGGCGGGCGATGATCGGATGCGGCACCGCGACCGTCAGAGCGCCCCCGGCCAACGGCAGGCCGTCGGCCAGCAGCCGGCCGCCGAGCTCGGCCAGGAACCAGTCAGAGCCGGGCGAAGAGCCGGCCTCGTCCAACAACCAGGCGAGGGGCGCGGGCAGATCCATGCCGCGATTATGCCACCGCGGCCACTAGCCTGTCATCCGCGCCGCGGGATGACGCTTCTGCCTGTCATGTTGTCACGTGAGGACGCCCTCAACGGGACCGGACGGGACGTCGTTAAGGGCGTACTTAAGGGAGAGGTGACATTCAGGGCGAGGCCATGGGCTGCCGCCGGCACAACTACTCCCTTACATAGACGCCATCCTCCAGACTCACGGTCCAATCCTCGATGAGGCAGCCTTCGACACCCCTGCGAGCGACGAGCGGAAAGAGTCAGTCCCTGCCATGCCAGGGGTCCGGCCCCGGTTCACGCCCGGCCGCAACCTCGGCCAGCCGGCCGAGGTAATGGGCCCAGCCTTCCGCATGGCCGGCGCATTGCTCGGCGTTAGGCAGGCCGGTGTGGGTCAGGCGCAGCAGCGTTCCGTCCGGCTGCTCAATCAGGTCGACCTCGATCAGGCTCGACCCCGGCGGCACCACCTCGCTGCCGTCCCAGCCAAAACTGTAGGCCAGGCGGTGCACCGGCACCACCTCGAGGAAGGAGCCGCGAGCGCAGCGAGCCCCAGTGACATTGACGAGATAGAGCCCGCCAGGCTGCGGCTCGACCTCAGCCTCCGTTCCCATCCAGCGCAGGATCTTCTCCGGATCGGTCAGGAGGGCGAACACCGCGGCGGGCGGCGCCGGGATGTGCGTCTCGCGGCGGACGACGAGGGACTCTTGCATCGGTCTCTCCTACGGTTGCGATGACCTGCTCCGCCTGAGGCGGAGGATGGACGGGCGCCTTCTGTCCTAGTGTGGGAGGTCTTTTCTGACAGCATGTAGGCGGAAGATCGCCCTCAACAAGGTGCCGCCCAAGCAGCTTGGCGAGAAGAAATCCGCACCCGGCTTGAGCGATTCCTGATCGACACGACCTGATTGTCGCCTAAGTCAGTCGCATTGGAGATCACTCCGACGCATCTCCCACGTTTAAGCGCTTCAATCGGCATTGTGGGTTTGACGCTGGCCTCCTGCGCCACGAGGTGCCTTCGGGCAGGCGCATCTGGAGGTGTGAGATCGCCTGCAATGTTGGATCTGACGCAATTGTGGTGCAGTTTGCCATCAGAAGGCACCTATCAGTCGGGCCTGAAGCAGGTCGATCTTCCCGCGCCCATACATTCGGCGGTAGTGGATCTGCTGGCTTCAGAAGCGCTCGAGGCGGTCCGAAAGCCTTGTTTATGGTCTGGAGGTTCCAGGACTCGATGCCGCCGACCCGCTCGATCGACTTCACGTGCTTGGCGAGCCGGGACGCGCGATCATGACTCGACGCCTCCGCTCTCGGAGCAGCTTTCCGTAGGTCCGCAAGGGGTCCGGATTGCGACTTTCGCTGCGTCCAGAGCATATGTCCGCTGCTGGCGCAACCGTGACCTCCGGTGCCGTCGCCGGCGATGTCTGCTTCCAGGCAGAGACAAGTTCATCTCTACGGCTGACATCGGCGCGCTGCGGACCAACAGCGGTGGGCCGGATGCGACCGGAAGCTCCAGGAGAAAAAGACCTGCTAGGCGGATAGTTCGCATGCCGCCGTGTCCGGCTTATAGCGGACATTCGGCAATTTGGCAGCGAATGATCACATTGTGACAATCTTGCCGAAGACGAACGTCTAACCTAAACCCTCATCCCAGGATATCAACCGAATTGGAGCCACTGTTTGGGACCGGGCGTAGTTGCGACGTTTGCCCTATCCGGACGTGTGAGCAAATGCCGTGGGCAACCTTGATGCGTGCATTTTTTCGTTCGGTTGCTGCGACGATCGTGATGTCCGGCGTGGCCGGTTGCACCAGCATTTCTTACTACGCACAATCCTTGAAGGGTCACGTGGAGATCATGGCGGCGCGCCAGGATGTCGAAGAGCTGATCGACGATCCTTCGATCCCTGGGACACTACGCGCTCGAATGGAATCGGCGAGCGCCATCCGACAGTTTGCGATAGATGAACTAGCGCTGCCGGACAACAATAGCTACCGCAGCTATGTTAACGTTGGTCGGGACGCGGTGACATGGGCCGTCTTCGCCGCGCCGGAATTCTCGCTGACGCCACGAACATGGTGCTTTCCGGTGTTCGGATGCGTTCCGTACCGAGGATACTTCTCCAAAAGGTCTGCGATTGAAAGCGCTGTCGAACTTCAGAGACAGGGCCTGGACGTCTATGTGACGGGCATCACTGCATATTCCACGCTTGGCTGGTCAAGTGACCCGCTGCTAAGCACGATGCTCAGCCAAGATGAAACGTATCTTGCGGGGCTAGTTTTCCATGAGCTGGCCCACCAACGCGTCTATGTGAAGGACGATTCCGCATTCAACGAGGCATTCGCTGTCGCCGTCGAAACAACCGGCGTGAGAAAATGGCTGCACGCGGCTGGTGATACCGGCGAATTGCGCCGTTACAAAGCCGACCGGAGGCGCAGAGCTCAATTTCTTGCGCTGGTGTCGCAGACCCGGGACGAGCTAAGCCATGTCTATGACGGCAGCGCTACCTCTGAGCAGAAGCGGGCCGCGAAGATGGCCGCGATCGAACGGCTGCGGATGCGCTACCGAGAGATGCGCGACAGTCGCTGGCGTGGATACCAGGGATACGATGTCTGGTTCGATTCTCCGATTAACAACGCGAAGCTCGCCGCGACTTCCGTCTACGGCGATCAGGTGGCGACGTTTCTCCGCTTGTTCGATTTGTGTTCGGGCGACTATCCACGGTTCTTCGCGTCGGTTCGACGGATCGGAGCGTTAGACAAGGCTTACCGCGCCGAAGCGCTCAAAGCAGCAGATTCATGCGATAGCCGGTCAAATCCGAAGGCCAGAAGCGGCGAGTCGGTCGCCGATGTGCTCGGCAGCCGGCGCAGGTGATTGAATTGACCATTTGTCGGCCGATTTCCTAGGAACTTTGACGTCGGCGGGGCCGGAAGCCGCATGTCGGCCTACAGAAGCCAAAAGCGGACTTGCCTGAACTCGCCGGCGGATCCTGGACCACAATGGTTGCCGGCGGGCCGTGGCGCCTCAGCCTGCGCCCTACGAGGCCGAAAACCTCACGCTCACGCCGCGCTGCCGAAAATAAGCCTGCATCAGCTTGCGGCCCGAACGGTTGTTCTGCGCCAGTCTGGTCGGATCGAACACCGCCTGTTTTATCCCTTCTCGTGTCATCGCCACCTTAAGCGTCGCGATATGCGCGTCGATGTCGGCATTGTCCGCCCGCAGCGATGCATAGATACTTTCGGTCGCCTCGGCCACGGTCGGTTCGCTCACAGGTGTCGTCCTTTGGTTGGTTGAGCGGCGGCTTACCACAGATTCGCGGCTCCGCCGATACCGATGAGACGGCTAGATGGGCGGCAACAGTGTCCCTTGGGGCTTAAAAGGGATGCCAATGACGGGCGCCGGCGGCTAACGCGCCATAAGGATCGGCATCGACGGGTCTTCAAGCATCGAGACGGTGACGCCACCGAAGATGCGCTCGCGCAACCGGGAATGACCGTAAGCGCCCATCACCATCAGGTCGGCGGCGATGTCGAGCGCGTGCCGGCGAAGCACGTCGACGACTGAATGGTCCAGGCTGGGCAGCCGGTCGACCGTGACATTCACGCCATGCCGCGCGAGATAGGCGGCGGCGTCGGCCCCGGGTTCGGCCCCGTGGCGGTACTCGTCCTCCACCGGATCGACCATGACGAGGTGCACCTCATCGGCGCCTGGCAGCAGGCCGAGGGATTCGCGGACGGCACGCGATGCCTCCAGACGGGCGTCCCATGCAATCAGCACGCGTTTCGGCTTCAGGGTCGGCTGCGCCCCCGCGGGGATGAGCAGCAAGGGCTTTCCCGAAGAAAACAATGCGCCTTCGATCGCTTTGCTTTTCAGCGTTTCGTTGGCGAGCAGCTCCGGTCCAATGACCGTAATGTCGGCATAGCGTGCACGGCGGCCGATGGTGTCGTCGGCCCAGCCGGCTTCCGGATATTCGCTGGAGACATCGGCCGAAAGCACGCTGCCGGCGAGAAAAGCCGACAGGTCAGCAGTCCGCTTCTTCAACAGATCCTCGACGGCCCGACGCTCGTCGAGCCAGGCTTCTGAAACGACCGCGGCATACTCCCCGACTGGTGGCGGCGCAGCTACGGCAACGACCAGAACAGCAAGATGGGCGCCGATCTCGTTGCACAGGTCGGCGGCAGGCTTGAGATCACCGTCTCCCTCGTGCGGTCCCGTAACGGCAAGTATCGTCCTGAAAGCCATGGCGGCTGCTCCCGATTTTGTCCCAAAGCCCAATCATCGTTGCAACAACAGCGAGACGGCTCGGCGCGCTGCTAGCGCTGAGTCAAGAACGCCGCCGGTCATCATTTGATCCGTATCAACATGCCCACGTGCCGACGCCAACAGGTTTCAGGCCGCTGGAGGACGCCAAGAATACGCCCCGAACACCGGAGCAGCAGCATCACGGAACGCATTCGTGACCTGGCTGGTTATATCCAGGCGCTGTGGCAGCAAGGGCCTGATGGCGTGGAATTTCAGCGACCACGCTCGCTGGCTTCCCCAGGTTGGGTACAAAACAAAGAGGCATCCGATGATCGTCGAGGATCAGCAATCCGTGGCCGCGATGTTGATGGACCCTGCCGCATATGGCGAGAGCGGACCGGTCGAGGCGATCGAGACCCATATCTCGCGGATATTCCTGGTTGGCCAGCGCGCCTACAAGATCAAGCGAGCGGTCAAGCTGCCCTATGTCGACTTCTCGACCCCGGCGCTGCGGCTCGCCGCCTGCGAGAAGGAGGTCGATCTCAACTCCAGGACTGCCCCCGGCCTCTATCTGGGGGTGCGGCGCGTCACCCGCGAGGCCGGCGGCGAGCTGGCCTTCGACGGAAGCGGCGATCTGGTCGATGCGGCGATCGAGATGGTCCGCTTCGATCAGTCGAAGCTGCTCGACCGAATGGCAGTCGGTGGCGAACTGACGCCTGCGCTGATGACGGATGTCGCGCGCATGATCGTGCGCTATCATCGTGGCGCGCCGGAGGTCCACAAGGGCAGCGGATCCTCGAACCTGGCAGGCGTGCTCGCCATCAACGAAGCCGGCTTTGCCACCAGCCATGTTTTCGAGCAAGCCGAGATAAAGGCATTCACCGGGATGTTTCGCACCGCCATCGCCCGCCATTGCGAGTTGCTCGACCGGCGGGAGACTGCAGGCAAGATCCGACGATGCCACGGCGACCTGCATCTGCGCAACATCTGTCTCTTCGACGGCGAGCCCCGCCTCTTCGATTGCATCGAATTCAACGACCAGATCGCCAGCATCGATGTGCTTTACGACCTGGCTTTCCTGCTGATGGACCTCTGGAATCGCGGCTTTCCGGAACTCGCCAACCTGGTCATGAACCGCTATCTCGACGAAGCAGACGACGAGGACGGCTTCATCCTCCTGCCGTTTTTCATGGCAGTGCGGGCCGCGGTGCGCGCGCATGTCACCGCAACCCAGATCGAGGAAAGCGGTGACGATTCCAGCGGGCTGCTTGCCGAGGCCAGATCCTATTTCGGGCTTGCCCGAACACTTCTCGAGGAAAAGCCTCCTCGGCTGATCGCCATCGGCGGCTTGAGCGGTTCCGGCAAGACGGCCGTTGCCGAGGCACTCGCCGCACATGTTGGCGCGCCGCCCGGCGCACGCATCGTCGAAAGCGACCGCATCCGCAAAGCCCTGCATGGGGTGCCAGCCGAGACGAAGCTGCCGGACAGGGCTTATCGACCTGATGTGTCGGACCGCGTCTACCGCGAAATGGCATGGCGCGCCGACTTGATCCTTGCCGAAGGCGGTTCGGTGGTCGCCGATGCCGTCTTTGACCGGCCGGCCGATCGCGACCGCATCGAGAAAGCTGCAAACGGCAGAGACGTTGCTTTCGCCGGATTCTGGCTGGAGGCGGATCCGCTCGTTCTTTGGCAGCGGGTGAGCGAGCGCAGTGGCGGTCCTTCTGACGCCACAGTCGATATCTTGTCGCGGCAATTGCAGCGAAAGGCTACCCCGTCCAACTGGCGCAAGGTCGACGCCGATCGAAAGCTCGCCGATATCGCCGCAGAATTGGCCAAGGTTTCGGACGCGGTCGCTTTTGCGCAGAATCCTCCACTCAAGACCGCATCGTGACGGCGACGATCGACGCGCATAAAGGGTAAATGGGCATGACGCAGGAAAAACTGGTGGTTTGCGGCAAATGCGGCGGGGTCAATCGCCTGCCGCCGGCACGCGATGCCGGGGACGCGAAATGCGGAAAGTGCGGCTCCAGGCTGTTCCCGGGTCATCCGGCAGACGTCGATGCACAGAGTTTCGATCGCCAGGTCACGCGAGGCAGCCTCCCCGTCGTCGTCGACATATGGGCACCATGGTGCGGCCCGTGCAAGATGATGGCGCCGGCCTATGAAGCGGCAGCCAACGAACTGGAGCCGCATGTTCGACTGATCAAGCTCAATTCCGACAATGAGCAGGCCGTTGCAGCCAGGCTCGGCATCCGCGGCATCCCGACCATGATCATCTTCCACGGCGGACGGGAGGTTGCGCGCACATCCGGCGCAATGACGGCGGGACAGATCGTCAGGTGGGTCCGCGATCACCTGCCGGCCGAAGCCTGAAAGCTGCTACTTGCGTGGATTTCGCTGATCGCCGTGCCCAGCACGACGGGCGATTGAGGCCGACACTGAGCACAGAAGCCATATGATGACCTTAAGACGTTCGAAACATCGAACGACGAATTTTCATATGATGACCTCGCTTTTGGCCCGCACTCGGAGTATGGATCCTCAGATCCGGCAAAGTTGGGAGGACCCATGCAGCAGGCCGAACATCGAACGTCCCGGCGGTCGTTCGTCTCTCAGGTTGCCGACGCCCTGCGCGGCCAGATCGAAGCCGGGTTTTATGCGCCTGGCGATAAATTGCCGACAGAACCCGCGCTGATCGACCGGTTCGGGTTCAGCCGCACCGTGGTCCGGGAGGCCATTGCCGCGCTTCGTGCCGATGGGCTGGTGGAATCGCGGCAAGGCGCCGGCGTCTTCGTTCTCGGCCCGAAACCCGTCGACGAGGGATTGAAGCTGTTCACTGACGAAACGAACAAGATCTCGGACATCATCGAAGAGCTCGAGCTGCGCATCGGCATCGAAGTCGAGGCAGCCGGCCTTGCCGCCGCCCGCAGCTCACCGGCGCAAGAGGCCGAAATCGAGGCCCAGGTCGAAAGGTTCGCCGACCTCATGGCGCAAGGGCAACCCACGGACGATGCCGACTTCCAGTTCCACATGGCGATTGCCGCCGCAACCAACAACGCCAGGTTCAAGGCCTTCCTCGAACATGTCGGCCGGCGGATGATCCCGCGGGTGAAGTTCAAGACGATGATGGGCGGCGTCGACCCCTTGCCCAATCGCGACCATCCGATTCTGCAGGAGCACAGGGAAATCGCCGATGCGATCCTCGCCCGCGACCCGGAAAAGGCGCGTGAGGCGATGCGCCGCCATTTGGTGACCGGGATAAAGCGCTATCGCGCCCTGACCGTCCGGCGCCCGACAAATCAGGACAACAGCGGCGGTTGACTCGTCTGGATATTCATCATATGAATCTAGATGACATCATATTAATTTGTGGGATGAGTTCCTTTGTCGCCAGATGAAATCAAGTCGCGGGTCGCTTCAGGGCTGCTGTCGTTTCCGGTCACGCATTTCAACGAGGATTTCAGCCTCAATCTCGAAAGCTATCGCGCGCATGTCGAATGGCTGTCGGGGTTCGGTGCCGCTGCCCTGTTCGCGGCCGGCGGCACCGGTGAATTCTTCTCGCTGTCGCCGGAAGAGGTCGCCGACGTTACCCGCGCGGCCAAGGATGCCTCGGGAGACGTGCCGATCATCGCCGGCTGCGGTTACGGCACGGCGCTCGCCACGGAAATCGCCCGCCGCGCCGAGGCTGCGGGAGCCGACGGTCTCCTGCTTCTGCCCCACTATCTGATGGAGGCCTCGCAAGAAGGGATTTTTCGGCATGTCAAGGCCGTGTGCCA
Source organism: Mesorhizobium sp. WSM4844 (assembly GCF_055811775.1). Taxonomy (NCBI): domain Bacteria; kingdom Pseudomonadati; phylum Pseudomonadota; class Alphaproteobacteria; order Hyphomicrobiales; family Phyllobacteriaceae; genus Mesorhizobium; species Mesorhizobium sp. WSM4844. The sequence goes on along the minus strand of NZ_JBVVQB010000007.1, from coordinate 80,189 downwards.
GTCCACCGGCCTCGGCGTCATCATCTACAACCGTGCGAACTCGGTCGCCAGTGCCGACACCGTTGCCCGCCTTGCTGACGCGTGCCCAAACCTCATCGGCTTCAAGGACGGCACAGGCAAGGTCGATCTTGTCCGCCACGTCACCGCAAAGCTCGGCGATCGGCTCTGCTACATCGGTGGCATGCCCACGCATGAGCTGTTCGCCGAGGGTTTCAACGGCGCCGGCGTGACGACTTATTCCTCCGCGGTCTTCAACTTCGTGCCGGAATTGGCCCAGCGCTTCTACAGGGCGATGCGGACAGGTGATCGCGCTGTGATGGAAGAAATCCTGCACAGCTTCTTCTTCCCCTTCGCGGCTTTGCGCGATCGCGAGCAAGGTTATCCGGTGTCGATCATCAAGGCCGGCGTCGAGCTCATCGGACGGACACCCGGCCCGCTTCGGCCGCCGCTGACCGATCTGAAGCCGCAGGAGAAAGACGTGCTGCGCGGACTGATCGAGAAGATCGCCGCCTAGCCGCCGCGAGATCGGCAAATCGTCGGCCGCACGGGATGAGGAGGATCGTCTGGTGCGACAGCCAAAACGGAAGATCCCAAACGGAAGATCAAGGGAGGAGTGACATGAACAGAAGCATTCATGCGATTGCAGCTGTCGTATTGATGACCGCTGCCGCGCCATCGGCCGTCGCACAGGAAGCGGCGCAGGAGATCCGTATCGTCCTGCCGGAGCAGCCGGCCAATCTGGAGCCCTGCGGCACCATCATCACCAATGTCGGCCAGATACTCAGCCAAAACGTGGTTGAATCGTTGACCGTCATCGATCCGGTCAGCGGACAGCCCCAGCCGAAACTGGCGACGGAGTGGACCAGCGTGGACCCGACCACCTGGCGGATCAAGCTGCGCGAGGGCGTCAAATTCCAGGACGGAACCGAACTCAATGCGGATGCGGTCGTCTTCTCCATCAACAGGATGATCAGCGGCAAGCTTACCTGCAGCAACATTGCGAAATTCGGCGATGCCAAACTGACGCTGACGCCGGTCGACAAGCTGACCGTCGAAATAAAGTCGGACAGGCCCGAGCCCATCATGCCGACGCTGTTGAGCGTGGTCATGATCGTCTCGCCGAAGACGCCGGTCGACCAGGCGGTGAACGATCCGGTCGGCACCGGCCCGTTCACGCTGTCGACCTTTTCCCCGCAGACCGTGGTGCTGGACGCGTTCGACGGCTATTGGGGCGACAAGCCGCAGATCACCAAGGCAACCTATGTCTGGCGACCCGAATCCTCGATTCGAGCCGCCATGGTGGAGACCGGCGAAGCCGACCTGACACCGTCGATTGCCATCCAGGACGCCAGCAATCCGGAGACGGATTTCGCCTACCTGAACTCCGAAACCACTGCCATCCGCATCGATGCCGCCGAGCCGCCGCTTGATGACCTGCGCGTCCGCAAGGCGCTCAACCTGGCGATCGACTGGGAAGGCCTTGCGCAGCTGTTCGGCGACGACGTCAAGCGTGCGTCGCAGATGGTCGTCTCCGGGATCAACGGCCATGACGATGCGCTCGAGCCCTGGCCGTATGATCCGGAAGAGGCGAAAAAGCTCATCGAAGAGGCGCGCGCGGCGGGTGTCGCGGTCGACACCGAGATCAAGCTCATCGGGCGAAACGGCATCTATCCGAACGGCGCCGAAGCGATGGAGGCGATGATGACGATGTGGCAGGACGCCGGCCTCAACGTCAAGCTGACCATGCTCGATGTCGCCGACTGGCTGCGCTATCTGCAAAAGCCGTTCCCGGCGGAGCGCGGCCCCAATCTCCTGCAGATGATGCATGACAACAACAAGGGCGATGCGGCCTTCACGGTGCCGATCTTCTATCGATCGAGTGGCAGCTACTCGACCTTGGCCGATCCGGCATTCGACAAGCAGATAGACGAGGCACTGGCGGCGACCGGCGAAGCCCGCACCAACAGCTTCAAGGCGATTTTCGGCAAGGCCCGCAACGAAGTGGTGGCGGACATCCCGATGTTCCACATGATCGGCTACACCCGGGTTGGCACCAGGCTGGAATGGAAGCCCGATATCACCACCAACAGCGAAATACCGCTGGCCAATATCGCCATCAAAGACTGAGCGATACGGGGGCGCCAGGCGGTCGTCGCCCTGCGCCCCCGACCCGTTGCCTCCGTCGATATCCGCCGAAGGGCATCCGAAATGATAACCTATCTTGGACGCCGGGCGTCGCACAGCATCCTGTCGGTCATCGGTCTTTTGACCCTGGTTTTTTTCCTGACACGGCTCACCGGCGATCCTTCCGCCTTGTACCTGCCTCTGGACTCGACTGCGGAAGCTCGGGCCGCGTTCGCGCGGTTGAACGGCCTCGATCAGCCGATCCATTGGCAGTTTCTGGGATATCTGCGCGATCTGCTGCAGCTGGATTTCGGTGAATCGCTGCGCCAGAACCGCTCGGCGATGCAGGTCGCACTTGAGGCGTTCCCGGAAACACTGAAGCTGGCCGTCGTCGCGATCACGCTGTCGACCGCCTTGGCAATCCTTGTCGGCTCGCTGGCGGCCGCGCGGCCGGGCAGCATCTTCGACCGTATCGCCAGCCTCGTCTCGCTGGCCGGCGCAAGCGCGCCGGATTTCTGGGTCGCCATCGTCGGCATCCTTGTCTTCGCCGTGGGGCTCGGAGTTTTGCCGACATCGGGCACCGGCAGCTGGGCGCACTGGATCATGCCGACCTTCGTGCTGATGCTTCGCCCTTTCGGTCTCCTGGTGCAGGTCGTGCGCGGAACCATGCTGTCGGCGCTTGCCTCTCCATACGTCAAGACCGCAAGGGCCAAGGGCCTGCCGCGGCAGAAGATCATCTTCGGGCATGCGCTTCGCAACTCCCTGCTGCCGGTCGTCACGGTCGCCGGCGACCTGGCGACCAGCCTTGTCAACGGCGCCGTCGTCGTGGAGTCGATATTCGGCTGGCCCGGCATCGGCAAGCTGATGATCGATTCGATCATCCAGCGCGATTTTGCCGTCGTCCAGTCGACCATTCTGGTGACGGCAACCGCCATCTTCATCCTCAACATCGCGATCGACCTGCTCTACGCGGTTCTCGATCCGCGCATCCGGTACTGAGCCATGACGATCATCACCCCCGACATCAAGCCGGCGGCCGTTCCAGGCAGCGGTCGCGTGCTTTTCGCCTATTTGAAGCGCGACAGGCTTGCGCTCGCCGCTGCTATTTTCCTGGCGATCGTCGTCATCGCGGCGGTCCTTGGTCCGTGGCTGGTGGGCGACGCCGCTTCGCGGCTGGGGCTGCGCCAGCGCAACCTCGCCCCGTTCTCGCTGGCCAGCGGTTGGATCTATGTCCTGGGCGCCGACACCCTCGGCCGGCCGATCCTGGCCAGGCTGATTGTCGGCGCACAGAACACGTTCGGCATTGCCGCGGCGGCGGTGTTCGCGTCGATGCTGGTCGGTGGAACACTGGGCCTGATAGCGGGCTATTCGGAGCGCTGGTACAGCCATCTCATCCTGCGTCTGGCCGATGTCGTCATGAGCTTTCCCTCGCTGCTGCTGGCGCTCATCGTGCTCTACACGCTGGGTCCGAGCATCACCAACCTGGTGATCGTTCTCGCCGTCACGCGCATGCCGATCTACCTCAGAACGGCGCGCGCGGAAGTGCTGGAGCTGCGCGAGCGCATGTTCGTCAGCGCCGCGCGAGCCATGGGCGCGAAGCCGGCCCGGATCATCATCCGGCACATCGCCCCCCTGGTCCTGCCGACATTGGTGACGATTTCAGCCATTGATTTCGCGACCGTCATTTTGTCGGAATCGGCGCTGAGTTTCCTTGGCCTCGGCATTCAGCCACCGGACTTCACGTGGGGTGCGATGGTGGCAAACGGCCGCGGTTATCTCGCCACCGCCTGGTGGATCGCATTCTGGCCGGGCCTTGCAATCATGCTGACGACGCTGTCGCTCAACATCCTCTCGAACTGGGCGCGCACCGTTGCCGATCCGCAGCAACGCTGGCGCCTTCAGACATTGCGAAAAGCTGCCCGATGAGCAACGCGACCATTCTCAAGGTCGAGGGTCTGACCGTCGATTTTCTTTCGGACGATCAGCCGGTACGCGCCGTCGACGATGTCTCTTTCCACGTCAGCCGTGGCGAGACACTGGTGATCCTCGGCGAAAGCGGTTCGGGTAAGAGCGTCAGCACCAGCACGGTGATGGATCTCGTCGACTGTCCGCCAGGCGACATCGTGGCCGGCTCCTGCCTCTTCGACGGCGTCGAACTGTCAGGCCTCGGCGCCGAGGCGCGCCGAAGCATCAACGGCCGCAGGATTGCGATGATCTTTCAGGATCCGCTCGCCTATCTGAACCCGGTCTACACGGTGGGGCGCCAGATCGAGGAGGTCTATGAGAGCCACGGCGCAGAGAGCGGCAAGGGCGCACGCGCCAAGACGATAGAACTGCTTCGGCGGGTCGGCATTCCGGAGCCGCAAAACCGCGTCGACTTCTATCCGCATCAGTTCTCGGGCGGACAGCGCCAGCGCGTGATGATTGCCATGGCGATCGCGTTGAAACCGGACATCCTGATCGCCGATGAGCCGACGACCGCCCTGGACGTCAGCGTGCAAGCGCAGATCCTCGATCTGCTGCGCGATCTCCAGCGCGAAACCGGCATGGCGTTGATCATGATCACCCACGACCTCGAAGTCGCCGCGTCGATGGCGGACCGGATCATCGTCATGAACGGCGGCAAGGTCGTCGAGACAGGCATCGCCAGGGAGGTGTTCAGCAATCCGCAGCACCCCTATACGCGCCGCCTCATCGCCGCCCTGCCCCACGGCAACGCAGCGGAGGCGCCGAACAGGCGTTCGACGGCGATCGCCGGCGAGACGCTGCTCAAGGTGGAACATCTCACCAAGCACTATGAGCTTGCTTCCGGAGCTTTCAGCAGCAAGCGGACGTTCAAGGCGGTGGACGACATAAGCTTCGAGGTCAGGAGAGGAGAAACGCTCGGCATCGTCGGCGAGTCCGGGTCCGGCAAATCGAGCGTCGCGCGCATGCTGTTGGGGCTGAACGCGCCAAGCGCCGGCAAGGCGGTCTTTGCCGGTGAGAACATCTTCGACATGAATGGGAAGCGCCTCATGGCGTTTCGGCGCAAGGTCCAGATGGTCTTCCAGGATCCGTACGGATCGATGAATCCGCGCATGCGCGTTTATTCGATCATTTCCGAACCCTGGGTGATCCACCGCGATATCCTGCCGAAGGACAGGTGGAAGGCTCGCGTGGCAGAGCTGCTGGAATTGGTGGGGCTGTTGCCGGAGCACGCCGAGCGCTACCCGCACCAGTTTTCCGGCGGCCAGCGACAGCGCATCGCCATTGCGCGCGCACTTGCCAGCGAGCCGGAACTGATCGTCTGCGACGAGGCGGTTTCGGCGCTCGACGTCTCTATCCAGGCGCAGGTGATCGACCTTTTGGCCGACCTCAGGACGAGGCTCGGCCTCTCCTATATTTTCATCACCCACGATCTGCCGATCGTGCGCCATTTTGCCGACCGGATCATGGTCATGAAAGACGGACGGATTGTCGAGGAAGGCCAAACCGCGGCGCTGTTCGGGGCGCCTCGCCACGACTATACGCAAAGCCTGCTGCAGGCTGTGCCGCAGCCCAAATGGCTTACGCAGGCTCAATAGTTCCTGGATATCGGCCTCGATTGTCCGCGCGCGCCCAGCTAGCGTTGCCGACTGATGGGCCGAATGCGCTTGACAAAATGGCGATCGCCCGCTCAATTTGACCCATTCACCAGGGGGGTCCCGGCAAGGGGCTGAGATACTGCTGGCTTTCGCGGCGCAGTGACCCGTTGAACCTGATCCAGTTCATACTGGCGTAGGGACGGTGCAAGCGCTTTGCGGGAGTCCATGCCCGAAAACCTGTAAGCAGGCAGACCAAAGCGTCTTTTCATCCTTCCGGCACAGAACTGGGTCTCCAATGCATGAGCAAAGGAGCCTCAAAATGAATGCCATTTCTCCAGCCGTCTCAACGGGACCGCTGCCTGCCTCACGGAAAATCCACAAGTCCGGCGTCCTCTATCCGCACATCAAAGTGCCGATGCGGGAAATCGCCGTCCATCCGACGGCAGGCGAACCGCCTGTCACCGTTTACGATCCGTCCGGCCCCTATACGGACCCGACTGTCGAAACCAGCATCGAAAAGGGCCTCGCCAGGTTTCGCCATGAGTGGGTTACGGCACGCGGCGACGTCGAATTCCACGATGGCCGCAGTGTCAGGCCGGAGGACAACGGCTTTGCGTCAGGTGAGCGCCTGACCCCGGAATTTCCCGTGCGCCACCGGCCGCTAAAGGCAAAAACGGGCAAAGCGGTGACGCAGCTTGCCTATGCGCGCGCCGGGATCATCACCCCCGAAATGGAGTTCGTCGCCATTCGCGAGAATCTCGGCCGCGAGAGCTTACGCGGCGGGATACAGCGCGACGGCAACTCTTTCGGCGCGGCGATCCCGGACTTCGTCACGCCGGAATTCGTGCGCGACGAGATAGCGCGCGGACGGGCTATCATTCCCTCCAACATCAACCACCCGGAGAGCGAGCCGATGATCATCGGCCGCAATTTCCTGGTCAAGATCAATGCCAATATCGGCAATTCAGCCGTCACCTCGTCGATGGCCGAAGAAGTCGAAAAAATGGTCTGGGCGATCCGCTGGGGAGCCGACACCGTCATGGACCTGTCGACCGGTCGCAACATCCACAACATCCGCGAATGGATCGTCCGCAATTCGCCTGTGCCGATCGGAACCGTGCCGCTCTACCAGGCGCTTGAGAAGGTCGGAGGGATCGCCGAGGACCTGACCTGGGAAATCTACCGCGATACGCTGATCGAACAGGCCGAACAGGGCGTCGACTATTTCACCATCCATGCCGGTGTGCGGCTGCACTACATCCCGCTGACGGTCGACCGGGTCACCGGCATCGTGTCGCGCGGCGGCTCCATCATGGCCAAGTGGTGCCTGCATCATCACCGCGAAAGCTTCCTCTACGAGCATTTCGAGGAAATCTGCGACATCTGCCGCGCTTACGACGTGTCGTTCTCGCTCGGCGACGGCCTTCGTCCCGGCTCGATCGCCGACGCCAACGACGCGGCGCAGTTCGCCGAACTGGAAACGCTCGGCGAGTTGACAAAGGTCGCCTGGGCCAAGGATTGCCAGGTCATGATCGAGGGGCCGGGCCATGTTCCGATGCACAAGATCAAGGAGAACATGGACAGGCAGCTCGAAGTCTGCGGCGAGGCGCCCTTCTACACGCTTGGGCCGCTGACCACCGACATCGCACCCGGCTACGACCACATCACCTCAGGCATCGGCGCGGCGATGATCGGCTGGTACGGCACGGCGATGCTCTGCTATGTCACGCCCAAGGAACATCTCGGTCTCCCGGACCGCAACGACGTCAAGACGGGCGTCATCACCTACAAGATAGCCGCGCACGCCGCCGACCTCGCCAAGGGACATCCGACGGCGAAGGTCAGGGATGACGCCCTTTCCCGCGCACGCTTCGAGTTTCGTTGGGAAGACCAGTTCAACCTGTCGCTCGACCCCGAAACTGCGCGCTCCTTCCACGACGAGACCTTGCCGAAGGAGGCGCACAAGCTGGCGCATTTCTGCTCGATGTGCGGGCCGAAATTCTGCTCGATGCGCATCTCCCACGACATTCGGGCCGAGGCACAGAAAGAGGGCATGGCGGCGATGGCCGCGAAGTACCGCGAGGGCGGCAATCTTTACATGCCAGTGGACGGCGAACCGCCCATGCCGAAGATGCCGGAGCCGTCATGAGGCTGCTGGTCAAAGGGGCCGGCGTCGCCGGCCTCACCACCGCCTTCGAACTCGCCGCCCGCGGTGCTGCGGTAACCATTGCCGAGACCCGGCATGGCCTTGGCGGCAACGCATCATGGATGGCCGGCGGCATGCTGGCGCCCTGGTGCGAGCGCGAAAGCGCCGAGCAGCCGGTGCTGGATCTCGGACGCGACGCCGCCGACTGGTGGGATGCGGTCCTGCCGGGTCATGTCACGCGGGCCGGAACGCTCGTTTTGGCAATGCCGCGGGATGCGGGCGAACTCGACCGGTTTGCAAGCCGCACGTCGGGACATCGGCGGGTCGACGAAGACGAAATCGCGCTCCTGGAACCCGATCTCGCCGGCCGCTTCCGTCGCGGGCTGTTCTTCCCGGGCGAAGCCCATCTCGACCCACGCCGTGCAATGGCGGCGCTGCATGAAAAACTCGCCGGAAGCGGCGTCGAGTTCTGCTTCGGAGTGGACGCCCGGCACATGACGGGATTCGACCGCGAGATCCACTGCATGGGAATGGCGTCCAGCGATGAAAGGCTTCGCGGCGTTCGCGGCGAGATGCTGATCCTGCGTACACCGGACATCTCGCTGTCGCGCCCGGTCAGGCTGCTGCACCCGCGTTTGCCGCTCTATCTGGCGCCGCGCGCCGACCACCATTTCATGGCGGGTGCAACGATGGTCGAGAGTCTGTCCACGGAGCCGGTCACGGTGCGGGCGATAATGGAACTCCTGAACGCCGCCTATTCGGTTCATCCCGCCTTCGGCGAGGCCGCGATCGTTGAGACGGGCGTCGGCATTCGCCCGGCGTTTTCCGACAACCTGCCGCGCGTCGAAGCGCATGGCAGGACCGTCGCGATCAACGGGCTCTACCGCCATGGTTTCCTTCTGGCCCCCGCCATGGCGCGCCGGGCGGCCGACCTTGTTTTCGATTCTGACAAACCGGTGGAACTTGCTGATGAAACTGACGGTCAACGGCGAAGCGCATGAGATCACCGCCGCCACCCTGGCGGAGCTTCTCGCGGCGCTCGACTACGAAGGCAACTGGCTTGCAACGGCCGTGAACAGCGAGCTTGTGCACGCGACTGAGCGGGCGCTGTTCCAGCTGAAGGACGGCGACCGGATCGAAATCCTCTCACCCATGCAAGGAGGTTAGTGACGTGATCGAGCTTTACGGAACCAAGCTTCCGTCGCGCCTGCTTCTCGGCACCGCACAGTACCCCTCGCCCGCCATTCTTGCCGATGCGGTCAAGGCATCCTGCGCGTCCGCGGTGACCGTCTCATTGCGCCGCGAAATGGCCGGCGGCAAGGGTGGCGAGAAATTCTGGTCGCTTATCCAATCGCTGCGGCTGCATGTCCTACCCAACACCGCCGGTTGTCACTCCGTCAAGGAAGCCGTCACGACCGCAAATATGGCGCGCGAGGTCTTCGGCACGAACTGGATCAAGCTCGAGGTGATCGGCAATCATGACACGCTGCAGCCTGACGTCTTCGGCTTGGTCGAGGCCGCGCGAATCTTGTGCGACGACGGCTTTGCTGTATTTCCTTACACGACGGACGATCTCGTCGTCGCCGAGCGATTGCTGGAAGCCGGATGCAGGGTGCTCATGCCCTGGTGCGCGCCGATCGGTTCTGCGCTTGGACCGGTAAATATCACCGCGCTCCGCTCGATGCGCGGCCATTTCCCGGATGTCCCGCTGATCGTGGATGCGGGCCTCGGCCGCCCATCTCACGCGGCTCTCGTGATGGAACTCGGCTTCGACGCGGTGCTGCTCAACACGGCAGTGGCCAAGGCCGCCGATCCGATCGGCATGGCGCGCGCGTTCGGCAAGGCGGTCGATGCCGGCCGTGAGGCCTATCGCTCGGGCCTGCTCGAGCCACGCGACCTCGCCGTCCCATCGACGCCGACAATCGGCCGGGCAGTCTTTCAATGAAACTCGATCCTTTTTATCTGATCGTCGACAGCGCCGCCTGGATTGAAAGGCTGGCGCCGCTCGGCGTCAGGCTGATGCAGCTTCGCGTCAAGAACCTCGACGAGGCTGCGTTGCGCGCCGAGATCCGCAAGGCGAAGGCCTTGTGCGCCCGATACAAATGCCAGCTCATCATCAATGACTTCTGGCGGCTGGCGATCGAGGAGGACTGCGATTTCATTCATCTCGGACAGGAAGATCTGCAAGCGGCGGACCTTGCCCGGATAAGGGCTGCGGGTCTCCGTCTCGGCCTCAGCACGCACGACCATCTCGAACTCGAAACAGCCCTTGCCGCCAGACCGGACTATATCGCGCTCGGCCCTGTCTATCCGACCATCCTGAAACAGATGAAATGGGCGCCGCAGGGGCTCGAACGGCTTGGCGAATGGAAGCGCCGGATCGCGCCGACACCTCTGGTCGCGATTGGCGGCCTCAATCCCGACCGGATCGAAGGCGTCTTCGGTGCCGGTGCGGACAGCGCCGCGGTAGTGACCGACATCACATTGGATGCCGATCCGGAAGCGCGAACGCGCCAGTGGATTGAAAAGACGGGCCGATGGCGTTGAGGCGCGAACCGCATGTGCTTGTCGTTGGCGGCTCGGACTCCAGCGGCGGCGCCGGCATAGCCCGTGACATTGAGACGATCTCCGCCCTCGACTTGCGTACCTGCCTTGCAGTTACCACCGTGACGGTGCAGACGCATGAAGCCGTCACGGAAATCCACAATTTGCGACCCGGTCTGGTGGCCGATCAGATGCGTACCGCGCTGCAAGCCAACGCGGTAGGGGCGATCAAAATCGGCATGCTCGCGACGGAGCAAACCGTCGTCGCCGTCGCGGATGTGCTGCGCCAAAACCCACAGATACCGGCAGTCATCGACCCGGTGCTGGTCTCTTCTTCGGGTTGGCCGCTTCTGGACACAGGCGCTATCGGCGTCCTGAAGCATGAACTCATCCCGCTTTGCCGTCTCGTCACACCCAACCTCATCGAACTGGCTGTCCTTGCCGGCTCAGACCTGGCCATCGACGAGGACGGCGTATTGCAACAAGGTCAGAAATTGCTCACCGCCGGATTGCAGGCCCTGCTGATCAAGGGCGGCCACGCCGCGGGGTGTCGATCGACGGACATCCTGCTGCGCGCCGATCAAGAGCCCATCCGCTTCGATGCGCCGCGTCTTGGCGGATCGATGCGCGGGACGGGTTGCGCGCTGGCCAGCGCCATCGCCGCGCACCTGGCAAACGGAAGCCTCCTTGAAGACGGCGTGCGCAAAAGCAAGCTGTTAGTTTTCGAGCAGCTTCGGAAATCGATCTCTCGGGATTGAGGCGGTTGAGCTTGGCGGGGGCTTTTCTGGGCAGCAAGCTGGCGGCCGGTTCTTCGCCTCCCTTCGGAGAGTCTCTCAGACAGCACGCGAAGTAAATCGCCATGTCGGCTCTTGTCTCAAGCGATGTCGTCGCGAATGCAGGCCTTCAGATGGTCGTCGGACGTTGTTGCCCGCAACGGCGGGACGATTCCGGCGCAAGCGTCGAGGGCAACCGGGCAACGGGTTCGGAAAACACACCCGGTCGGCGGATTTGCCGGGCTTGGAATGTCGCCCTTCAGCACCTGCCGGCCTTGCCTGGCCAGTGGGTCGAGCGACGGAATGGCCGAAAGCAGCGCGCGCGTATAGGGATGCTGCGGCCGGGCATAGAGCTCGGCAGCAGGCGCGACTTCCATGATGCGGCCGAGGTAGAGGACGATCACCGTGTCGCAGATATATTCGACGACGGCCAGGTCATGCGAAATGAACAGCATGGTCAGGCCGAGCCGGACCTGCAGGTCGCGCAAAAGATTGATGATCTGCGCCTGAATGGAGACATCGAGAGCAGAGACCGGCTCGTCGGCGACGATGAATTCGGGTTCGAGCGTAAGCGCCCGGGCGATACCGATGCGCTGGCGCTGCCCGCCCGAAAATTCGTGGGCGTAGCGATCATAGGCATCGGCCGGCAGTTCGACCGCAGCAAGCGCCTTCTCAGCCTTCTCCCGCCGCTCGCGCCTGCTGCCGATGCCCTGAATATCGAGGCCTTCGGTCAGGATCTGACCGATGGTCATGCGCGGCGACAGGCTGGCGAACGGATCCTGGAAAATATACTGCATCTTGCGGCGCTGGCGGGCCAGCGGCCCGGCGCTCAGCTTGGTGATATCGACGCCGTCAAACCTTATTTCGCCGGACGTCGGCTCGATGAGACGCAGCACCGAGCGGCCGATCGTGGTCTTGCCCGACCCGGATTCGCCGACGAGGCCGACCACCTGGCCGCGCGCGATGTCGAAGGAAATATCGTCCAGCGCCCTGACGACGGGACCGCGCGCGAACGCCGTCGGCGCAAAATGCTTGGTCAGGTTCCTGACTGAAAGGAAGGGAGCGTCCACTGTCAGAGATCCTCCCAGCGCAAACAGCGGCTTTGCTGGGTCGACGTCGCCGCGAACAATGGCGGTACAGCAGTGCGGCAGGCATCGACAGCCAGGGCGCAACGCGGCGCGAAAGAGCAGCCCTTGGGCAGCAAGGCAAGCGATGGAACATTGCCGGCGATGGTCGGCAGCGGCGTTCCTGCTGCCTTGAGCGTGGTGGCTTGGCCAAGCCGCGGCACCGAACGCATCAGCCCGGCGGTGTAGGGATGACGCGGACGGTTGAACACCTCGCTCACCGGACCCGATTCCACGATGCGCCCGGCATACATCACCGCGACCCGGTCGGCGATCTCGGCAACGACGCCGAGATTGTGCGTGACGAATAGAATGCCCATGCCGCGTTGCGCCTGCAGCGCGGCCAGCAGGTCGAGAATCTGGGCCTGGATGGTGACGTCGAGGGCGGTGGTCGGCTCGTCGGCGATCAACAAGGTCGGATCGCACGACAAGGCCATGGCGATGGTGGCGCGCTGGCGCATCCCTCCCGACAGCTCATGCGGGTATTGCCGCGCCCGCCGATCAGGGTCGGGAATTCCGACCTGAGCCAGCAGCCGCACGGCATCAGTGGCCGCATCACGGTGCGATCTGCCGAGATGGATGCGGATCGGCTCGGCGATCTGTTCGCCGATGCTGTAGACCGGATTGAGGCTGGTCATCGGCTCCTGGAACACCATGCCGATGTCGTTGCCGCGCACCTTGCGCAGCGACTCGGGATCGAGGCCGGTCAGTTCGGTGACCGTGCCGTCCCTGCGCCGCAGCGCGATCGAGCCCTCGGCAATGCGTCCGACCTTCTTCGGCAGCAGGCCGATGATCGACAGGCTGGTGACCGACTTGCCCGATCCCGACTCGCCGACCAGCGCAACCGTCTCGCCCGAACCTATCACCAGGTCGACGTCCTGCACGGCGGCGATGTCGCGTCCGGCGATACGGAACACCGCTCGCAGACCGGAAATCGAGAGGATCGGAGCGTCCACGGTCAGCGCAGCAAGCCGACGTCGCGAAGGATGATGTCGACCTTTGCGGCTTCCTCGTCGTTCAGGCTGCGTTGCGGCCGCGCCATGGTGTTGGAGGCGATGATGCCGAGGCTCCTCATCGCGGTCTTGAAGGCACCGACCCCGGCCGAGCCGGCGCTCGTCCTGCCGAGCGAGATCCAGACGATCTCGAACAGCTTCAACAGCCGCTCCTGCTCCAGGCGGGCCTCGGCGTGCCGACCCGCCTGCATCAGGTTCCACAGCCTGACGTAGCCGTGCGGGTCGACATTGGCGAGGCCCGGCACGACCCCATGCGCGCCCATGGCAAGCACGCTGTCGACCAGGATCTCGGACCCGGTCATGCCGAAAAAATTCGGGTCGTTGGCCATGTCCTTGAGCACATAACGCAGATTGCCGTCGTCACCGCTGGAATCCTTGATGCCGGCGATAACGCCCTCGCTGGCCAGGCCGACGGTGGTCTGGCGCTCCAGCTTGACATGGACGCAGACCGGGATGTCGTAGGCGATGATCGGGATGTCGACTGCGTCCTTGATGTAGCGGAAGTGATCGCCGATCTCGGGCTGGCTGGTGCGGGCATAGAACGGCGCGGTGACCACGACTGCGTCAGCGCCGGCCGACCTGGCGATCAGGGCGTGGTTGATGACGCGATCGGTTGTCGGGTCGATGACTCCGGCGAAGATCGGAACGCGGCCATTGTTGACCTTGACCGCGTGCTCGATGATGGCCCGGCGGCCGGCCTCGTCATGGAAGATCACCTCGCTGGTCGAGCCGAGCACGAACAGGCCGTGAACGCCGCCGTCGAGCAGGTTTTCGATGGTCCGCGTGAACGACGCAAAATCGACACTGAGATCGGAATGCAGTGGGGTGACGACGGGTGGCACGACACCGGTAAACAGGGGCATTTTTTCAAAAACCTTCAGGTCAGTTGAGATCGGAACGAGGGTCGAATGCATCGCGCAGGCCATCGCCGATGAAGTTGATAGCCAGCACGGTGAGCACGAGTACGGCGCCGGGAAACATCCATTGCCAGGGGTATTGCTCGAGCACCACGGTGGAGCGGGCGAGATTGAGCATGTTGCCCCAACTGGCTTCGGGCGGTGCGATGCCGAGGCCGAGGAAGGAAAGGCCGGCTTCGAGCAGAATGGCATTGGCGATCTGCAGCGTGGCGTAGACGACAAGAATGTCGATGCAGTTCGGCAGGCCGTGGCGGAACAGGAGATGCGGCAGCCCCGCCCCCATGCCACGGGCGGCGACGACGAAGTCACGCTCGCGCAGCTCGAGCAGCCGGGCGCGCACCATGCGCGACAGCACCGGCCAGGAGAGCAGCGAGATCACCAGGATGGTCGGCGCGATGCCGGTGCCGGCGATCGAAGCGAGCACGAGCAGGAAGATCACCGGCGGCAGGGTCATGGCGAGGTCGACGAAGCGCATCACCGTGCCGTCGACAAGGCGCCCGCCGAAGCTGGCGACAGCGCCGACCAGGAAGCCGATGACGATCGAGATGGCGACCGAGCAGACGGCGACCAGCAGCGAGATCCGTCCGCCTTGCAGCAGCCGGGCCATGACGTCGCGGCCGACGCCGTCGCTGCCGAGCCAATGAATGGCGGACGGCCCCTTGTTGATCGCCCTGAGATCGATGGCGTTGGGGCTGAACGGCCACCACAGGGAATAGGTCGAGACCGCCAGCAGAATAGGGATGACGATAAGCAGACCGGCGCGCGCCGCACGATTTTCAAAGAACCGGCCGAGCGCGCGGCGAAGCGGTCCCTTGGTTTGCGGCCCGGCTGTCGGGTCGATTGTCGGATCTGGTGCGGTGATCGTCATCACGACACCTGGATGCGCGGGTCGACGACGGCATAGACGATATCGGTCAGGAGATTGACCAGAATGACGCAGATGCCGATTACCAAAGTGGCGCCCATGATCACAGGGTAGTCCCTTGTGCCGACGGCGTTGACCAGCAGCAGGCCCATGCCCGGCCAGTTGAACACGCTTTCGAGGAAGATGGCGCCGCCGATCGCTATGCCGACCGTCGACCCGATCAGGGTGATGACCGGTAAAAGCGCATTGCGGGTTGCATGCTTGATGATCACCCAGAATTCGCGCACGCCCTTGGCACGTGCGGTCCGCACATAGTCCTGGTTGAGCACTTCCAGCAGCGACGCGCGCATGTAGCGCATGATCAGCGCGGCGTGTCCGATGGACAGCAGGCAGGCGGGCAGGACCAGGTGCGCGAGCACGTCCGCTACGGAAAAAGGCGCGCCGGCGGTCTGCATGCCGCCTGATGGCGCCCAGCGCAGCAGCACCGAGAAAAAGTACAGTCCCAGAAGTGCCGTTAGAAACGCCGGGCTGGAGATGCCGACGAAGGAAACCACCGACAGCGCGATGTCGGGCAGCGTGTTACGGCGGACGGCGCTGAAGATGCCGGCGGAAATGCCGAGCACAATGGCGATGGCCAGGCCGGTGCCCATCAACAGCGCGGTCGGGCCGATGCGCTCCATGACCAGCGGCAGCACGCCAACGCCGCTGCGCTGGATCGAATAGCCGAAGTCGCCGCCGAGCGCAGCGCGAAGCCAGGCGAGGTATTGCACGGGAAGCGGCTGGTCGAGCCCAAGCCGGTCGCGCAGGACTTCGAGGTCGGAAGCCGTCATCGGGCTGGACGGATTGATATAGGCATCGATCGGATCGCCGGGCGCCAGCCGCAGAAGGATGAAAATGAGGACGCTCAGGGCGACCAGCATCAACAGTCCTGTAGCGCTGCGGCGGGCAATGAAACTCAGCATTGGCTGTCCGTGGCGATGGTGAGCGGAGCCGGCATCGTGCCGGCCCGTATCATTGGCGGGCCGGAATGGCCCGCCAGCCGTTTTACTGGATGTCCCAGCGTTCCGGGTGAGCCGCATAAGGACCGCCGCCCGGCGCCGGCGTCCAGACAAAGTCACGTAGCCTGTTGGAGGCTACGCCATAGCGGTTGGCCACCCATAACGTCGCCCAGGGCAGATCCTTGTTCATCACCTTGCAGACTTGCTGCCAGGATTGATCGATCTTGGCCGGATCGGTCTGGGCGAGCGCAGCGTCCAACGCGGCGCTGAGATCATCGAACTCGATGCGCATGGTGTTGAAGCCTGCCGGCGGAATCTGGGACTTGTTGAGACCCGGGCTGATGCCGGCCGGATTGGGACCGTTCTGCAGGCCGGCATAGACCATCGCAAACGCGTTCCAGTCCGGCGTGCCTTCCTTGTAGACGATGCCGTTATAAGTCGGCGTATCGACGACGCGCGGCACCACATTGATCCCGACCTCGGCCAGCATCGACTGGATGGCAGCCATCACGTTGGCGGCTTGCGGCGAGCCGTAATAGGTCAGCAAGGTGATCGGCTTGTCGCCGTTGATCTTGTCCCAGCCGGCCTCGGCAAGCAGAGCCTTGGCTTTGGCCGGATCATAGGCATAGGGTTCGAGGCCTTCGGGAAGCAGGTGCGGCGCGACGTAGCCGCAATTGGCCGGTTTGGCCGCGCCGCCATAGAGGCTCTCGATGATGGCATTGCGATCGATCGCGTACATGATCGCCTGGCGCACGCGAACATCCTTAAAGAGCTCGACCTTCTGGTTGAGGCCGATGTAGTTGACCACATAGGAGGCGCCCTCGATCACCTTGAAATTGCTGTCGCTCTTGAAGGTTACCGCGTCGTCGGGCTCGACATAGGTGAACTGGATTTCGCCGGCGCGCAGCGCCGCAACGGCCGCCGCCGGGCTCTCGAAATACCTGTTGATGAGCACGTCGACCTTCGGCTTGCCGCCGCGATAGTCGTCATCCGCGGCCAGTTCGACATATTGATCGCTGACATAGCGCTTGAACTTGAAGGGGCCAGTGCCGACCGGCGTCGTGGACCACCAGGTGCTCGTGGCCAGCGTTTCCGGCGGCATCGCGGCCAGGGCATGCTCCGGCAGGATCATCACCTGCGAGAGAATCGACAGGAAGGAGCCGTTGGGCTTCGACAATTTGACGACCACGGTGCGATCGTCCGGCGCGTTGACCGACGCGATGTCGCCAAGGCGCGCGGCAAACAGGCTGCCGGACGCCTTGTTCCTGGCGAGCTCAAGCGTGAATTTGACGTCCTTGGACGTGAACGGCTTGCCGTCGTGCCAGCTCTCCTGGGCAAGGTTGAACGTGTAGGTCAGCTTGTCGTCGCTGACCTTGTAGTCCTTGGCCAGATCGCCTTCGAGCTCGGTCAGTTCGGCGTTGTAGATGACAAGCGGTTCAAAATAGGTGCTGAGCCAGGTAAAGCCGCCGGTCGCAGCCAGCGGATTGAAGTTCTTGGGAAAGCCGCCGGGGCCGACATCGAAGCCTCCGGTGATGGTCTTGGCGCCCTGTGCCTGGACGCTGGTGGCAAGGCTAATGCCGCCGAGCAGCAGCCCGGTGATGGCCAGATGACGAGCTATAGTTCTGATGCGCATGGTTTCCTCCCTTGGCATTCTCAGGTAGTTCGGCGTTGGGTCAGGTAATCCGGTTTTTGGCGATCACTTGCTGAATACCCCTGTAGTGGTCGTCGAGGCGCTCGCGCGCCCGGTCGACGTCCTTGGCGGCGACCGCCTCGACGATCTCGTGATGGTCGCGCCAGGTCGCCAGCGGCGTCGGATTGTCGAGGCTGGTGAAATTCGAGGCCTTGTTGAACGCCACCCAGAAGATGTCGATCAGCGCGCTCAACATGTGATTGTTCTGGCAGCGGAACAGCAACTGATGGAATTGCTGGTCCTCTTCGGCAAAGCTCTCCTGGCGCTCGGCGCGCCGCCGCATGCTTTCGGTCAGCTGGCGCAGCGCGGCGATGTCTTCGGCGCTGATCATCTCGATGGTTTTTGCGATCAGGCCGGTTTCAAGGACACGGCGGATCTCGCGCAGTTCCTCGACGTCGCGCAGCGAATCCTGCAGGCCGTATGCCAGATTATCCAGCAACGGCTTGAAGGAGAATTCCTTGACGAACACGCCAATGCCGCGACGCGTCTCCAGAATGCCGATCGACTCCAGTGCCTTGATCGCTTCGCGCACCGAGTTGCGGCCGACGCCGAGCCGCTGCGCCAGGAAGGTCTCCGGAGGCAAGGGGTCCCCCGCCTTGAGCTGGTTACTCTGGATATATTTCCTCAGGCTCTCCTGCACGCTAACGTGAAGCAGCGGCGGTCGGGCCAGCGGTTCGATCGATTTTTGGTCCGGGTTCAACTTGGGTTCCGAGCTCAACTTGGGTTCCGGCATTTTTCTCCCAGCGCCGCTGCAATTGCGGCCGATGGCGCGTCGAAAAGCGGTCGATGCTTGTAGCATAGCGACTTGTAGGATATCCTGCAAGCAAGAGGATTCCACGCTGAATGAAGATCGTCCTGGCCGGCTCAAGCCATTGGCACGCCGAAATGCATCTCGACGCTGCACGTTTTTGCGGCGCCGAGATTGCCGGCATCTGGGATGAGGACGCGCAGCATGCGCGCGCCTTCGCGACGCGCCATCATTTGCCGTTCATCGCCGATTTTGCGAAAATCCTCTCCGGCCCGCCGGACGCGATCCTGCTGATGGGACACCCTTCGACGGTGCCGGCGCGGGCCCGTGCCGTGATCGAAGCCGGCATACCGCTGATCCTGGAAAAGCCGGCGGCCAGCAGCACCGCAGCGTTGGCCGCGCTCAGCGAGCTGGCGAGGCAGCACCAGGCCTTTGTCAGCGTTCCCCTGCCCAACCGCTTTGGGCCGGCCGCCACTGCCTTTGAACGGCTGCGCAGCCAAGGCCGCGCCGGTGCGGTTGCGCATTGCCAGTTCCGGCTGGTCAATGGCCCGCCGCAGCGCTATGCGGCCGACGGCGTCGCCTGGGTGGTGGATCCGGCGATCGGCGGCGGCGGCGCGCTGAGGAACCTCGGCATACACGGCGTCAATGCCGCGCTCGGCCTGGCAACCGGCGCGCTCAGGCTAAAAACCGTTTCGATCGAGAACCGCATCCACCGCGCCCCGGTCGAGGACCATGCGCTGCTTGTGCTGCAAGACGCTGCCGGAGCGTTGTTCGTCGTCGAGGCCGGATACACTTTCGCTTCGATGCGCCCCGGCGGCGATTTCGAATGGCGTATCGTCAGTGAGAATGCGACCCTCATCGACTATGGCGAGCGCGCCTTCTGTGCGACGCTCGACGATGGCGCTATCATCGAATTGCCGATCGAATTGCCGGCGACGCGCTACCGCCTGTGCATGAGAGACACGCTCGACCGGCTGGCTCGAAAAGCGCCGCCGGCGACTTCGATCGATGACTATGTTGCGGCGATGTCGCTGATCGACGCCGCGTATGAAAAGGCAGGACGATGATTGGAATAGGTATTATCGGAGCGGGCGATTTCGGCGCCGCCCATGCAAGGGCAATCAAGCAGGTGCAGGGCCTGCATCTCGTCGCATCGTGCCGCGGGAACAACGATGCCCTGGCCGCCTTCACCAGCGAACATGGTGGTCGCGGCTACACCGACTGGCGCAAGCTGCTCGACGACAAGGAAGTCGAGGCAGTCCTCATCGCCAGTCCTCACCATCTGCATGCCGAAATGGCGATCGGCGCGGCGAACGCCGGCAAGCATATCATGCTCGAAAAACCGATGGCGCCGACGGCGGCGGCCTGCGATGCGATCAACGCCGCCGTGGCCGCCGCTGGCGTCAAGCTGATGGTCGCCCATCTCATGCATTTCGCGCTGCCTTGCATGGCGGCCAGGCAAATGCTTGAGCAAGGAACGCTCGGCCGGCCGCTCGTCGGATCGAGCTGGATCATCAAGCTGTGGATGGAGCACAATCGCCGCGACTGGCATCTGCGCAAGGCCACCGGCGGCGGCATGCTGTTGACGGCCGGCATCCATGCGCTCGACCGCCTCGTCTGGCTCATGGATGACGACGTCGTGTCGGTGAGCGCCATGCTTGGCGCCATGTCCCATGATCAGGAAGCCGACGACACCGCCCTGCTCGGACTGCGCTTCGCCGGCGGCGGGCTCGGCCAGGTGCAGAGCGTCGGCTATCGCAATGGCGCGGCCGGCTACGTCATGGACCTGGTCTGCGAGCAGGCAACGCTGCGCATCGACATGGACCGCGGCACGATGCTTGGCCGCGACACGGCCTGGACCGACCTGCCCGGCTCGTTCGAGCCGAACTGGATGCATGCCGCGCTGGTGCGCGAATGGAGCGCGATGCGCGATGCCATTGCCGACGACAAGCCGGTGCCGGTCGACGGCGCCTATGGCCGCAAGATCATCGCCATTATCGAGGCCGCCTTTGCGTCGAACGAAACGCGCCGCGAGCACGAGATCGCCGATGCGCCCTGAGCTCGACGATCACCCGAGCCACTTGCCCGCAGACGCGCCGCGCGGCGTCTGGGGCGCGGTGATGCTGGCCATCGACGATCGCGGGGCAATCGACTGGGAAGCGACGGAGGAAACGATCGCCCGGCTCTGCGCATCAGGCGTCGACGGCATCTATTCCAACGGCACGGCCTGCGAATTCCACTGCCAGACCGAGCCCGAGTTCGACCGGCTTTGCGCCCTGGTGGCCGCGATTGCCGGCCGCGCGCGCCTGCCCTTCCAGATCGGCATCAGCCAGTCCAATCCGCGCGTCGCACGCGAGCGGCTGATGCGGGTGTCGGCGATTCGTCCGGCCGCGGTGCAATTCACCTTGCCCGACTGGTGGCCGCCCAGCGACGGCGAGGTCATGTGCTTCGTCGGCGGCCTGTGCGAGACCGCGCCCGACATGCCGCTGGTGCTCTACAATCCACCGCATGCCAAGCGCCGCCTGACGCTCGAAGCCATCGCCAGGCTGCGTGCAGCGGTGCCGTCGCTGGTCGGCGCCAAGCTGCCGGGCGGCGACCCCGGCTGGTACGCCGACATGCGCCGCGAACTGCCGGGATTTTCGGTCTTCGTGCCCGGCCATACGCTGGCGACCGGATTTGCCCAGGGAGCGCACGGCAGCTACTCCAACGTCGCCTGCCTTAACCCCAAGGGCGCGGTACTGTGGTGGCAGACGATCCGCACCGACGCGGCGGCCGCTGCCGAGGTCGAGACGCGCATCCAGGCCTTTCTCGCCACCCACGTACTGCCCTTTCGCGCTCGCTATGACGTCAGCGATGCGGCGCTCGACAAAGCGATGGCGGCGGCCGGCGGCTGGGCGCCGCTTGGCCCGCGACTGCTCTGGCCTTACAGCTCGGTCCCCGACGAGGCGATCGCGACGCTGGCCGAGGCCGCACGCATGACCTTTCCCGAATGGTGGCAGTGACCTCGGCTATCGCATGTGCCTGCCCCCTGATCCAAGGGGAACAACCATGGCCTGTTCCGGATTTGACGCCTGACAGACTCGTGGTCATGCTGGATCGATGACAAGAGGTGTACTGCTGGACCTCGCAGGCGTCATCTATGATGGCGAGACCGCCATACCAGGCGGGATCGACGCCGTCGCGCGTTTGCGCCAGGCCGGCTTGGCCATACGCTTCATAAGCAATACCACGCGCTCGTCGAAACAGAGCGTTCTCGAACGTCTGCAGGCGATGGGGCTCACCGTTACCAGGGCAGATGTTTTCACCCCGGCGCACGCTGCACGCGAATGGCTGCTTCGCAATGGCCGTGCGCCATATTTGCTGATTCACCCCGGCCTTGCGCCGGACTTTTGCGAACTGCCGGATCGCGACAAGCGCGCCGTCATCGTCGGCGACGCCGGAGACGCCTTCACCTATGCGGCGTTGAATGACGCGTTCCGCGAGCTGAGCGCCGGGGCCGAATTGCTGGCCCTTGCCACCAACCGGACGTTTCGGGATGCCGACGGCGAGCTCAGTCTCGATGCCGGGCCATTCGTCGCGGCATTGGAATTTGCCTCGCTGAAACGCGCAACCGTTCTCGGCAAGCCGTCGTCGGAATTCTTTCTGTCGGCGCTGGCAAGCATGGACTGTGCGCCAGACCAGGCGATCATGGTCGGCGACGACGCCGAGGCCGACATAGCTGGCGCGCTAAGCGCCGGACTGTCGGGCGCCTTGCTGGTGCGGACCGGCAAATACCGGCACGGCGACGAGAAACGGTTTGATCCGCGCCCGACCGCAACCGTCGCCGATCTTGCGGCGGCGACCGACTGGATCCTTGCGCGCCGGGACTGAACCGGCCGTACAGCGTGCGCTTCGCTTGAGATCTCCGGGCTAGGTCGTCTGGCGCTCCATTTCCACCTCGGCCCCCAGACTTTCGATGTCGCGGAAGATCGAAGCGACAGCCAGCGTGCGCCCTTCGCGCTTGAAGCGGAGCAGGCAATCCTTGGCAACGATGTCGCCATCGATCGCGATCTCGTCCCATTGCGCGGCATGGCCGACATAGTTGATGGGAACATCGTAGTGCTGGCTCCAGAAGAACGGCACGGCGACGAATTTCTGGCGATGGCCGAGCATGTTGAGGGCCGCGGTTTGCCCCTGCCGCTCGGCAACCACCCAATGCTCGACCCGAATGTTCTCGCCACTGTGAGGATCCGGCCACCGCGCAATGTCGCCGGCCGCGAAGATGCCTGGTGCGCTCGTCTCCAAAAAGGCGTTTACGACGACACCGCGGTCAAGGGTGAGCCCCGCCGTTTCGGCAAGCCCTGTCCGCGGTCGCACGCCGATGCCGGCGACGACGAGATCCGCCGCCAAAATATCGCCACCGCTGAGTTTCACCTCGCTGGCGTCGATGCTGCTCGCAGTGTCCTCGAGATGGAATACGACCCCATTCTCCTCATGCAGGGCGCGGATGAAGTCGGCCATTTGCGGACCCATGATCCGTTCCATCGGCCGTTTTTCCGGCGCCACGACATGAACTTCGATCGCGCGCGAGCGCAGCGCCGCGGCAACCTCCAGGCCAATGAAACTGGCGCCAAGCACGACGGCGCGGCGCGCAGTCGTGGCTCGCTCGATGATCGCCTTGCAGTCTGCGAACGAGCGCAGCGTGTGAACATGTGGCTGGTCGGCGCCTTGTATGGTCAGGCGAACCGGTTCGGCTCCGGTCGCCAGGAGTAGCCTGTCGTAGGCAGTCCGGGCCCCGTCCGCGAGCACAACCTCGCCAGAACGCGTATCGATGCTGGCGACATCCGCATTGAGGCGCAGGTCGATGCCGTTCTTCGAATAGAAGCTTTCTCGGCGCAGCGGAATCCAATCCTCCGGTGCTTTGCCGGCGAGGTAGTCCTTGGAAAGATTGGGCCGATCAACCGGCGGCGCTTCGTCGTTGCTGAGCATGACAATGCTGCCTTGATAATGTTCGCGCCGCAGTGTTTCTGCCGCCGCGAAACCTGCGGCGCCGCCACCGACAATGACAATTTTTTCGGGAGCCTGGCTGGAGCCGCCAGGGCGCGGCTTGGACACCGTCCGCTTGCGCTTCTCGCCCACGACTATCCGATCATCGCGTTGTTCCACCGACCAGCACGCGAGTGGACTGAAAGCAGGGGCGCGCAAGGCCTCGCCTGTACGCAAATCAAAACACGCGTGATGCCAGGGACACCGGACGGTGTCTTCCGCCACAAGACCGTCGACGAGCGGCCCGCCATAATGTGTGCATGTCGCGCCGATGGCGAAGATCTCGGCCCCGCGGCGCACCAGCAGCACCGGCTCATCGCCGCAATGGCCGAGGAGCTTTCCGCCATCGGCAAGGTCGGATAACGCGATACCCTCGACCAGATCCGGCCCGGTTGGTTTGGCATGATCTTCAGCCATTTTCCTCTCCCTTGGCGCGATCCAGAAAATCGCCTGTACGGCCGAGAAGCGGGAAATCGTCAGGTCACCAGCCTCGGAATACCTTCTGCTTGGCCAGCGCGCCTTCAGGTTCTCGGACACCGCTTGTGCCCAAACGTCCGGCCGCGTCATTCGTTGCCAGTTGCGCAGTACACGCCGTCGATTTCCTGGCGTTTGGACTCGTTGCCGAAGGAATGACGCCGTCGCGTAAACTTTTTCGCCGGACATGCGTTGTCCCTTCTCCAAGCCAAGGAGGCAGCCATGCAGATGAAATCGGAAATCGCCGGCGAGGCCGCCAAGCAACGCCACATCCAGCGCGGCATCGACGCCAAGGACAAAACGAAGGGCAACGGCAAGCAACAAGGCGCCATGCAGGCCGGAGCACGCAAATATCCCGAGCCGCCCTTTCCCGAGCAGCACCAGCCGAAGCCAGGGCATGAATGGGCGATTGAGCCGGCGCCGCTTTACGACGCGCCATTCTATATCGGATCAAAAAAGCTGGACGGCAAAGTGGCCGTCATCACCGGCGGCGATTCCGGCATCGGCCGAGCCGTGGCCGTGCTCTATGCGCGCGAAGGCGCCGATGTGGCGATCGTCTATCTGTGCGAGGACAAGGATGCTGAAGAAACGAAGAGGGCCGTAGAAGCCGAGGGCCGGCGCTGCACGCTGGTCAAGGCCGACGTCAGCGAACGCCACCACTGCCACAAGGCTGTGACTAACGTGGTGAAGGAATTTGGCCGGATCGACGTGCTGGTCAACAACGCCGCTTTCCAGGTCCATTCCAGCGACTTCAGCGAGCTAACCGAGGAGCATTTCGACACGACGCTGAAGACCAACCTCTACGGCTATTTCCACATGGCGCAGGAGGCCGTTCCGCATATGAAGCCCGGTTCGGCGATCATCAACAGCGGCTCCATAACCGGCATCGAGGGCTCGAAGCAGCTGGTCGACTATTCGATGACCAAGGGCGGCATTCATGCCTTCACGCGCGCACTGTCCGGCAACCTCATCGAAAAGGGAATTCGGGTGAACTGCGTGGCGCCAGGCCCGGTGTGGACCCCGCTCAACCCGTCGGACAAGCAAGCCGGCGACGTTTCGAAATTTGGCGCAGACACACCGATGAAACGGCCGGCGCAACCGGAGGAGATCGCGCCCGCCTATGTGTTCCTCGCCTCGCCGCATTGTTCAAGCTACATCACCGGCGAGATATTGCCGATCATCGGCGGCTACTGAGAACGTGTCGCCCGCACTGCCTCGATCATCGTGGACCTCTCGCCTGTGGCGGAGGTAGCGGCGATCTCAGATATGAAATGGTCGACAGATGTATTTCATTGCCTTGGCGACGGATTATGACGGCACGCTGGCGCACGATGGGATCGTAGTCGAAAAGACGCTTGCAGCCCTCGAACGGTTCAAGAAAAGTGGCCGCAAGCTCATCCTCGTCACTGGCCGCGAACTGCCCGACCTCAAGCGGGTTTTTCCCGAACTCGGCGTGTTCGACAAGGTCGTCGCCGAAAATGGGGCGTTGATCTACACGCCTGCCAGCGAGGAAGAACGTGCGATCTCACCGGCGCCGGCGCCGAAATTTGTCGCCAGTTTGAAGAAACGCGGCGTCAAGCCGCTTTCAGTTGGACGGTCGATCGTCGCGACCTGGGAACCACACCAGGCAACAATTCTTGAGGTCATCAAGGAACTCGGGCTGGAGCTGGAAATCATCTTCAACAAGGGCGCGGTGATGGTGCTGCCCACCGGCATCAACAAGGCAGCCGGGCTGGCAGCCGCACTTGAGGACCTCAAGCTGTCGCCACACAATGTGGTCGGTATTGGCGATGCTGAAAACGATCATGCGTTCCTGCGGGCCTGCGGCTGCAGCGTCGCTGTCGAGAACGCCCTTGCGGCGGTCAAGGATACAGCGGATCTTGTAACGCGCGGCGCACGTGGAAAGGGCGTCGAGGAACTAATCGAAAAGCTGGTAAAGCGTGATCGGGAATTTGTCCGAAAAGCCCGTGACGGCATCCTTCTCGGTTCGGTCGGCGGCGACGAAGTCTATCTGACGCCGACCGACACGGTTCTGATCGCCGGAAGCTCCGGCATCGGCAAATCCACCTTGGCCACCGCGCTGACGGAACGCTTCGTCGAGAACGGATTTCAATTCTGCGTTTTCGATCCGGAAGGCGACTATGATGGCCTCGAAGGCGCCGTCCGGGTAGGCGATGCCTCAAGCGAACCGACAAAGGCACAAGTGCTCGACCTGATCGAAAAGCCCGACACCAATGTGGTCGTCAACGGGCTGGCGTTGCGGGTCAACGAGCGACCAGGCTTCTTTGCCGACCTGCTCCCCGGTCTTGGCAATTTCCGCTACCGTACGGCGAGGCCGCATTGGCTGGTCATCGACGAGGCGCATCATCTTCTGCCCAAGAGGCGCGACGACACGCGCGCCATCCTGTCGTTGGAATTGCCGGGCACTGTCCTGATCACCGTTCATCCGGAAGCGATCTCGACCGACGCCCTGCGTCTGGTCACTGCCGTCATTGCCCTCGGTCCCAAGGCCAAGAATGTCATCAAGGCCTTTTGTCAGGAGACGGACACCAAGCCGCCAAAGGATATTCCCACGCCAAAAGGCGAGCGTGTGCTGTTCTGGCGGCCGCAAGCCCGCAAGAAAATTGCCATGGTCAAAGCGATCGAGCCGCGCCAGTCGCTCAAGCGTCACAGCCGCAAATATGCAGAAGGTCAACTCGACGAGGCCGGCAGCTTCTATTTCAGAGGTCCCGACGACGCGATGAACCTCCGGGCCCACAACCTGATGATCTTCGCTCAGATTGCCGAGGGCATCGACGACAGAACCTGGGAGCATCACCTGCGCGCCGGCGACTATTCCGAATGGTTTCGCCGACAGATCAGGGACAAGGATCTGGCGCGCGAGACCGCCGAGGCGGAAAAGGACCAAAAGCTGTCGGCGCAGGAGAGCCGCAAGCACGTTCTGGATGCGGTGCGTCGCCGTTATACGGCTCCTGCCACCGCCCCGGAGGAATAGAGAGGAATAGGGTGCGAAAGGATCGCCCACGCACATCATTCTCGGAGGCACCGGCCGTGTTGGTTCTCTGCAGCCATGTCGCTTTTACAGCAGGGCGAAGCAGTGGCCGGTTGACCGCGTCATCCACGCCGAGTTCCCTTTCATCCATGGCGTTTTGACTGGTCAGGGTTCACTGTATCCACTAGCAAACAGGCGCAGGTCATAGCCCTCGGGATCGCGACGAAAGATCAACGCGCCCTTCCGTTGGGATTTTTGTGGGACATAGTCGAGCGTAGCGCTGCTCTCCTCGACGACCTCATCGCCATTTCGGAGCTCACCTTTGATCTCGACAGCAGCAACTGATTTCCCCGCCCTGTTTGCAGCGGCGAACTCGACCACGTAGCCGCCCTCGGTGGCCGCGACGCCAAGCGGCAGCACAACGATCCGGGCGCTCCCATCGCGCGTGCTCACGCCATCGACGACAAGATAACCGAGCACGGCAAGCAGGACTACGGAACTTATACCCGCTACGACCCACTCCGTGAGCGAAGTCCCGGGTTTGCGTGTCTTTGCTTTGTTGTCGGACTGCTGTTGCTTGTCGCCTTTTGCGGGGTTCCTTGTCACAGAATGAGCCTCGCAACCGCCGCCCCGAGCGCGCCAGGAAACGACAGAACCACGACTGCACTGAGTGTCTCCGAAAAGCCGGCGCCATCGGTCCTGCCGAAGGTCCACAAGATGTAGAGGTTCACAAGCATCACCAGGACATAGCCGACGATCGCATAGCGAAAGAAGATGCTGACGAATCCAGCGCCTGGCTCGGGACTGTGCGAGCCGCGGAATTCGAACTCATAGACGAAGGCGTGCATGAGAGCGAGGGTGACCACCACCAGGGCGATTTCCTGCCAGGGCTCCATCTTGTAGGCGATGAGGACGACCTCTTCCGTCGGTGCGATGTTCACCGATAGAAACAGCGCTCCGACCACCATCAGGAACAGCTCTCCGGTGTAGCCGGGCTCGGGAATGTCCTCCTCCTCCAACAAACTCGGGCCGAGCTGAGCGCGTGCCAAGGATGCCCCGAGACTGCCTGGGACAATTTGCACCGCAATTTTGCCAATCACCTCCCGCAGCGGCATTTCGGCGGTCACGATGCCGAAAATAAACAACACCGCCGTAGCCGCTACAGCGGCCACAAGTATCGCCACAAAAGCATCGGCGATGCGGTCGCGCAGCGCCACCGTGTGGCGAAAGCCTCCGTACTTGTGCAGCAGCACCAGCATTGGCAAGGTGACAGCGAGGAACAGGGCGAGCCGCAGTGGGTGAAGGTGAAAGCCAAGCGCCCAGGCCTCCATGGTCATCAGCACCGGGGCGGCGAAGATCAACGCTCCGGCAAAAGCACGGCCAAGGCCAATCCAGAACTCACGCGGCGTTGGCGCATGCCTGACGGTGATATCGGTTGTCGCCACGTCCGCTCCCCTGGAGATAGCCTGAGGGGAACAATGCTTCCTGCGCGATCTTTGTTCCGGGCCACTGCAACTTCTCCACAGTCGAACGGCGCTATGGGAACTCGCCAGCCAGCTTTCCGTTCAACATCTCGATCGAATGACAACCCAAAGCCGACACAGCGTCTGGAGTGAAATCATGAAATCGCAGCTCGTCGCCGAAAGCGCCGGACAAAGGACGTTCGTTGTGGTGCTTGATCCCGGCGAGGAAGCGTTCGCGGCGCTCACATCTTTCGCTGTCGATAACGATATTGGCGGCGCCTCGCTGACCGCGCTCGGCGCCTTCGAAAAGGCGACTGTCGGCTGGTTCGACATCGAGGAAAAAACTTATCGGAAAATCCCGGTGCTGGAGCAGTGCGAGGTGCTCAGCGCGATCGGCGACGTTGCGATCGGCGACGACGGCAAGCCCAGCCTTCACGTCCATGCGGTGCTCGGATTGCGCGACGGCAGCACGAAGGGCGGACATCTGCTCGATGGCATTGTTCGGCCTACACTCGAAGTCACTTTGGTGGAAACGCCTGGTCATCTGCGCCGCAGAAAACGTCCGGAACTCGGCATCGCCTTGATTGATCTGGATGCCTGAACACGGATCAGGCCAGGTCCGCTGAACTGCGTTCCGGTCCGATCATCCCTTTTGTTTGATTTGTTTAGCATCCGCGGGCGCCTCGGGTGCGGTCTCCCAGCCGAACACGCTGCGGCCGCCGAGCAGGTGCGACTGATCGAACTCTCCGGCAACGATTTCCTTCAGACTGGGGCCGGTGACATAGCGTTCGACCTGCCGCGACTGCTCGTCGAGCCGCTTCAAGGCGCCGAGTTCTTCGTCGCGACCGAGCCTGGCCTTGTGGACGGCCGACTTTAGCACGCCGATCGTCTCGTCATAGACCTTCAGCGGCACGGGGAATGGATGCCTGTCCTTGCCGCCATGTGCCAGCGAGAAGCGCCCGGGATCGGAAAACCGGCATGGCGCGCCATGCAAAACCTCGGCGACCAGCGCCAGCGCCCGCACCGTGCGCGCACCGACGCCGGGCACCAGGAGAAGCTCGGAGAAATCGGCGGGGCCACGCTCGGCAGCCGCCGCCATGTTGCCATGAAGACGACGCATGACGACATCGCTTTCGCGAACGTCGTGGTGCGCCGGCATGACCAGATGCGGCAGCATTGGCTGATCGGGCTCCGGTGCGACAGCCACATCACGTTCGAGCGCAGCGAACTCCCTCAGAATGCGATCCGGTCCGAGATCTTGCAGGAGATTCAACTGGCCCTTGCGCGAGGCGTCGGCGCGGCGGTCGGTCAGGTTGACGATCTCGCCCTGGTTGGCGCCTTCGATGGCGGCATGCGGCTGGTCGACGAAACTCTTCAGGCCTTCGGACAGCCAGTGATAGCGGCGCGCCACCTTGCTGTCGCCGTTCATGCCCTGCTGCACCACGACCCAATCGCCGTCATCGGTGACGATAAAGCCATGCAGATAAAGGTCGAAGCCGTCCTGGACGGCGGCGCTGTCAACCTTGGCGACAAGCCGGCTGGCCGTCGCCAGGCCTGTTCCATCGAAGCCGACGCGCTCGCCGATGACGGCAAGCTCATGCGGGGTCTTGCGCGAATGCGCGCCGCGGCCGCCGCACACGTGAATGCCGAGTTCGCCGGAGAGCGGAGCCAAACCCCGTTTCAGGGCGCCGATGACGCTGGTCGTGATGCCGGAGGAATGCCAGTCCATTCCCATGACGGCGCCAAACGACTGGAACCAGAAGGGATGCGCCAGCCGGCGCAGCAGCTCTTCGCGACCGTAATGGTGAATGATCGCCTCGCACATGACGGCTCCAAGGCGCGTCATACGGTCGCCGAGCCATTTCGGCACGCGTCCGCCATGAAGTGGAAGGTCTGCGCTTCCCGATCGTTGTTCCAAATTTTTCTGCCTGTTCCGACCTATGCCTTGCGCTCAACAGATAGTATAGAAAGCGGCGTGAAGAAGCGATGATGCCGGTCCGTTTGGATTACAAACTGATCGCAATTCAATTCAGCTGGGCCATTCGGGTCCCATCGGCGGCGTTGCCGGTTACCGGTCGGCCGGATTTCCGACCGCCGGATTGCGCCGCCTTGAATATCTTCCCACACGCGGCAGATGGTCGCCAAATTCCACCCACGGCAGCTTCATGTCCCAATAGGCATGAGCCTGCGGCGCAAAGCGCTCGGGGTGGTCGAAGAAGCCGATCGTCAGATAAAGTTCCTCGGGAAGCCCCTGGTCGAAGTAGGCTATGGATGTCCCGCAATCGGCGCAGAAGGTGCGGAGCACGCCTCGGGTCCTTGAGAATTTTTTTGGCGCGCCGGTGAGCAATCTGAATTGGGCCGGTCGATAGCCGACCCAGACGGTCAGTGGGCTGCCTATCGCCTTGCGACAATCGTCATCGTGATCGGAGCAAATCCAGAACGGGTCACCATGCATCTCAGCACTTATCGAACCGCAAAAACAGGAGCCGGTCTCGATTCTGGTCATCGAACTATCGCTTCTGATCGAGGCGACCGTTGAGGGTGCAGGGTCCGCAAGGTGATGGAATAGCGGTGCGCGGAAACCGTTGGGATGCTGTGCTGCCATTCGGTGCGCGCCGGGCCCGTCATCAGGTAAGCCGACCTTGGTTCGAGGGTGACGGTCTGGCGAGCCCATCTCGTGCCGTTCTTCCGGCGGAGCCGAAAGCTGCATGGCGCAAGAAGAGAAACGCCGGCCACGGCATCGAAATGCGGCTTGTCGCGATGCCAGCCGATACCCGCCCCGGGCCGGTACTCGTTGATCAAGACCTGCACGAAAGCATCGGCGGGCAGCCGCGCAAATGCTGCCACCTTATCCCTGAGCGGCATCAGAAAAGCAGGGATCGGCGGCGCCTCGACGACTTTGCGTTGGTCAAAATCGTAGCGCAGGCCAAAACCGGCGACGCGCCGGTTTGCCAGATGGCCATGAAAGTCGAAAGGCTGGAAGGCGAGACTTTCGAGCTGCCGTACCAGTTCGGCCTCTTCCGCCGCCGTGATCAACTCCGGCTGGTAGCAAAATCCTTCCGGCAGGTCGTCACGTGCGTGAAAGTCGGGCGCGAGAAACAGGTCGCCTTGTCCGGCGAATTGCCGCTGCCTGGTTTTGAGCGATGGCATCAACCCTAATTGGTGAAGCCGGCCCAAGGCGGCAAGGCCTTGGAGGCGACGAGCCGGCCGATCATCGCCCCCATCTCGGGCGAGACGGAACCTGGCTTGCCCTGGTGGGTTATTGTCCAGACGCGGCGAGTATTGGGGCCGAGTGTTGGGAAATGCCTTCAGCTGCTATTCAACGTATGAATTACGATCCGGCGACGAGGATCCTCTCCGTATGGTTTGTCCCAAGCGGAAATCGCTACGATTACCACAACGTGCCGCCGCAAACGTACGCCGCATTCCGCAACGCCTCGCCAAAAGGCCGGTTCTTCAACGCTTTCATTCGAGACCGGTATAGCTACCATTTGGTCGAGCAGAGCCAGTCGGGATGAGATCTTTAGCCCTTGTCGCGCGTCATGCATCCGGGAGAATCCGGTCAGTCGGCCGATCCCTCATTGCGCCGGCGGCGTTCCGGGTTGATCGCCGCCCGTGGTCGTCTTCGGCGTCGGGTCTTTGTCGACCTCGGGATTTTGATCGACGGTGTTGGTGTTGCTCTGTGTCGGCTCAGTGCTGCTGGTGCTGCCCTGTGTCGGCTCGGCCTCGTTGCTGCAACCCGCCAGAGCCAGAGCCGCCACCAGCGCCGACAAAAACGACAGTCTCTTCAATGACAATCCCGTCATGGCCAACCGCTCCTTGCTGCTCGACAACGGCGGGTGGTGAATTTGGTTGCAGCGGAATGGCTTGTCTGCTGGCCCATGACCCTTCTGATCATCGCCGCGCAGGCGCCAAAGGAACAAATCTCCGCGCCGCCACGTTGCATTTCCAGTGCAAACGCTTGTGACAGTGAGGCTATCGTCTTGGCGCCGAGAGCAAATTGGAAGGGTTTTCTGAAAATCGGAGAACTCAGCTGCCCGGTGGCGCTCTACACGGCTGCCTCAACCTCAGAGCGGATCGCTTTCCACACGATAAACCGCGCCACCGGCCATGGGGTGCATCGCGCCTTCGTCGACAGCGATAGCGGCAAGCCGGTGGAGAAGGACGACCAGGTCAAAGGTTTTGAGATCGGCTCGGGTGAGTACGTCATGCTCGAACCCGATGAGGTCTCAGCCGCTGTCCCCGAGAGCGACAAGACGCTGTCGGTCTCGGCCTTCATCGGCTGTTCCGATGTCGACGACGTGTATTTCGACAAGCCTTATTACCTGGCCCCGTCGGACAAACACGCGGAGGAAGCGTTTGGGCTGGTCCGCGAAGGCATGCGCAGGAAGAAAGTCGCCGCCATCGCCCAGACCGTCCTGTTTCGGCGCGTCCGGACCCTGCTTGTCCGCGCCTATGACGAAGGCCTGGTCGCAACGACGCTGAATTTCGATTACGAGGTGCGCTCGGCGGAGGAGGCTTTCGACAACATCCCCGACTTGAAGATCGAGGGCGAGATGCTCGAACTGGCCGAACACATCATCAAGACCAAGAAAGGCAAATTCGATCCGACCAAATTCGACGACCGTTATGAGGCGGCGCTGGCCGAGCTTGTGAAGGCAAAGCTCGAGGGCAAGAAGATCGCCGTTCCGAAGCCGGCCAAGCGGGAGAGGGTCGTTGATCTTATGGATGCGCTGCGCCAGAGTGCCGGCGTTGGCGGGAAGCAGCCCTCGACAAGAAAGCCCGCGGCAAAGTCAAAGCCAGCGCGCCATGCCAAGGCGAAGCAGACAGCGCCGCGTCGGAAGGCCGGCTGACCGATGGCGCTCGAGACCTACCGCAAGAAGCGCAATTTTTCCGTTACCCCGGAGCCGCAGGGCCGCAGGGCGCCGAGGACCGGGAACAGCTTCGTCATACAGAAGCACGATGCCACCCGGCTCCATTATGATTTTCGTCTCGAAATGGATGGCGTCCTGAAGAGCTGGGCCGTCACAAAAGGGCCGAGCCTGATCCCCGGCGAGAAGCGTCTTGCCGTCCACGTCGAGGACCATCCTCTGGAATATGGCGACTTCGAAGGCACAATCCCGAAGGGCGAGTATGGCGGCGGCACCGTCCTCCTTTGGGACAGAGGCACTTGGACGCCGATCGGCGACGCGCATCGCGGCTATGCGAAAGGCCATCTCGACTTCGAACTTCACGGCGAGAAGCTTGGCGGCCGCTGGCATCTTGTGCGGATGGCCGGAAAGCCCCGGGAGAAGCGCGAGAACTGGCTACTGATCAAAGGCGACGATGACGCCGCGCGCACCGAACGTGATCCCGACATTCTGGACGAGCGGCCGGAATCCGTCGCCACCGGCCGCAAGATAGAGGACGTCGCCGGCGAAGAGCCCGGCTGGTCGTCTAAGACAGGGCGCATTCGCAGGCGCCGCGGCGGCAGCACCAGGCCAGCTCCAGCGGAAGAGGCCCCCGCCACTATCAGCGTTCCCGAACCGTCAAAGATCAAGGGCGCCAAGAAGGCGGCGCTTCCCGATTTCGTCGAACCGACGCTGGCGACCCTGGTCTCGTCAGCGCCGTCGGGCGAGCGCTGGCTGCACGAGATCAAATTCGACGGCTACCGGCTGCAGGCCAGGATCGAAGCCGGCCGCGTCAAACTGTTGACGCGGAGCGGTCTCGACTGGACGAAGAAATTCGGCAAGGCGGTCGTTTCGGCGCTGGCCGATATCCCTGTCGGGACGGCGCTGATCGACGGTGAACTCGTGGTCGAGACGTCAGCCGGCGCATCGGATTTTTCCGCGCTGCAAGCCGATCTCAGCGAGGGCCGCAGTGATCGCTTTCACTTCTACGTCTTCGACCTGCTTCATCTCGACGGCTACGATCTGCGCGACGTTGCGTTAATCAAGCGCAAGGAATTGCTGGAAAAAATCATCGGCAGTAACAGCGGCATCATCAGCTACAGCGGTCATTTTGAGGAGGATGGCGCCCTGGTGCTGCGACATGCCTGTCGGCTGAGCCTGGAAGGCATTGTCTCCAAGCTTCGCGATGCGCCCTACCGCGCCGGCCGCAGCAAGAACTGGGTGAAGTCGAAATGCTCGGCGCGGCAGGAATTTGTCGTGGCCGGCTATGTCCCCTCGACAACGTCGCGCAAGGCGATCGGTTCGCTTGTCCTGGGTGTCTATGACCACGGCAAGCTGCATCATGTCGGGCGCGTCGGCACCGGCTACACGGCAGCGGTCGCCGAGAGCCTGTTCAAGAAGCTCGAGCGGTTACGCATTCCGTCAAGCCCGTTCGAAAAACGGCTGAGCGCCGACGAGGCTCGGCAAGTCCGCTATGTCAGGCCGGACCTCGTCGCCGAAGTCGAGTTCCGGGCGTGGACCGCCGACGGCCATCTGCGCCACGCCTCGTTCCGCGGGTTGCGCGAAGACAAGCCGGCGAAAGAAATCACGCGCGAGACGCCGAAGACGAGCAAGGAGACGGCTAAACCTCAGCGCCGGACCGTCAAGCTCACCCATCCCGACCGTCTTTACTGGCCGGACGAGGGCGTGACCAAGGAAGGCCTCGCCGACTATTATGCCGAGGTCTGGCGTTATGTGTCGCCCTACATCGTCGGCCGCGCGCTGGCGCTGGTGCGCTGTCCCAACGGGATTTCGGGCGAGCAATTCTTCCAGAAGCATGCCTGGAAGGGGCTGAACCCCAACATCGTACTGGTCCACGACCCCAAGGATCCGCCAGACGAGCGGCTGATCAGCATCAATGATCTCGACGGGCTGATCGGTCTCGTCCAGTCGGCGTCGCTGGAGATCCACCCCTGGGGCTCGACGGTGAGCGATTGGGAGCGTCCGGACACGATCATCATGGATCTCGACCCCGGCGAAGGCGTGAGGTGGGAGGCGGTGATCGAAGCCGCCGTCGAGACCCGCGACCGGCTGAAGGATGCGGGGCTTGTCCCCTTCATCAAGACCTCCGGCGGCAAGGGTCTGCACGTCGTGGCGCCATTGAAGCCGAAAGCCGAATGGCCAGCTGTAAAAGCCTTCACCAAGGCGATTGCCGACTCCATGGCCGCCGACAGTCCCAACCGCTACGTCTCGACCATCACCAAATCGAAACGGCGCGGGAAAATCCTGGTCGATTATCTGCGCAACCAGCGTGGTGCGACCGCGGTCGCACCCTATTCGACAAGAGCACGACCGGGTGCGGCGGTGTCGATGCCGCTTGCCTGGGACGAGCTCGGCCCCGGCATCGGACCGGCCTATTTTACCGTCGAGAACACACCGACCCGGCTTGCCTCGCTGTCGTCGGACCCCTGGCAGGATTTCCGCGCGGCCGCAGCGCCAATCGAAGACCGTGCAAACCGGCGCAAGAGAGCGGCTTGAGGACGGCACTGCGAGTGCATGCATCGGAATAATCAGGCGATCTGCTCGAAAGTGCATTGCTCGGGCGCCTTGTCTGGTCGCCAGCGCAGGAACTTGGTGCCGTGCCGGAAACGGTCGCCGGTGACGTGATCGAAGCGCACTTCGACCACCAGTTCGGGCCGCACCGGCTCCCATTCGCCGCTGCGCTCGGTGCTCCAGCGGCTCGGCCCGCCCGGCGCCTTTCCGGTAAAGCCCGGTGGCTCGCGCATGGCTTCGAGCTTGCGGGTAAGCTCGGCCCTGTCCTCCTTGGCAATGGTCGAGGTGAAACCGACGTGGTCGAGCTTGCCGGCCTCGTTGTACAGACCCAGCAGCAATGATCCGACCTGACGACTGCTGCTGAGATAGCGAAAGCCGCCGACCACACAATCGGCCGACCGCAGCCGCTTCACCTTCACCATCGCGCGCACCCCCGGTTGGTACGGACCGTCCAGCCGCTTGGCAACGACGCCGTCTGTCGCCCCATGTCCGGCATCCCCTAGCCAGGAGCGGGCTTCCTTCACATCGCGCGTGCAGTGCGAAAGCACGATGTTCCTGCGGTTTGCCGAAGCGACGAAAGCCTCAAGGATCGCTCGCCGTTTTTTCAGGGTCCGCGCCAACCAGACGGTTCCGTGCTGATCGCAGAGCATGTCGAACAGGACGATGCTAGCCGGGGTTTCGGCGGACAGCTTGCGGATCCTGCTCTCGGCGGGATGAAGCCGCATCTGGAGCGCGTCGAACGAAAACTTGCCGTCGACCGAGATGACGATTTCCCCGTCGACGACAAAACGGCGCGACGGCAGTCCCTTCAATGTCGCGAGGAGTTCGGGAAAATAGCGTCCTAGCGGCTTGCCTGACTTTGCGCGCAACTCCACCGCATCATCCTGGCGAAATGCCAGGCAGCGAAAACCATCCCATTTGCGTTCGTATTGCCATCCATCTCCTTCGGGAATCGCATCGGCCGCCTTTGCCTCCATTGGAGGCGTATCGAGCGGCAGGAGGAAATCGCTGGATCGGCGGGTGCTGTCGAAAGCAGGATCGCGGGGTATGACCTTCATTGTGCTGCCTTTGTCTCCCAGCCCAGCCTGCTCCCAGGCGCTTATTTCCGCTTTCCGGGCTCCGAGCCGATGCTCTTGCGCAGCGCATCCATGATGTTGATCACGTTGCTGGCCGGTTGCTCGGCCTTGGCCTTCGCCTTGGCCGGACCCTTCTTGCCCTTCTTCTTCGAGGCAATGATCTCCAGCAGCCGCGCCTGGACCGGATCTCCGGTCATGGCGGGATCCCACTGCCTGGTTCGCTCATCGATCAGGGTCGAGACCATATCCATCAGTTTCGGATCGGGTTTGACGTCGTCGATCTTGCCAAAATAATCCTCGGGATCGCGAACCTCATCGCCATAGCGCAGTGTCCACAGCACGATGCCCTTGCCTCGTGGTTCAAGCATGACGGCGCGCTCGCGGCGGTACATGACCAGTCGCGATATTCCGACCGTCCCCGTCGATTTCATTGCGCCGCGAATGACCGAGAATGCCTCCTCCCCTACCGGGTCGTCAGGGGTGAGATAGTGCGGCTTGTCGTACCAGATCCAGCCGATGCTTTCGGCATCGACAAACATGTCGATATCGATGGTACGCGTGCTCTCGAGCGCAACCGCTTCGATCTCGTCGTCCTCGAGCAGGACGTATTCGTCCTCGCCGCGCTGGTAGCCCTTCACCTCGTCGTCTTCAGCAACGGGCTTGCCGCTGACGGCATCGACATATTGGCTGACCACCCGATGCCCGCTCTTGCGATTGAGCGTATGGAACCGGACCTTCTCGCTCTCGGTGGTAGCGGGCGTCATCGCCACCGGACAGGTCACCAGCGAAAGCTTCAGATAGCCTTTCCAGAAAGGACGTGGCGCCATCGAGCACCCCCGGCAGGAGTAAAACAGTCGAACGCAGCAGGGCGATCGATTGTTCCAGCAGCGTTTTTTTCGCGCGCCAAGGCCACGGCATTAGCCCATTGCCTGAGACGCCCTCCGGGCCAGCAGCAGAACCGGGGCCAATCGCATGGCTCGGCAAATTTTTACCAAGGTGAGACGAAACAATTGCCTCCTATCGTCGTTTCGCCAGTAAGGAATTTTGGTCGAGGAGCGCGACCGGCCGGGGTGTTTTCGACAATCCGGGCCTGAGCAGCGCGATGCCAGGGTCAAAAGGGTGAAGACCATGCGCTTTGACGCCTTGGGATTCAAAGATCGAACGGATGCGGGGCGCCAGCTTGCCGCCGCTTTGGCCAGGTTCGCGGCAACCGATCCAATGGTGCTGGCGCTGCCGCGCGGCGGCGTGCCGGTTGGCTTCGAAGTGGCGAAGGCACTCCGTGCCCGGCTCGACGTGCTGCTTGTGCGCAAGATCGGCGCGCCGGGCCATTCCGAATATGGCATCGGCGCGGTCGTCGACGGGGAAAATCCGCAGCTCGTCCTCAACGAGGAGGCGATGGCTTTGGTCCGGCCGTCAGACGAATACGTCGAAGCAGAGAAGCGGCGGCAACTGCTCGAAATCGAACGTCGCAGAAACCTTTATCTCGGAAGCCGGCCTGCGGCTTCGGTCCTGGGCCGGACCGTCATCGTCGTCGATGACGGCATTGCGACCGGAGGCACGGTCAGAGTGGCGCTCAAGGCGCTAAGGAAGGATCGCGCCGCGCATGTCGTGTTGGCCGTCCCGGTCGCACCTCGGGACACGCTGGACCTGATCAAAGCCGATGCGGACGAAGTGGTCTGTCTCGCCACGCCTGAGCCGTTTGTTGCGGTGAGCCGGTAT
This sequence comes from Mesorhizobium sp. WSM4844, assembly GCF_055811775.1. Taxonomy (NCBI): domain Bacteria; kingdom Pseudomonadati; phylum Pseudomonadota; class Alphaproteobacteria; order Hyphomicrobiales; family Phyllobacteriaceae; genus Mesorhizobium; species Mesorhizobium sp. WSM4844. The sequence goes on along the minus strand of NZ_JBVVQB010000007.1, from coordinate 41,514 downwards.
TATGAGGACTTCGAACAGACCACGGACGCGGAAGTGATCCGGCTGCTGCGTGAGGCAGAGCAGTTTGAGAGCAGGTCGTCGACGCGATCTGCCGAAGGAGCACGCCATGGCTAGCAAGGACCGACAACCGATGGCGATCGTCGAGCGCGGCGATATTTCTGCGCGAACTCAAAATGACCAAATCGCGCCATCCGATAGAACCGCTCTTCAGTGGCGAATAGGCCTGGCCTGAGCCAAACGGCCCCTCCCCTTGCGCTCGCAGCCGACCTGAAGCGCGGCCCCGGTCAGGGCCGCGCCACCGCGCGCCAGCGGCGGTTGAGCCGTCAATCGCGCAAACGATTGGCAGCGTGATCCTGGCGCTGCTCAGTCGCGATCTGCCTGGAATCCAGACCGCGTTGCTTCGTGTGCTGGGCCTTGTCGCGGTTGGACAGGACTTTGTTTTCCTCGAGCTTGTCCTTTGGGGTGGTGGTCATGGCGCCTGCACCGGAACCCTTTCCCCGCGCACCCGCTCCGATGTGCTTCTTGCTACCTTTTGCCATGGGCTTGCTCCAATTCTTAGTCGTCGGGACGGTTCTTGTGATGAACGCTCTGCTGATTTTCTCCGCGAAGGATGTTGCGATCGTCAGGGTCAACGAGGTCGGGTGTCTTGGACCTGATTTCCGACCCCTTGCGCAGCGCTTCACGTTCCGCTGCTGATCGCTTCAGGTCAGCCTCTGCGTCGAAATCCTTGCCGGCGCCCTTCGTGTTCTCCCGCTTTTCAATGATGCGCAATTGCTGCTCATGGGTTCTGCGTCCAGCCATTGGTTTCCTCCAAGGTGCCTTGCGTTCGATTTTTTGAGGCCCAGATAGCTGGCGGAACCGTCCACTTCCGGTGATTGCAGTTGGCCACGGTCCTTGCCGAACCGGACCAATCGTGCGCCACCACGATCTGAGCCTGTCCTTATGGCGATAATGGCAGGGCGGCGGGATCGTTCCGAGATGGCGGCCGAATAAACCGTCTATTCGCTCATCTGCTCCGGGCTGCTATCCGCATTTGCCATGATCCGTCAGTTTTTCTCCCCGCGGTGTTCCGATGGAACATCAGAGCATCTCCGTCGTTCGGCGACTGATCGCCTATGTCCACGTCTGACGCCCCGCCGCAGCGAGCGCGTAAAGCTGCAAGAGGATGGACCGCACGATCAAGGACGCCACGGTCAAACGCTTCTACTACGAGAGCCACGATCAGCTCAGGTAACACCTCGCCGACTTCGTTGCTGCCAACAACTTCGCTCGCAGGCTCAAGACCCTCAAGCGCGATCCAACGGACTCGCGAGCAGGTTACGCCGCCCTGCGCCGAACTGGAACTCGGTCGGGCTTGAGCATCTCGTATCGATCAAGGGATCAAAAACCCGCACATCTGGCGAAGTCCTGGATGATTTCGGCACATTCTTTCGAGCGCACGATGCGATGAAGGGCTGATCGGAACTTTGCTTCCGCATTCTTGGCAGCCGAGGTTGGTTGGAACATGTCGCCCCGAGTCGAACGCATTCACAGCGATGAGCGTCTCCCGGCCGAGGTCGACGTCGTCATCGTCGGCGGCGGCATCCTCGGCTCTACGGCCGCCTATTTCCTGGCGAAGCGTGGCCTCTCTGTGGCTCTGCTCGAGAAGGGCCACGTCGCCTGTGAACAATCGAGCCGAAACTGGGGTTGGTGCCGCCAGCAGAACCGCGATCGGCGCGAACTGCCGCTCTCGGTGATCTCCATGCGACTGTGGGACGAGCTGACGCGCGATATCAATCGGGACCTTGGATTTCGACGCTGCGGTCTCGTCTATGCCACTCACGACGAGGCTGTGCTCGCCGGCTGGGAAAGGTGGCGCGAGGTCGCCAGGGAGTACGAGGTCGACACCCGCATGCTGAGCCGGGCGGAGGTGGCCGAGCGCGTCCCCGAAGCGCGCGACAAATGGGTCGGCGGGACCTATTCGGACCGGGATGGTAAGGCCGAACCTGCGCTCGCCGCGCCGGCTATCGCCGATGGGGCCAGAGCTCTGGGCGCCACCATCCACCAGGAATGCGCCGCGCGGGCGCTCGACTTGGCCAATGGCAAGATTGCGGGCGTGCACACGGAGAAGGGCTACATCAGAACCAGCGCGGTGCTGTGCGCCGCTGGCGCCTGGTCCTCGCGCTTCCTTAGGCCGCTCGGGATCAGTTTCCCCCAAGCGAGCATCCGGCAGACCGCGCTGCGTTCCACCCCGACAATCAACATAGGCGAGGCGGTCTCCACACCCTACTGCACGATCACGCGCCGACTGGACGGCAGCTATACGCTTGCGATCAGCGGCAAGGCGAACCTCGAAATCACGCCCCAGGCTATCCGGTATAGCCGGGAATTCATGCCGCAATTCTTGCGTCGCCTGAAGAACGTCAGGCTCGGCATCGGCCAATCGTTCCTTTCGGGGCCGGATTCAATGCCGGCGCTGCTGACCAGCGACGATCGGATCTTCGAACAGAATCGGGTGCTGGATCCTCCACCCTTAAAATGGCTGGTAAGCCAAGTGGTGGAGAGTGTCCGGAAGACCTTCCCCCAACTCGGCGATATAGAGATCGATAGTGCCTGGGGCGGCTTCGTCGATTGCACGCCGGACGCAGTGCCTGTGGTGTCGCAGGTGGACGGGGTGAAAGGCCTCGTCCTCGCGGCGGGCTGCTCGGGCCACGGCTTCGGTTTGGGCCCGGGGCTTGGCTATCTGGCCGCAGAGCTTGTCGTAAACGACAAGCCATGCGTCGATCCTACACCGTTCCGCCTGTCGCGTCTGGTCGACGGCTCGAAGCTGGACATCGCCGCTATCTGAAGATCAGCCGGAAGTCAGGCCTGACGCGCACCAAGCGAAGTCAAAGTGTCAGCAGACGGGTGAGCGGAATCCCCACGTTCCCTCGCAGTCAAGTCTCCGGGTGCATGAGCGCAACGTGGTAGGAGTTGCACCAGAATCCGCTCGGGAGAGCGCCGCGCTCATCGCGCTCGTCTTTGGCGCAGTTGGAACCGTCGCAGGAGTTCATTCTAGCGTTTTCTGCTTCTGCCGGTAAGGCGAATTGCTCGGCCCATACGCCGCGCCAGCGGCCGGGATGTTTGCCGCAACCTACACACGTGGCAGCGCAAACTCAACGCCGTGGCCCTGCACTACGGCATCATGCGGGAGACCGGTTTCTACGGCGCTGGGGTGTCGTCGACAACGTCTTAACCAACCTGTGGATGCTCGCCCCCTGCGCGGGGCACGCACGGCTTTATCTCACCCAGCTCTTCCACAGGCGGAGCGGCCCCGCACCTCGTCCACGCCGGAGGCGTCAATCTCAGCGCCGCTTCTTACAAGCGCCCTCGCCCTGCTTCTCCCGGTTGTCCTTGGCCTGGGGCGGTCATTGGCCCGGGACAACACACTGGAGGCAACCATGCCCAACACCGCCGAGATCCTTGTCGACACATTTCGACGGCCGTGCGTTACAGGATTTCCGCTCAAGCTTCTGGTGATCAAGAACAACATGCTCAACCAGATCGCCTGGGAGCAAATGATGTTCCTCGGCAACCCGCAATTTGCCTGCGAACTCCAGCCGATCGATTTCGCCCTGGCCGCGGAAGCCATGGGGGGCATCGGCTACAGCGTCACCCGGCCTGAGGACGTCGATGGGGTTCTTGATGCTGCATTTGCCGCGGAAGGTCCGGTGATCATAGAGGCGGTCGTCGACGCATATGAACCTATGCTGCCGCCGCGCATGCCGAACGAATATCGCAAGAACATGCGCACAGCCCTGCGGGAAACGCCGGGCCGCAAGGAGATCGAAGCAAACCTCGCTAGGGAGCCGCTGAAGACGATGATGGGCTGAGCTCCCTGGCCGGTCAGTCCTTGGTGTAGGCGCCTGGCTGGCGGCCGCTCTTCGGAGCCTTGGCGTCCTTGGAACGCTCGGCGATCGACGGACCGGCGCCGGATGTCTTTTCGGTCGCTGCGCTGGGCGTAGACCGCCTGGGCGGGTCCTGCCCTTCGGATTGATGGGTTTTGTCCTCCACCTCGTCCCTTGACCGGGTCAGGCCCATGCCGCCGGCAGGCATCTTGTTGCCGGCTGCCTCCTGCGAGAATTGATCCGACGCGTCGGCATCTTTCTTTGCCGGGTACTTTGTCGCGCCATGTTCGTAACGGGTCTCGTTTTTGTTCATAGCATTTCTCCGGTTTCACGGATTGTGGCTAAACACTCCTGTTGCGGTACCGCCGCCAGCGCTCCCGGCGGCGGCATATGCAATGCGTGCAGCGCCCGGCCGGCGCGGCTGCCGATATTCGGCGCGCTCAGGCGTCCTCAGTCAGGCATCCTGCCATGGCGTGTGCAGGATATCGGCGCCCGGCTGCTCGTCGAAAAGGACCGCGCAGCCGCGCGCCCACGCCACCGGCGACAGTGCGTTGGCCACGATTTCGTCCGGCGAGATGAAATCACCGGTCAGCACCCGCAACTCTTCGACGGCTTTGGCCATCGACACCAATCGCCCTGCGGCGCGGTCGGTGGTGCAGGCGTCGATGACGGAAACGAGATCGATCATTTGGAACTGGCCCATCATAGGCCTCCGCAAACAGCATCCCTTCGCAGCTATGAACGTCGCAACGATCTACAATGTTCCCGGCCGAACGCATCGGCACTAAGCCTGGTCTATCGCGTCCTTGAGCTTGCTCAGGAATGCCACCAGAGCATCCTCCGGCCGATCGGCCTCGTCGGTCAGCATGTCGATACCCCAGCGTCCGAGGACCGCTTCCTGGACGACGCTCGGTTGCGGCATGAAGACGAACGATTTCGGACGATTCCTTTCATAACCGGACCGGCGCCAGGTTTCCCAAAGCCGATACAGCAACAGACGGATGTTCATGTCTGACATGCTGTAGCCGATGAACAGGACGGTGCGCCCGAGTGCGTCGGCGCGAAACTTCACGTCCAACGGCGACTCGAACGACAGCCGCTCGAAATAGTCGGACTCCGCCAGGACCAGCGATGCGTCGTCGTCGAAATCGCCGTGATATTTGATGATCTGGGTAACCTCGCCGTTCACCTTGGCGATATCCTTGGCATTGGCCACTTTTACGAACGCGCGGTCGTGGACTTCGAACGCAACCTCAAGGTTTCGATCATAGTTGGTTGTGTAGATGATCGGGAAATCGAGTGACACGATCAGCTTGTGGATCGCCGATCGCTTGACTTTTTCCCGCGAGACGCTCCATTCGCGATCCATCCAGCTGCGCAAGGGGCCGAGACTGCCATGCTTTAGCCGGTAATATTCGGCAAGAGCCTGGTAACTGGACTCTGGCCTGTCGACCACGTCTCGATCGAGGCCGAGTTCATCCACCATATGCTCGATGAGCGTCTCCCAGGATGGCAGGCCGACGCTCATCGACACACCCGCCCCCACGAACAAGATCGCTCGTCGCTCTTTCACGGATTGAGCCAGTTGCTCAAGTGCAGACGGCATGGCCAACTCACCAGGCAATGATCCAAACACAACTGCGAAAGCCGCCCTCTGTTCCGCAGAAGCCGGATCAGCGCCAAGTCTGTTCAGAAACCGGGTCTGTTCGGAAAATCGGGTGTGTTCAGCAAATGCGGCGCAGACTGGAACCGCTGAGCCAGATCGAAGTTTGGTGTCAGGGGAGAGACCATGATGGCCGTCCGACGAGATCAGACCAAAGCGAGAGGCGATATTCAGGCCGGGGCGACACAGGACAAGACCCCGGGGTTCGACCCTGCCGCGGCACCTGAAAAGACCGACGCCGAAGCGGCCGGTATGCCAAATCCTGTCGCCGAGGCTCGTCCACGGCGACAGCCTGAGTTCACGAATGAAGCAAGCTTCGGCGATGCGATGCGACCGGCAGCAAGCGAGCCTGGTCTTCAGCCTGGCAAGAACTGGCCGGTGCTGGTGATTGCCGCAGTCGTTCTCGTAGCCGCCGCGGCCTTCCTGCTGGCAGCCCTGCTGCGCTAGCGAGATTGGTTTCGAGAGCTTATGGTCCCGAACATGAAACGGGCACAGGCACCCAAGTAAATCGATTCACCAATTCACAAGCCACTCATGATCATTTTCCCGACTGCCAAAAGGCTCGGGTAATAGCCGCTGTACTTGGGCAGGCTACCGGGCACGTCCAGCACACGATGGTGATAGAATATATCCATCCGAACCGGCGGCAGCCGGGCCTCGGGCTCGAAATTGCTGACCGGGATGAACATCACCTTGAGCGGCCCGACGCCGGCAACCTCCACAACCGGCTTGCCGCAGGTCCGGCAGACCCCGCGATTGAAGTTCGGCGGCGGACGGTATTTCTTGAATGAAATATTGCCGGCGTTTTTCAGCACGACACCCTTGGCGCGAACGGCGACCACATCCGCGAACGGTTTGCCGTTGAAGGCCTGGCAGATCAAACAGTGGCACCGGAACCTGGCTTTCGGCAACGTATGCACCTCGAACGAGCAAGCGCTGCATTCGCAGGAGCCGCGTAGCGCCAACGATGGGTCCATGGTCATGTGCTGATGCTCCTCGTTGTCATTGGGAAACGGAATTCCAATCGCCGAAGCATCGATGTCCGAAATCGGCATTGATGGCATCTTCGATCGCCTTGCGGCGCCCGATGATCGTGACCCTGAACTTGGCCAGATCAGCGCGTCGCTGCGCCAGCGAAGGCGCAGCATCATGCATGAAGGCAGCACGCTGGCCGGCGAGGAGACTGCCTAGCCGATCTGCATCGGTGATTTTTGCGATTGCGTTCATGGTCCACTCCGATGTAGACAGAAGAAACTTACGCCCCTGATGTAGTCCCTAAAGTAGCCAGTGTCAACAATGTATTCCCAAGAAACTTTGAGGTAGCATGCAGGACGCACCCAACCGCCCCTATCACCACGGCGATCTCCGCCGTGCGGTTATCGAGACGGCGCTGGATATGCTTCGGGAGGAGAAGGGCTGGCAGTTTACGCTGCGGGAAGTTGCCCGCCGGGCTGGCGTAAGCCACGCGGCACCGTACAAGCACTTCCCCGATAAGTCCGCGCTGCTTGCGGAGATCGCTATGATTGGGTTCGACCGGCTGCGCGTGTCCCTATCGGCGGCGAACGCTGAAGCGCCGAAAACTCTGCGCGAGGAAATTATTCCGATAGCTCGAGCCTACGTCGCGTTCGGAACGGACAATCCGGCTCTCTACCGCCTGATGTTTAGCGCGGAGGAGGGAAAAGCGGTGGGAATGCATCTCAATGAGCGGGCGCTGGCGGTATTCGACGTTCTCGTCGAAATCCTCCGGCGGGGCCAGGCCGCGGGGAGCATTCGCAAGCGGCCTATAGAAGGTCAGGCGGCAGCCGGCTGGGGGCTCATCCACGGCATGACCATGCTTGCGATCGATGGACTCCTGGTGCCCGAAAAGGTGGGATCGGCCCCCTTGGATGCGGCCTTGAGCACACTGTTGGAGGGGCTGGGAAACCCAGCACCACAACAATAGCTGGTGCCATCCCGCTCGCCCCGCCTACCGTATATCTGTGCCCTTTAATGTTCAGGGGCGTTATTCGTAGCCGAGGGCCAGGTCATTGTGAACATCGGTCGCAGCGATCGCAGCGTGGCCGAAGGCGACTGCGATCTGGTTCAGAGCCTTGACCAGGTCGCCGATGGCATACACCCCCTCGACCGAAGTCCGCTGATGCTTGTCGACGATGACATAGCCCTCGTCGCAGCATTTGACGCCCATTGCCAGCGCAAGGTCGGAACGCACCTGGCATCCCATCGCCGGATAGATGACGTCGAAATGGCGCACCTCGCCGTCCTTGAGGATGGCCTGGTAGCCGCTGTCGGTGGGAACAAACTTTTTGAATGCGTCGCAAATAGCAATGTTCTCTTCCGTGGCCACGCGTCGTGTGCTGGCGGAAAAATCTGGAAGATAGCGTGCGATCATTGTGACGTGCTGCGTATACTGCTTGAGGAACAAGGCCTCTCGCAGCACCTGCGCCTCGTGACCGATGACCGCGACCTGACGATCTATGACTTCGTAGCCGTCACAAACCGGGCAAAGGCGTACGCTGCCTTTGGCGATGGCCTCGCGCAGACGCGGAATTGCAGGCACGACATCGACCATACCTGTCGCCAGGAATACCTTGCGGGCGACGATCCGCCCGCCGTTGGTTTCGGCGCCGAACCCGCCTACGGTCGGCTCGACCGATGACGCGTGATCCTGGATCAGTGTCGCTCCGAACTTGGCGGCCTGGGAACGAAGCCGCTGCAAAAGATCGGGGCCGCTGATCCCTTCCGGAAATCCCGGACAGTTGCGGCTTTCCGCAATCAGCCTCGCGCGCGGTTCACCCGCGTCGACCACGACGACCCGATGACGGAACCTGGCGAGATAGATAGCCGCCGCCAGCCCCGCAGGTCCACCGCCAACGATGAGAACATCCGCTTCAGTGGCGGACGAGGCTGAATGTCGGCGTTTGCGCGCGGGTTGATCCATCCGCGCCGAACGCATTCATGGGAAAGATGTTCCAGCGCCGAAATCGAAGCCACGACATCTGTCGCTGCAAGGCGTTACCACTCGATCGTCGGCCGCGCGATCATCAGCCAGAAAATCCCGAGGACGGCAGCAAAGGCGGGAAAGCCGAAGGCGAACCACAGCCGGAAAAGCCTGATATACCGGGCCGGCAGCAGGGTCCCCGTTTTGGCGGCTGCGGACGCCAGATTGCGCATTTCCATCTGCATCCATACCACCGGCAGCCAGAACACACCGGTGACGATATAGAGCGCGATGGACAGCACGATCCAGCCTTCGGAGAGCGAGTAGCCCGCCAGCCAGGCGAGCGCGACGCCGGTTATCGGCTGCGCCACGACGGCGGTTGCCGTGAACAGAAAGTCGGCGACCACGACGATGCGCGCCACTGCCGCAATTGTTGCCGCATTGCCGGTCCTGTGGGCGAGAAGCATGAAGAATGCGATGCCGGCCCCGGTGCCAAGCAGCACGCTGGCACCGATGACATGCAGGAACTTCAGTACGAAATAGAGCATCAGCGCTCCTCCAGGATCGCCAAGGCAACGAAGTGAAGGACGATGATCGGCAAGACCTTCAGGAATGGCCCAAGTGGCTCGTTCCACAGGTCCGGGCGCAGGAAAGTGCCCACGGCCAGATAGAACAGCGAGAGCGCGATGCCAGCGTAGAGGCCTTTTCGCGCCGTTGGCCGCCAGGCTATCAGTGCGCCGACGACGATGTCGGCAACAGCGCCGGCGATCACGGCAGGCGCCGACAACATGCCAGCCCCCGTGCTTTGCATGAGGCCGATCCCGTTGCCGTAGCCAGTGGTCAGCGACACAACCCCCGTCATGATCCAGAAGAACGGCAGCACGACGAAGATTGCAGGCTTGGTGAAATAAAGCCCGGCAAACCATTTTTCCTGCACCGTCGCAGGGTTTAGCGCGAGGAACTGCGCCAGGCTTTGTGGCCGCGTGCCTGTCAGGGAAATCCAGTCCGAGGGATCTCCGAGCGCCCCCCGTGCGATCTCCCTGGCGGCGTTGGTGCGCATTGGGGGCCGCCAGCCGAGCATCGCGGCAAAATCGCCGAGGCGATAGAGAAGCCGCGCACCCCAGCCCGGCAAGACCAGCCTGGCTGCAGGAGCCCAGCCGAGCCAGCGGCGGAAAGTACCGACAATCTCATCCATGGTCAGCTGTTCGGGACCGGCGAGTTCCAGCGCCAGACGAGACGGACTGCCGGGATTGAGAAAAAAGAGCACCGTCGAGACCACATCCTCGAGCTGCACGACCTGCAGCCGGCCGGTATCTGGCATTGACGGCAGGACCGGCAGCGAGGCCAGGCCGCGAAACAATGCACTGGCCCCAAACACAGGCCGGCCGAGCACCACCGAAGGGCGAAGGATTATCCAGTCCAGGTCAAGCGCCATCAGCGCCTGATCGCCGGCATATTTCGTCGACGAGAACGACGAGGGCTGTGCCCGATCCACTCCCATTGCCGAGAAGTGGATCACCTTGGCAACGCCGGCCCCCGCGCAGGCGAGAAAAAGAGCCGCCGCCGCATCGCGATGGACTTGCCCGGTCTTTTCGCGCGGGCTGTCCTGCAGAACGCCGGCGCAGTTCACCACGGCATCGACGCCAGTCAGATGCGGCAGCCAATCTTCAGGGCGTAGCGCGGCGGCCATATCCAGCACCAATGTCTGATAATCACGGGCTGCATTTTCCCGAGGGCTACGGGCGATGCCGACCACCTCATGTCCTTCGGAAACGAGGCGGGCGCAGATCGAAGCGCCGATCAAGCCGGTGGCTCCAACAACGAGAATTCTCATCGGACCCCGATCTCCGGCAGCCACGAGATCGTCGCCGTTCTATTCGGCGCGAATCTCCTCCACATCGTCGATGTTTTTCCGGCGCTGCGAAAGCACCCGTCTTTCGGCCGGCGGCTCAGGGTTGATGATGACCATAGGCGTTCAAGTCGAAAGTGGCGACGTTTACTGCTGTTTATGGTGCGCGCTTGCAGCGTTGCTCCCACACGATTGTCCTCCCGGCGCCGCATGACCACGGTCTCTAACGCGATGGGGCGGAATCCTCATTCATGTACTCATGAATGAGACCAAGGATTTGCGAGCGGACCAACTCGCGAGCCTCGGGCTGAACGAACGGCATCAAGAGTTCGACCCGTTCCTCGACGCTCTCGGGAAGATCCGCAGCAGGATCGACGAGGTCGTTGCCGTGCGCGTAGAGATTTTCCGTCAATTTCTTATCAAGGTCGGAAAAAATGCCCATTGATCTGCTCCAAACCAGCTTCTCTGCTTAATAAAAGGTTGACGAAAATGTTCCCCGGATGATCGATCACAACAGCTGCTTCTCCGGCCGAAGCACTGGGACTGGTCCAGCTCCACTTGTCCGGGCGGCAAGGAATTCAGGCAGTGTCTTAATGTGGGAGAATTAGAGAGACATTTGCGCGAGGGGCGAAAAAGCAACGCCAATACAGCTGATTAGTGACGACGTAGGTACTCTCGCAGATGTGGTATTGGCCGTCCGGCGATTCCTGCACACGGTCCCGTGGGATGTTGAAATTATGCGGCAAGTAAGTGTAACCACCGTCTATCCTGGACCGTACCGACGACCGAGGTATGGCGCGGCAATCAGAGCCACCGCAACACTTGAATTTCGTCAGTGGGTCAATCCTGTCCTCGTACCAATCATGGGCGCTGGCGGCAGTTGCGGTGGCGATACACATCGTGAAGACGAGGCTTCGCATGGCGTTCCCCAGGTATTTGGCAGGCGCTGCTCGTTCGAGCGTCCATGTATATTAGCGTTCCATTAGAAACACCATTGGCCTCGACCGACCAACGCAGCTCCAGCAAGCGATGCTCGCAACTGGGCGTCGTCTCATTCGTTTCCGTGTCGGCCAGGACGCGGGTAGAATGCGTTGGATTGAGGGCTAAATGCGCGCTCCTGATTATTGCGGTAGGCGATTGCTGCAGGTCCGTTTGCAGCCCCACATTGAAATCCCGTCACACTTGTAACTCTCACCTCTCCGGCTGCCCGAGATAGCGTCTTTTTATCAAAACCGTGGAAACGGCGAATTCGACCGCAGGACCGGAAATGACGATGTTTGCAGCAAAAGAGAAAGCCACTTCGTTGCTCGGGCAGGCGGTCGGTTTTGCCCGCTGGCTCGGGCTCGCCGCCGCACCGACCTTTGCACTGATGGCCTGGATTTCTACTGTCGGCTCGAGCATGACCATGTGCTCTGCCGCCCCGCCTTTCATGCCGATCAACGACATGGCCCTGATGTACCTGCTGATGAGCCTCTTTCACGTATCGCCGTGGCTGAAGCTCTTTTCCGCCCGTTCGCAACACTGCAACACTTCCGTCGCCCAAACCCAAGGAGAAACTGACAATGCAACACGCTGTTGTTTCACGCGATAACTGGCTGACCGCCCGCCGGGACCTCCTGCGAGCGGAGAAGGAACTCACGCAGCTTCGCGACAAGGTCGCACGCGAGCGGCTCGCCTTGCCCTGGGTGCGTATCGACAAGGAATACGTGTTTGACACGCCGGATGGTCCGCGTGCGCTCGCCGATCTCTTCGACGGCCGCTCGCAACTTCTCATGCAACATTTCATGTTCGCACCGGGATGGAAGGAAGGCTGCCCGAGTTGCTCGTTCATGGCTGATCACACCGACGGCATGAACAAGCATCTGGCGCATCACGATGTAACCATGATCGCCGTCTCGCGCGCGCCGCTTGCCGATATTGAGCGCTACCGCAGACGTATGGGCTGGCAGTTCCGATGGGTGTCCTCAACGGCAGTCCGTTCAACTACGATTTCCGGGTCAGTTTCACGCCCGAAGAGGTCGCCACCGGGCACATCGACTACAACTACGGCGAATGGCGGGAAACCGGCGAGGAATGGCCTGGCCTGAGCGCCTTCTACAAGGATGAGGCTGGCACCGTCTTTCACACGTACTCCACCTTCGGCCGCGGTGTAGAGGTGATGATGGGCACCTACGCCATGCTCGACCTCATGCCAAGGGGGCGCAACGAAGCCGAGGGAATGGACTGGGTGCGCCGCCACGACCGCTACGCGTAGGCCCGCGAGGACGGTGGAATGATGCCGGACGGTAAAACGAGAAATATCCGTCGCACCCACAAGCTGTTGCTTCCCTATTCGTAACAGTGTTGGGATTCGTCCTTGGCCTTGCCAATGGCTTCGAGCAATGGGGCAAGTGTTGGAGGTAATTCTGGATCAAACGCCGGCCCCAACAGCGTGTGTACGTGACGACGATTGTCTTCGGCGCCGATCAATTCGCGAACGGCGTCGGCAGGGGTCTTATGGCCCGCTCTCTGACGCGTCACCTACGGTCACCGGAATGAGTGCTGTGACTTCAGGGTGATGGAGGGTTCTCGTCAGCCAGTTCTTGCTCGCGCCGGTCAAGCTCCTTCTGAAGCTTCAGAGCTAATGCGAGAAGCCTCGGCGACAGGGTTGGATCGCCTTCCAGTCCTAATCGCTTGCGTAGGCTCCGACGATTGTCTTCCGAACGGACCAGTTCTCGGAAGCCACGATCGCTCTCTCTGGTTGCCATGACCGTCACCTTCAGCTTTGAACGCAACTCGTCGATTGCTAAAGGGTTCCATGAGGGGCCGGATTATCTCGCTAAAGCGCGTCTCGGCTGAATGGATTCATGTTTATGCATGTCGTTATCGCAAAACCGCTTACGCGACATGCATTAGATCTTTCGAGCGGTGATCGGATAACTAAGCGGGATTGAGCGGATACTGCTCGTGCTCATCGAAAGCCACCAACAGGCCCAGGGCAGCAGCGACTTCGAGAATGGCTTCGGTCAGATCGTCGTTGGATGCGACCAAACCAGGTGCAGCCTGCCGAACCTGGTTTAATGCCGCTTTGACCGAGACAGTGTCGCCATAGCCGGCCCTGTTGAGGACTGCGGCAATCGCCTGATCTAGAACTGGACCGACCCTATGGACGATGCTCATCCACCTTCCCCCCCGGGAACGCGAGAGGGTATAGTAGCGTGTCTGGGGCCAGGATGCAACCGACGCGCGAAACCACGCCAAATTGGCTCTGGTACTCGGGCGCAAAATGCGGCGGATCAACCCTGAGCGGTGCTACGGCGCCGGTTAACCACAGATTGCTGCTCAGCTATTCGAAGGAATAGGTGAAACCTCCTTCGGAGGCTCCAACCGTCACCTTCGTCATCTTCTCGCCCTCGAGCGACCGGTTCAGAACGCCACGGCTCAACTCCGGCAGAAGCGTGTTTGTCAAAATGGCGTCGATCATTCGGCCGCCGGATTCGATCTCGGTGCAGCGGGCTTTGACCAGATCCATGACACCGTCACCGATCACCAACTCGGCATCGTTGCTCGAGCGCAGCCGGCGGGCGATCTTGGCGAACTGATGGCGGGTGATCGCTTCGATCATCATGTCCGAGAGTGGGTAGTAAGGGATGGTCACCACCCGGCCCAGGAAGGCCGCTGGAAAAACCTTCAGCAGCGGGGCGCGCAGTGCTGTGTCGAGATCGTCGAGCCCCGCCCGCACCGTGCCGCTGCTGGTCCGGTCCATGATGACTTCGGAACCAACGTTCGAGGTGAGCAGGATCAGCGTGTTCTTGAAATCGATCCGCCGGCCTTCACTGTCGTCCATCATTCCCTTGTCGAAGACCTGGAAGAAGATTTCATGCACATCCGGATGCGCCTTCTCGACCTCGTCAAGCAGGATCACCGAATAGGGCTTGCGCCGGACCGCCTCGGTGAGAATGCCGCCCTTGCCGTAGCCGACATATCCGGGTGGCGCGCCCTTCAAGGTAGAGACCGTATGCGCCTCCTGGAACTCGGACATATTGATCGAAATGAGGTTCTGCTCGCCGCCATAGAGCGTCTCGGCCAGGGCCAGCGCGGTTTCGGTCTTGCCGACGCCCGAGGGACCGCAGAGCAGAAACACCCCCACCGGCTTTTCGGGCGCGCCGAGCCCGGCGCGGCTGGTCTGCACGCGCTTGGCAATCATTTCCATGGCGTGATCCTGACCGACCACGCGCTCGGACAGCGTGACGGCGAGCCGCAGCGCCTTTTCGGTCTGGCTCGACAGCATCCGGCCAGTCGGGATGCCGGTCCAGTCCTGCACCACCGCCGCCACGGCGTTGCGGTCGACCGACGGCAGGATCAGCGGCGTCTCGCCCTGCGCTTCTGCGAGTTCGGCCATCAGCTCGCGCAGCCGCGCGAGATCGGCAGCCGGGTCGGGTGGAGAAGGACCGGCAGCGGCCGTTGCTTCCGCATCGGGTTCGGGCGCATCGGGTTCGGGCGCTTTGATCTCAGATACATCGGCGCCTGCGGTTTCGGCGACCGCCCCCGAAGGCTCCACGGCGTCGAGCGGCACACCCTCGCCGCGCAGCCTGGCGCGCAGTTCGAGTATCTCGCCAACCAGCGCCTTTTCCCGATCCCAGCGTTGCTGCGCGGCAGCAAGCGTGAGTTCGGTCTCGGCAAGCCCGGTTTCGACCCGAGCCTGCCGGTCGGCCACGTCGATGCCGATCGCTGCCTCGCGGCCGATGATGGCGCGCTCGACCTCCAGCGCCTGGCGGCGGCGCATGATGTCCTCGACCTCGGCCGGGGTGGCATGCTGCGAAATGGCGACACGGGCGCAGGCGGTGTCGAGAAGGCTCACGGCCTTGTCGGGCAGTTGCCGTGCCGGGATGTAGCGGTGGGACAGGCTGACCGCCGCCTCGATCGCCTCATCGAGTATCTGCACCTTGTGATGCTGCTCGAGGACACCGGCGACACCACGCAGCATGAGAACGGCGACCGCTTCCGACGGCTCCTCTATCTTGACGACCTGGAAGCGACGGGTAAGCGCCGGGTCCTTCTCGATGTGCTGCTTGTATTCGGCCCAAGTCGTTGCTGCGATCGTGCGAAGCTCACCGCGCGCCAGCGCCGGCTTCAGCAGATTGGCCGCATCACCGGTTCCTGCCGCGCCGCCGGCGCCGATCAAGGTGTGCGCTTCGTCAATGAAGAGGATGACCGGCGTTTCCGAGGATTGCACCTCGTCAATGACCGCCTTCAGCCGTTTTTCAAATTCGCCCTTTACGCTGGCGCCCGCCTGCATCAGGCCGACATCGAGCATGCGCACGCTGACGCCCTGCAGCGTCGGCGGCACGTCGCCCTCGGCAATGCGCAAGGCAAAGCCCTCGACGACCGCGGTTTTGCCGACCCCCGCCTCGCCGGTCAGGATCGGGTTGTTTTGCCGGCGCCGCATCAGGATATCGACGATCTGCCTGATCTCGGGATCGCGGCCGACGACCGGATCGATCTTGCCGTCGCGGGCGCGCTGGGTCAGGTCGGTGGCATATTTGGCCAGCGCCGAATCCCCGCCCGGAGCCCGCCGCGGTGTTTCGGCGGCGGCAACCGCAGTCGCGGCGCCGGCTTCGAGCGAACCCTCCATGACGTCTGCGAACCGCGCAATAACGGCCTGCGCATCGATCTTGTCGAATTCGCCGCTGATCTTCGACAGCAGGCCCTCCAGCACCGGCGTCTTCAGGCAGGCGAGCAGAATATGCGCACTGCGCACTTCCTCGACGCTGAATTCCAGTCCCGCCAGGCCCCAGGCCTCCTGGATGGCGTGAAAGATATGATCGGAAAATTCCTCGATCGAAGTGGCGCCGTAAGGCAGCTTGTCGACGGCGCGTGTCATATCGGCCGTGAGCCGGCTCGCATCCACCCCGGCGTCTGCCAGTATCAGCTGCACATCCGAGCGCTCTGAAAGCACCAGCTGCTCGATGAAGTGAACGAGCTCGACATAAGGATTGCCACGCAGCTTGGCGGTGTCGGCCGCAGCCTTGAAGGCGCGCAAACAGACGGGGTTGAGCTTGC
The DNA here is from genome assembly GCF_055811775.1 of Mesorhizobium sp. WSM4844. Classification (NCBI taxonomy): domain Bacteria; kingdom Pseudomonadati; phylum Pseudomonadota; class Alphaproteobacteria; order Hyphomicrobiales; family Phyllobacteriaceae; genus Mesorhizobium; species Mesorhizobium sp. WSM4844. Next base: position 25,156 of record NZ_JBVVQB010000007.1, on the reverse strand, counting down.
CGACCAGTTCCTTGCGTTTAAAGCTCTGCGACGACCGGCGCTGTTCCATCGAACTTGCCCCTCCAATCTGCCAGCCAACAAATTGCCACATAAGCAGCGACTTGACAAAGAGCGTTTATGAGCGGGCCGTCCGGGTGTTCGATTCAGTCGATTTCTTCCGTGCCGGCAGGCGCCGGCGCCATCGGCTGCAACGCCATCGAACGCCCCGCCTGTCGGCGATGCATTCACCGACAGGGTTCGACAATCGAGCCAGCGCTTTCGAGCCCAGCGCGCCGGTTGCAGGCTCGTATTGAGATTGAGCATCAACTAAATTGTGGTAAAGTGTCGCAGTGTGGTAACGTTGGGTCAGGCACGGCCCAAGAGCCGCGCGTTGGGGGATGGTGTGCTTGATCTCGCACTCTGGCTGAATCCGCTGGACGGTGAAAATCCGTCAGGGGAGGATTTGCGCAACGATCCAGCCTTTCATGAGTTGGAGCGTCTCACCGAGCCGCAGGTCAAGGTCGTCCATGGCGGCCACAACCAGCCCTCGTCGCGAAGCACCATTCCGGTCGACTGGCCTGCCGTCCTCGACAAGGCAGAGGAATTGCGTGCGCATGGCCGGGATCTGCGTCTGCTCGTCATTGTCACGCGCGCGCTGGCCAACGAGCAGCGGCTCGCCGGGCTTGCGCATGGCCTGACCCTTGTTGCGCAGACCTTCGATCTGCATTGGGAGACCATGCACCCGGCCCTGCGGCCCAGTGCTTCACCACGCGACGCCGCCTTGCGTCGCATCAACGCCCTGCTCGACCTCCAGAATGGCCAGGACGGGCTGCTGGCGGACTTGCGGCAAATGATTTTCTTCGCGCCGCGCCCTATGGGACCGATCAGCGGACGCGACCTGGAACAAGGCGCACTCGACGAACGGGTCATGCTTCTGGAAGCGGCTTCAGGACTGAATGCGGCGGAAAAGGCAGCGCTGGCCAGCGCGCACGGTCAACTGCTGAACCGGGTTCATGGCGGATGCAAGGCGCAGGCCGATCAAGCCAATGCGGAGATGATGTCCCTCATTGCCGATGCTCAAGCGGCGATCACGGCTCTTGATGCGGTCGAGACGGCTCTCAACGTCCGTCTACAGGGCGGTGGCGCCGCTGTTCCGGAATTGAAACGGTTTCTGCAGCGTTTGCTGTCGACCCTCGAACGGAATTCGGCAATCGAGACCGCGACGAACGGCGCGGCCGAGCCAGCCGCCACGACTGCAGATCCGGAAATGCCGGCTCGAAACGGTCAAATGCCTGCAAAGGGTCATGGAGCCGATACCATGGCAAGTATGGCGAGTTACGCGGAACCGAGCACGGGGTTGCCGGAGCGGATTTTCTCGCGCGACGACGTCGTGAAATGCCTCGACCTCGTCGTCGCCTTTTATGACCGCACCGAACCGTCGAGCCCGATCCCGCACCTCGCCCGCCGGGTGCGCCGGATGGTGCATATGGATTTCGTTGAACTGATGGAAGATCTCGCCCCCTCGGGGCTGAAGGAATTCCGGCTGCTTGCCGGCGTTCCCGATGCCAAGAAGACGGCCCAGAAGGATGAAAGGTAACGAGCCATGGCAGCTGAAAGCAAAGCGAAAGTCATCGAACGGAACCGCGCTCCGCGCGTGCAGATCGCCTATGACGTGGAAACCTATGGCAGCCCGACGACGATCGAATTGCCGTTCGTCATGGGGGTGATGGCCGATCTTTCCGGCGCTTCACAGACCAAGGAAGCGATGAAGTCGGTGCTGGACCGCTCCTTTGTCGAGACCGATGCGAACCGCTTCCCGCGTTTCATGGAGGCGCTTGGGCCGCGCGTCAAAGCCCGCGTGAAGAATACGCTGCCCCAGGCGGAGGGCGCCGAGCGGGACGAAGAGCTAGCACTCGATCTTACCTTCACCAAGATGGGCGACTTCGCCCCGGACAAGATTGCCGAGCAAGTCCCGCAACTGGCCGAGATCCTCAAGATGCGTCGCCAGCTCGAAGAACTGCTCGGCTTCATGGATGGCCGCGTCGACGCCGAAAAGCGCATAGCGCAGCTTCTGAACAACGAGCCGCTTCTTGGCAAAATCGCCAGCCAGGCATTGTCGGACGAAGACAAGGTTGAGGTGTAAGTCATGGCCGAACAGCAAAAGACCGCAGCCGTCGCCGCCGAGGCGGAGACCATCGATCTCGGAGAATTCAGCGGGCTCCTGGAAAAGGATTTCAAGGTCAAGAAGGACGACAGCGAGAAGCTGCAGCAACTCGTTCGCAACCTCGCGCTGGCGGCACAGTCGCGATCCGACACCACGACCATCTCGTCCAATGCGATCAAGTCGATCAAGTCGCTGATCGCGGGCATCGACAAGATGCTATCGGAGCAGGTCAACGAGATCCTGCACGCGCCGGAAGTGCGCGAAATGGAAGGCACATGGCGCGGCCTGTGGTATCTCATCAACAACACCGAGACGGATCAGAAGCTGAAGATCCGGGTGATGAACATTTCCAAGGAGCAGCTCGCCGACACGCTTGAAGACTATGAAGGCCAGATGTGGGACCAGAGCCCGATCTTCAAGAAGGTCTATACGGACGAGTATTCGATGCTGGGCGGCGAGCCGATCGGCTGCCTGATCGGCGCCTACGAATTCTCCAACCATCCGCGTGACGTCGGCCTGTTGCGCAACATCTCGGGCGTCTGCGCCTCGGCGCACACGCCGTTCATCGCGGCGGCCTCGCCGCGCCTGTTCCGCATGGACAGCTGGCAGGAACTGCCGAACCCGCAGGATCTGCAGCAGATCGTCTCCAACGCCGCCTACGCCTCGTGGCAATCGCTGCGCGAGAGCGAGGATGCGCGCTATATCGGCCTCACGATGCCGCGGGTCCTGGCACGGCTTCCCTACGGCACGGATACCGTTCCGGTGAAGGGTTTCACTTTCGAGGAAGAGGTCCAGGGCGACCACAACAAATATGTCTGGATGAACGCCGCCTTCCCGATGGGCGTGAACATAAACCGCAGCCACAAGCTCTATGGCTGGGGCACGCAGATCCGCGGCGTCGAGAATGGCGGCACGGTCATCAACCTGCCGGTGCACTCCTTCCCCACCGACGACGGATCGGTGGCGATGAAATGTCCGACGGAAGTCGCCATCGACGACCGGCGCGAAGCGGAACTGGCCAAGCTCGGCCTGATGCCCATCCTGCACCGCAAGAACACCGATCTGGCGGCTTTCATTGGCGCGCATTCGCTGCAGGACGACGAGACCCGCGCCGGCCGGCTGGTCGATCCCGACGCGCAGTCGAACGAGCGGCTGAGCGCCAACCTGCCCTATCTGTTCCCGGTTTCCCGGTTTGCGCATTACCTCAAGGCCATCGCGCGCGACAAGATAGGGTCGTTCAAGGAGCGGTCGGACATGCAGATCTGGTTGACCGAGTGGATCAACCGATACGTGCTGGCCAACCCGGCTTTTGCCGACGACAAGGCGCGCGCCAAGCGCCCGCTTGCCGCCGCAGAAGTCCAGGTGGACAGCGTCGAGGGGCGGCCGGGCTACTACAACGCCCGCTTCTATCTGCGCCCGCATTACCAGTTGGAGGGCATCAACGCCTCGCTTCGTCTGGTGTCGGAACTTCCGTCCGTAAAGGCTTGATTTGCAGAAACATAATCCTGTTTTGTTTTGAAAACGCTGGAGGAAGACAATGCCCGTGAAAATTGATGGTTTTCTAAAAGTTCCGGATATCAAAGGGCCAAGCGTTCGAGACGGCCATGAGGACGAAATCGAAGTCCACGGGGTCGATTACAAGATAATCGCGCCATACGATCCGAATTCGCTCTCACGCCGCGGTCGCGTGTCGCTGGGGATGATCAAGTTCACCAAGCATTATGACAAGTCATCGCCGTATCTGAAAAAGGCGCTATTCGACAACAAGGCACTGGACGAAGTGGTGTTCTCCGCCCGCCGGACCATCGATGGCGAGACCAGCGACTATCTGGTCGTCACCCTGACCGACGCCTCGATCATGGAATACGACATGACGCAGGCCGAGGACGAGGAAGACCTGATCGAGGAGGAGGTCAGCTTCGCCTACAAGAAGATCAAGTTCGTCTATGACAAGGATGACGAAATCGAAATGGATGTCTATGTCGGCAAGTGAGGCGCGGCGGCCCGGCGCCGACAAGCTGCAGGTTACCGGCAGTTCGCGGGCGAAACGCGAGGCGGTCCAGCCCTCTCTTTGGGACCGCCTCGTCAACGACCTGCCGGGCGTCACCTCCGAGATCGACGGGCTGCGCCAGACCTTGCAGGACGAGCTGGGCGCTGACCGGCTGGACACGCTGCTTGCCGGCAGCGCGCGGCTTATCGACGCCGACGCGGAGCTGACGTCCGATCAGAAGCGGCGTCTGCACCGCCTGGGCTTTCAGACCCAACACCGCGCCGAGATCGAAAGCCGTGGCGTGGTCGTATCGGCCCGCGTCCTCAGGGAGGCGGTACGGCGCGACATCGAGGCCTTGTTCAACACCGAGCGCTTCGAAGCTGTCCCGCTTCTTACCGATTTCGAAAACGAACAGGTTGTGGACAATCCACCATCGCTGGCCGATTTTCCCGAAGTGCGCCGAAGCGTGGTTAATTACGGCGTGCCGTCGTTTTCGGGCCGTTCGTCGCGCGACTTTGATCGCGAGGCGCTGGCGCGCGAGATCCGCTCGGTCCTTGCCACGTTCGAGCCGCGTCTCAAGGAAAGCGCAACCAAGGTAGCGGTGACCCTTGGCGACAAGAATGCGGGCCTGAAAATCGAGATAGACGCTGTGCTGATCATGACGCCGACGCCGGAACGCATGCGCCTGCGCACGACAGTCAACCTCGATAACGGCTTGGCGCGGACCGAATTCAGGGAAAGCTGAGATGGATCGGGTCTTCGTAGAATATTACGAGGAGGAACTGACCCATATCCGCGGACTCGCGGCGGAATTTGCCGACATGCATCCGGCGGTGGCACGCAATCTTTCTCTCGATACCGTCCCCTGCCCGGATCCGTATGTCGAGCGGCTGCTCGACGGCGTCGCTTTCCTCGCTGCACGCACCCGGTTGAAAGTCGACGCCGAGCGTTCGCGGTTTTCACGCAGCGTGCTGGATGTCCTTTATCCCGATCTGGTTACCCCGGCGCCGGCAACGGCGATGGCAGTGCTGAAACCCGGCCAGCAGGTCCAGTCGATGATTGCCGGCCATGTCATCAAGCGGAACACGCGTCTGGTGTCCAGTCTGCAACCCGGCCTGTCGACGCGCTGCACATTCACCACCGCGCAGGAAATCACGCTGTGGCCGATAACCATCATTTCGGTCAGCTATTTCCAGGATCGCAGCGGGTTGGCGGCGGCCGGCATAACACCGATCGGCGGCGTAGCCGGCGAGGCGGCGCTGCGCATCACGCTGGGTCGAACAGGAAAAGGCAAGCTCGGCGAATTGGCGCTCGACCGGCTTGATTTCCATTTTGCCGGGCGCACCAAGGCGCCATTGCTGTTCGACGCGATTTTCGGCGCCTGCTCGGCGGTTGGCGCACGCGCCGAGGGCAAGGCCAATCCGCTATCGCGGTTGCCGGAACCCGAAATGGTCGGCATCAGCGACGACGAGGCGTTGATGCCTCGTACCCGGCCGACATTCGAAGGCTACCGCCTGCTGCGTGAATATTTCATGATGCCCGAGCGCTTTCACTACGTGCGGGTTTCAGGACTGCAACCGGTCGTGCGCCGATGCGAGGCCGGGGTCGAGATCATCTTCATGTTCCGGCGCCCGGTGCCCGAGCTTGCCGATGTGACGCCGGCGGATTTCGAACTTTTCGCGACACCGATCATCAACCTGTTCGAGCGTGACTGCAACGTCATCGAACTTGATCCGCGCAGAACGCGGCAAGTGCTGCATGCCGACCGCACGCGGGCGCGCGACTTCGAAATCTATCGGGTGACCCATGTCGAGGACGCCGATGCCGAGGGTCCTGACGCCGAAATTCCAGAACTCTTCAGCCTGGGGCAAAACCGCAGCAATGGCTGGGTCTATTCCACCGAACGGCGCCCTCGCCGGGCCACCGAAGATGAACGGCGCGACGGACTGACCCGGACTTCCTACACCGGAGACGACGTTTTCCTTTCGGTTTCACGGCCGGCCGGAAGCCCGGCGAACCGGCCGCTGAAACGTCTCGACATCATGGCGCTTTGCACCAACCGCGATCTGCCGATCCTCGACGACAACCCTACCTTGACGCTGGAGACAGGCGATCCGGTCGAAACGGTCCGGCTTACCGGTGCCTTGCGCCCGCCGCAGCCGGCGATCCCGGCGGCGCTGCCCGCGGGCGCCGAAAGCGAATCCCGAGCCGATAATCTCGCATGGCGGCTGGTGGCGCAGTTGGCCCTCAACTTCCTCAGCCTCGCCAAGGAAGGCCGCGGTGTCGATCCGCTGCATGCGCTGCTCGATCTTTACGCCGACCGGGGAGATCCGAGCCTGGCTCGCAACGTGCACTCGATCGTTCGCATCGACTCGCGCTCCGTCATCGAACGGCTGCAGATCGATGGGCCGATGTGCTTCGGACGCGGCACGGAAGTGACATTGCATGTGGACCAGTCGGTCCTGGCCGGGCAAAGCACATTGCTGCTTTCGGCCTTGCTTGCCCGGCTGTTTGCCCGTCACGCCGGAATAAACGGCTTTGTGCGGACCCGCACGCGGCTGCTGCAGAAGCAGGAGGATGTGCCATGGCCGATGACGCCCGGCAATCGCTACCTGATCTAGGCAATCTCGACCCGGGCCGGGCCGAAGCGCTGGACGATACGTTCGACTTTTTCGAACTGTTGCGCCGGCTCGAACAACGCGGCGGGCTGTTCGGCTATTCCGGCCGCGCCGATCGCGAGCCGGCAAGGCTCGGACAGCATGTGCGCCTCAGCTTTTCCGCCAAGGACGTGGTTGAATTCCGCGAAGCGAAGGACAAGACGCCGGGGACGGACGGGACACCGGCCCGGGTCACCGTTGCAAATCTCGGGCTGATGGGACCGGAAGGCCCGATGCCGCTTCATTTGACACGCTGGGTGCTCGATCGTCTGTCGCAGCGCTGGTTCACCGGCGCTGATGCACACCAGACCGTCGACACGACGTTCGTGGATTTCGTCAACATTCTCCAGCACCGGATGATCGCCCTGTACTATCGGGCCTGGGCGGACGCGCATCCGGCGGTACAGGTCGAACGTGCGGTCGGCGGCCGGGTCAGGGCCATGCTTGAAGCGATGGCGGGAACCGGACTTCCCGGCACCCAAAATTCCGATCTCGACGCCGTAAAACTTCGCCAGGCTGCGTCGCTCGCCAGCCAGGTCGACGGCCCGGAGCGGCTGACGCTGTTCCTGGCGGAAGCGTTCAAGGTGCCGGTCGCGATCAAGGAGTTCGTTGCCACCTGGATGACCATACCGGCGACGCTCCAGACCCGGCTTACCCAGGCTTACGCAGTGCTGGGTCGCGGGGCGACGATCGGCCCGCGCGTTTTCAGCCGCCAAAGCAGGATCGAGCTCCGCGTCGGCCCGATCGGCTATGAGGAGTTCAAGACCTTCCTGCCGGGCGGCCAACGCCTGAAAATGTTCAAGCAGGCGGTTCGCGACATGGTCGGCGAATCGCTCGACGTCGATCTGCGGATCGTGCTGGCGCGCGAAGCTGTGCCGCCGCCGCGTATCGGAGCGGTACAGCTCGGCCGAACCACCTGGCTTGCGCGGCCCACCGAAAGGGGCGATGCTGACGATATGCGGCTGCGGACGATCGTCGGATGGCGGCCGGAAATGGCGGAGGTCGCGGCATGAGTCTGCTGCTGACGCTGGAGCACGGACCACGCACCCAGGCGGTACGGCAGACCCGGCTGGACGAGGGTGAACTGGTGATCGGCCGCAGCGCGGACGCGGACTGGCAGATCGACGATCCCGACATGTTCGTTTCACGCGCCCATTGCAGGATCACCGGCGGGCGGGATGGCTATTTCGTCACCGACACATCAAGCAGCGGATTGTTCATAAACGATTCCGACAGCCCGCTCGGCACCGGCACCTCGGCCCGTCTTCAGAACGGCATGCGGCTGAGGCTGGGCGACTACATCGTATGCGTCGATCTGCAGACGCCGGTCGCTCACGCACCAGCGGCCAGCCAAACGTTCACAGAGCGGTCACCGCCGGCATCGCGAGCGCCGGTAAGCATCGGCCGCGATGACTTCTTCTCAGCCACGGTCGAAGAAGAGCCGCGCCGGCCGCGTCCCGCCGATCTGCCGAACCCGTTCGAGCAACCCGTTCCAGGAGCGTTCGAGCGCGCCAACCAGCGCAGTTCGCCTGCCTTCGACGACCCGTTCAGCCTCGACCCGGTAGCGACGCCGGCGCCGAACGGCGCCGGCTATTCCGAACCGCGTCGTGCGCCGGACGCCGCAGACCCATTCAGCTTCGATCCGGCGCCTTCCGGTGCAAGCGAGCCCGTTCCAGGCCAGCCCGTTTCAAGCCAGTCTGTTCCAAGAAAGTCATCCGAATTCGATGACGGTTTCGGTTTCGGGCCGGCCGCGTCGCCCGATTTGAGAAACGGCGCCGGCTCGACCGGTCAACACAAATATAGCGCCGGAGAGCCGCAGCCGGCCAATCCCTGGGATTTGCCGGGCCCCGCGGCAGCTAGCCCTTCTCCGCCACGTGCCGCGCCCAGGCCCGCCCCCTCCCCGGCAGCGGCGCAACCGGCGAACACGGCGCTTCGCAGCGCATTCTTGCGCGGCATGGGTGTCGAGGAAGCCGATTTTCCCGGACGCGACAGCGTCGCGGAAATGGAAAAATTCGGTCGCGAGTATCGGCTGATGATGGAAGGCCTGATGCAGCTGCTGCGCAAGCGAGCCGAGGAAAAAGGCAACGCGCGCGTCGCCCAGACGGTGGTTGGGGCCTCTGAAGTCAATCCGCTCAAGTTTCTGCCGACGGTCGACGACGCCATCGTGACCCTCATCGCGGAGCGCAGCCCCGGATTTCTGGCCGGTGAAGCGGCAATCGCCGACGCGGTCCGCGATCTCGCGCAACATCATGTGCGCGCCTGGCGAGGCGTGCAGTCCGCCTTGCGACGAATGATAGACCGTTTTGACCCGGCCGCGATCGAGCAAGAGCTCAAATCGAGTTCCGCGATCGCCACCGTGCTTTCGGGCGGGCGCCGCGCAAAACTGTGGGAGCTTTACCAGAAACGCCATCGTGACATCGCCCAGAGTGCGGAATCGAGCTTTTTGGGCGAAATCGGCGCTGATTTTCGGGATGCATATGAGGAGGAGTGAAAACATGATCGATCGCCGCGAATTCATCGTTGCCCTGGGCGCAACCGGGCTGCTTGCTGCTTGCCAGAGCGGTCCGCCGAAACCATCCGCGGTGACCGTCAACCTGACCGGCGCGGCCGGCATGAACCCGGGACCAGGCGGCGGCGACCGGCCGGTGACGGTCCTGGTGATGCGGCTGCGCAGCACCGGCAAATTCAATTCGGCCGATTATTTCGCCCTGCAGGGGGATGCCGGCTCCGCACTCGCAGGCGATCTCATCGGATCCGACCAGATCTCCGTCGGGCCTGGAAAGACCGCATCCAAAACCATCACGGTCGAGCCGGACGCGGCTGCCCTGGGCTTCGTTGCCCTCGTTCGCGAGCCCGGCGGCCGGACCTGGCGTACAACCAAGTCGGTGTCGTCGGGATCAACAGTTACCGTCAACGTCACGCTTGGCAGCGGCGGCATTTCCGCCTAGCGGCCAGGGCAAGGGGTGCTCGATGCAGGAAGTAGCGGCATGAGCGATGCAAACAGGGTGCTGTGGTCCGAGGGCCTGTTTCTCCGGACCCAGCATTTTCAGCAGCAGGATCGCTTTTTCGAGGCGACCGTGCGCGGCGCGTTGCAGGCCGGGCAGCTGCATACGTTCGGCTTTCAGCAGCTGACGCTGGACCAGGCGATGCTCGATGCCGGCCAGGTCTCGATCCTGTCGGCACGGGGCATCTTTCCGGATGGAACCCCCTTCTCCATCCCGGACCTGATGGACGCGCCACGACCGCTGCCGGTCACCGCCGATACCGGCGCCGGACCGGTGCTGGTCGCCCTGCCGCTCGAGCCTGCCGGCGGTGTCGGCTTCGATCCGGCGCACGCCGCATCGACAGGCGCGCGCTATCATGGGCGGATCGTTTCGGTGCGTGACGCCGTCCAGGGCGGTTCGGATCCTGAAGAAATCGAAATCGCCCGCCCGCAGGCGCTGCTGATTGCACCGGGAAAATCGGTTGGCGGCTACACCGCGCTGCCGATAGCCGACATCAAAGGGGTTCGAGCCGACGGTGGCGTCTCGCTGGACGAGACGTTCCTGCCGCCGACACTGGTTACCGGAGCGGTGGCCTGGTACCGGCAGCTGCTTCTGGAAGTTGTCACCGGCCTCGACCAGATCGCCGAGGCGCATGGCAAAATGGTCATGGGCGGGCCAGGGCGCAGCGTCGAAGACCTGCTGATGCTCAATCTCGCCAATGCGGCGCGTCCGCGACTGGCGCACATGCTGGCGCAGGATGTTTTCCATCCGGCCGAGCTTTACCTGGAGCTTGCCGGTCTTGCCGGTTCAATGGCGACCTATGGCTCGAGCGCGCGACGGCTAAGCGAGTTGCCGGCCTACGATCACATGGCGCCCGGCCCCGCCTATTCGGCGCTGGCCGACGCCCTGCGCTCGCTCATCCTGAGCCTGCGCTACATCGAGCCTAAATCACGCGCGCTGCCGGTCATGCGGCATTCGACCAATGTCTGGAAGATCCGCATCGACAACCCAAAACTGCTGGTGGCCAGCCGGATCGTCATCCGGGTCGGTTCCGAGCTGTCGGAAGATGCCTTGCGCAAGATTTTCGTCAACCAGGCGACCGTCGGTTCGGCCGATCAGTTCGAGGGCCTGTGGAAATCCCGCCTGCCTGGCATTCCACTGAAACCGCTTCATTCCCAGCCGCGCGAAATCCCCTACGATGGCGATCGGCTGTGCCTTGAGCTGGATCAGAAAAGCGAGCATTGGGCCTCGTTGCTCGATGCCCCCGGCTTCGTCATTGGCGTGTCGGGCGTGCTGCCGAGCGAGCCGCAGGTCGACTGCTATTCGGTAAACAGGTGAGATGATGAGCCGGGATGATCCTTTCGGACTGTCGGAGGATCGCGAACGCACGCGCATACGACTGACCGGCGCGCCGATGCCGCGACCGATGACGCCACTGTTGTCGGGCGTGCCAATCAAACGCTCGCGTACGCATCCCAATACGCTGGTCAACGCATTCGCGCCGCTGCTCGAGTTCGCGCCCGAGCTGGAAAGCGCGCTGCCGCCGGAAAACCCGGAAGCGTTGCGCACCCGATTGCTCGATGAGTTGGTTCGGGCACGTGACGCGGCAATGGCGGCGGGGTCCTCCCTGGAGCGCGCCGACCAGGCAGCCTGGGTGGTGGCGGCATTGCTCGATGACCTGGCCCTGAACACGCCATGGGGCGGCGCCAGCGCATGGCCGCGCCAGCCGCTTGTGGTGATGCTGCGAGGCGATGTCGATGCCGGCACCCAGTTCTTCACGCGTCTCGACGAACTGGAGCGGCATCCGAACCGGGATCGCGAATTGCTCGAACTGCAATATCATTGCCTGGCGCTCGGCTTCCGCGGCAAATATCGTGTTCCAGGCCGGTCGGGCGACCGCTCGCTCAATGCGGTTCGCGTTGCTGCGGCGCGCTTTCTGCGCGATGCCGACGCCGACGGCGCGCCGCTGTCGCCGAACTGGAAAGGCGTGAACGCATCCGACGAGCCGCAGCGGTTCATCGTGCCGATCTGGGTGATGGGGCTCGGCGCGGCGGTTCTCGCCACTGCAATCTATCTCGGCCTGTCGATGGGACTGAGCAGTCAGGCGGTCGAGCTTTCGACGCTGGTTCGTGCTTTGCCGCCGCCAGCCCGCGGCGAGATCAGCCGGACATCGCCACAGGTCGACGCGCCGCCGCCGGAGGCAGTGGATTTCGCGCTGGTGCCGGAGTTTCAGGCCGGAGCGCCGGACAACCTCAGGGCCGCGCTAAGCGGCACCGAGAGCGTTTCGCTGGCCAGGCTGATCATTCAGGCCTCCAACCCCGAACTGTTCCAGTCGTCGCGGCCGACACTGACGGAAGGCTTCGAACCGCTGATCGGGTCAATCGCCAAGGTGATCCTCGCCAATCAGGAACTGATCGGAAACATCACCGTGGTCGGCCATACCGACAGTATTCCTTTGCAACGATCCAATCCGCTTTCCACCAACCAGCGGCTGTCGGAAGCGCGCGCGGCAACCATTACCGAGATGCTGGTCCAGAACGGCGTGCCGCAGGACCGCATTCGCTTCGAAGGACGTGCAGCTACCGATCCAGTGGCCGACGACAGCACCCGCGCGGGACGGGCCTTGAACCGCCGCGTCGAGGTGCTGGTCGAAAAGAGGCTGTGAGATGTTCATCCTGCGCTTCCTCTGGGCGGTTCTGACATCGCGCTGGCTGTGGACGCTGATCGGCATCGCGCTGCTTTCTCTGGTTATCTGGGTGTTCGGCCCGATCGTCAGGGTCGGTGCTTACGAACCCTTCGCCTCGGAAAATGTCCGCATCGTCATCATTGCGCTGCTGGTCATTTTTTGGCTGATCTGGCTGATCGTCGCGCAGCGCCGGGCGATCCGGGCCAACCGCATGTTCGTCGCCGAAATCGCTGCGCCCGTGGTGGAGAAACCGCTGAGCCCCGGCGAAGAGAACGTCGCCGCCGTCGGCGCCAAGTTCGCCGAGGTGATGGTCGAATTGAAGCGCCGCAAACTGGGCGGACGCAAGTTCCTGCGCGAGATGCCCTGGTACGTGATCGTCGGGCCGCCGGCCACCGGCAAGACCACGGCCTTGCGCCAGTCCGGCCTGAACTTTCCGATCGACCTCACCGACGACCTGCAGGGGGTTGGCGGCACCCGCAACTGCGACTGGTTTTTCTCCGAGAATGCAGTTCTGATCGACACGGCGGGCCGCTACGTGCAGCAGGAGAGCCAGCCGGACGTCGATGCGGCGGAATGGCTGGGCTTCCTCGACCTCCTGAAAAAGCATCGCGGCCGCCGGGCGCTCAACGGCGTGATCGTCGCGCTGTCGATCGATGCGCTTTCAGAGGGCGACGAAGCCATCAAGGCGCATGGCCGCAAGATCCGTCGTCGCCTGGCAGAGCTCAACGACCGGCTCGAAATCCGCCTTCCAGTCTACCTGATGCTGACCAAGGCCGATCTGATCAAGGGTTTCGAGGCTTTCTTCGGCGGCCTGTCGACGGCCTCGCGCGAGCAGGTGTGGGGCACGACCTTCGCGCTGGATGCACGTGTCGACGCAAAGACCATTGAACGGGAAATCGCCACCCTTGCGACGGAACTCGAGCGGCGGCTGGTGCCGCGCCTGGAGGACGAGGACAAACTCGCCGCCCGCGCCGAGATTTTCAGGTTTCCCGCCCAGCTGACGAGCCTGTCCGAGCCTATCCAGGTGTTGGTCGAGGCGATGTTCGGCGAAAGCCGCTACGAAGAAGCCGCCTGGCTGCGCGGCCTCTATCTGACGTCGGCAACCCAGGAAGGGGCGCCTATCGACCGGCTGACCGCGGCGCTGTCGTCATCCTTCGGTCTTCCGCCGCGACGGGCGATGCCGGCGCCGCGCGTTGAAAAACGCAGCTTTTTCCTGAAGAACCTGCTGACCGAGGTCATTTTCAGGGAAGCCGGCCTGGGGACGTTCGATCCGCTGGCGCAGCGCCGCCGCGCCTGGATCTGGCGTGGCGCCGCGGCCGCCTGTGCCGCCGCCGCCCTGCTGGCCGGTGCGATGTTCACCTGGTCCTACTATGACAACCGCAATGCGATCGCAGCGCAGGCGGGCCAATTCGAAGCGCTGCAGGCGCCGCTGACCGCAGCCGCTGCGAGCCCGGCATCGGTGGAGCAGCCCGCCATCGACAGCGCGCTCTATGCGATGGCCGAGGTCGCAAACGCCCGTACCGCACCGCCGAGCAGCGCCCAGGACCTGCTCGGGCCGTCGGCGTCGGCAGAGCTGCTGCGGGCGCAGGCCGACACTTACGAGCACGCTTTGCGCAACGTCCTCGAGCCGCACATGGTCGCCCTGCTCGAGGCGACCATGTGGCGGCAGATCCGCGATCCGGATTTCATGCTGGGGGCGCTAAAAACCTATCGCATGATGACCGGCCTGTCGCAGATGGACGCCGATTACGTCCAGAGCTGGTGGGTCAACGACTTGCCGGAATTCGCACCGGCGGCGCCGTTTCCGACCGCCGACGCGGAAGAGCACCAGCTTGCCGCGATCCGTCGCATGACGGTCGACGATAGCTACATATCAGCGGATCAGGCGTTGGTCGCCGAGGCGCTGAAAACGGTTTGCACGATTTCGCTGCCGGCGCGTGCCTACAGGCAGTTGCTGGCCGACCCGGCGGTGGCCGGCCTAAAGGAATGGATCCCGGCGAATTTCGCCGGCCCCAACGGCGCCAAGGTTTTTGCGCGGCGTTCCGACAAGACGCTGCGCGTCGGCATTTCGGGCGCGTTCACCTATTCCGGCTTCCACGATGCCATTCTCGACCGGATCGAGGATGTCGCCGCCCAGGCCGCACTCGATCGGGCGGTTTTTGCCGGAGGCTGTTCGGAAAATTCCGAAACTTCTGTCTCGGCGCTGTCCGAGGATATCCTGAAACTCTACTACGAAGACTACATCGCGCAATGGGACAGCATCCTGCGCGATATCAGGCTCGCGCCATTGGCCGACCTGAACGTCGCCAGCGAGAACCTAAAAGACCTGTCGAGCGCCGATTCCGCGCTGAAGCGCCTGCTTACGGCGGTCGTTCAGGAGACCGAGCTGACCCGGTCCGATGAAGCGCCGGCCGACAACAAGGCGGCAGCCAAGGGCACCTCGAAACTGCTCGGCAAGCTGGGGAAGCTGGGAAAGATCGTAAAGACAGGGGCAAAACTGCTGCCGCGCGCAGGCTCCGCCAACGAGGTCGATCTTACCGGCACTCTGGTTGCCGAACACTTCAAGCCGCTCAAGGGGGCGATCGCCGAGGTCGACGGCCAGCCGCCGGCACTCGATGCCGCGGTGGTGGCGCTGACCGCACTTTCGAACGTGCTGCAGACGGTCACGGCCAATCCCGACCCGCAGGACGCCATCAAGAAACAGGGTGGGCTGGCCGAACTGACCGGAGCGGTCGCCAGGCAAGCGCAGATCCTCCCCGATCCGGTCGACGACTGGCTCGGCGGCATTGCCGGCGACACCAGCGGCCTGACCCAGAAGGCGGTCACCTCGGAGCTCAACGCCATCTGGCGCGCCGACATCCTGCCGTTCTGCCAGGCGGCGCTGAACGACCGCTATCCGTTCAGCCCCGAAAGCGCGGTTGACGTCAATGTCCGCGATTTCGCCCGCCTGTTCGGGCCGGCCGGGATGATCGACACCTTCATCAACGACCATTTGATCAGCTACGTCGACACCGCCAGCCAGCCATGGAAATGGCGCGCCGATTTCGGCCTCGACGCGGCGGCCCTGGCGGCGTTCGAACAGGCCAGGCGGATCCGCGACGATCTGTTTCCAGGCGGTACCGGCCCGGTGATGAGTTTTACGCTGCAACCGAAGGACCTGTCGCCCAACGTCACGCGCGTGACGCTCAATCTCGATGGCCAGAACCTCGTCTATTACAACAACGCGACGCGGCCGCAACCGATGACCTGGCCCGGCAAGGACGGCACCGGCGTGATCTCGCTGGCCTTCCAGCCGATCGACGGCTCGCCCGAAGTCATGCTGAACGAAACCGGCAGCTGGGCGTGGCTGAGGCTGCTGCGCAGCGGCCGCTTCACCGGCACCTCGCTGTCCGACGTCTACAGCCTGCGACTGGGCACGCAAGGCATGTACGCCGATTTCGAACTCAAGGCGGCAAGCGTCGAGAACCCATACAATTTGCAGATGTTCAAGAAATTCTCATGTCCGCCGCAGATATGATCCTGCCTGGCTTTTACGGCAAAATGCCCGCCACCGGCGATTTCGTCACGCGGCGGCTGCCGGGGGATTTTGTGCGCATCTGGGACCGCTGGCTGGCGCAGCACATCGTGCCGCTGATCGGCATGGAAACCTGGCCGCGCACCACCGCGCTGCGCTTCCTGGCCGGCCCGGCTGCGTTCGGGCCATCGGCAGGCATTATTCTGCAGAGCGCCGACAGGGTCGGCCGGCAGTTCCCTTTGAGCGTCGTTGCGCAGCTTCCTGATGCGTTCATTCAACTGGCTCGCGCCGATACGTGGTTTGCCGGGATCGAAGAGGCTGCCTTTGCCGCACAGCGCGGCGAGATCACGCCTGATGAACTGGATGGCGCGTTAAGTACGCTGCCGGTGCCGTCTGTCGAGCCGGGCGAAGAGGTCATCAGCGATATGGTGATGTGGACCGCCCGTTCGGACATTTTCGATGTTGATCCGCTGGCGCCGCAGGGGACGTTGGAGCAGATCTTCGCCACCAGCTTGGAGACCAGCTGATGCGGATCTGGAACCAGATGGGTTACCGGCACGAATTCTCCGTGAGTGCGGACACGACCGGCCGTGAGTGGGTCGTAGTGGTGGTCAAAGGCACGTTCGACTTTCCTGCGACGCCTGGCGGGCTGGTGCAAAAATCGGCCGAACAGGTGCCGCTGGTTTTTGCCGATACACAGACCGGCGAACCCGGCTACTCCGCCACACTGTGGGAAACCGATTTCGCCTTCCGCAAGTCACGCTGTGACATCGTCGCCAATGGCTGTGCCTACGCACCAAACGGCAGACCAGCCGAGCGTGTGCCGGTCGGCATCAAGGTGGGCAATTGGTCGAAACTGTTCGAGGTCGTCGGTCACCGCGAATGGCGCTCCATCGGCCCGGTCTTTACCGCCACGTCGCCGCGGCCCTTCCTGAAATTACCCATCTCCTATGACGTTGCCTGGGGTGGCGTCGACAGACTGGACCCGGAGGACAAGCTCCCCGCCAGCTACAAATACAACCCGGTCGGAACGGGCTGGTCGCGCGCGAAGAACCAACACCTGGTCCCAGGTTTGCGTCTTCCCAATACGCAGGCGATTGGTGAGGACATGCGCTCACCCTTCGGCGACTACAAGCCGATGAGTTTCGGTCCGATGGGCCGCGGTTGGCCGGGCCGCATTGAATATGGCGGCACCTATGACGACAACTGGGCCAATAACATTTTCCCTTTTCTGCCGCCGGACTTCGACGAACGCTACTTCCAGATGGCCCCGCCCGACCAGCAGATCGATCCGCCACGCGGCGGCGAGGAAGTGCAGCTTGTCAATTTGACACCTCTGGGGCGCGAACATTTTAGAATGCCAGCCACGGCCATCAAAGTTGCGATGTTCAAGGGCCACGCCAAGGCATTCGAGGCCGATATCCATCCGGACACTGTTTTGTTCGACACCGAGAACCGTCGCTTTTCATTGGTCTGGCGTGTGTCGCAACGCCTTCAGCGCACGATCCTCGACTTTACGGAATGCTGGGTCGGGCCGCCGACGCCAGGCATGCTCCACGCCAAAGTCGTCAAGAAGCCATATGTGCGTCCAATCGCGGAGCCGATTCAGCCGGAGGTCGAGGACGCATGACGGCTGCGCTCGATATCATAGCGACCGGTATGGTGACGGCTGTCGGTCTTGATGCACCGTCGTCTTGTGCGGCGCTCCGCGCGCGCTTGGACGGCTTCAAGGAGACGCCTTACGCCGATGGCGAAGGCGAATGGCTGCTTGGCGCCCCGGTCAGTATGCCGCGAAGATGGATCGGCCAAAAACGTATGATCCATATGGTAGCGGCTGCGATAAGCGAGATATGCACTGCGGTGCCAGAAGCACGCGAACGGACTCCGATGCTGTTGTGCCTTCCAGAGGCGTCGCGGCCTAGTTCTTCCGTCCAGGATGTATCAGTGTTCTTGCGGAACGTGTGCGCGGTCCTCGATATGGACGTCGACCCACGATCTCGCATCGTATCGCATGGCCGGCCATCCGGTCTGGTAGCGCTTGAGCAGGCGCGCCGACTGCTGGCCGAAGGGGGAACGTCAGCAGTCATTGTCGCCGGGGTGGACAGCTATCTCACTCCCGAAGCGATAGGCTTCTATCTGGCGAACCGCCGCTTGCTGGCCACCAACAATCCGAACGGCTTTATCCCCGGCGAAGCTGCGGGCGCTGTTTTGTGCACCCATACAGGTCACGGGTCCGCACTCAGACTGCACGGTCTCGGCCTCGCCCGGGAGAATGCATTCATCTACAACGAGGCTGACGAACCGTTGCGCGGCGACGGAATGACGACCGCCTATCGGCACGCGCTGAACGAAGCCGGCATTGAGATGAACCAATTGGGGTTCCGTATTTCGGACCTTATCGGCGAGCAGTACTGGTTCAAGCAAACGGCCCTGGCAAGCCTTCGGCTCGTGCGGGGTGCCCATGACTTTCAGGACCTGTGGTCGCCGGGCGAATCGCTTGGAAATATCGGGGCGGCGGCGGTGCCGGTGATGATCGGCATGGCCCTTGCGGCGGCAAGGAAGGGCTACGCGGCGGGCAATCCGGTACTGATCGAGGCCTCCGACGACTCCGGTGCCTGCGGCGCCGCTATCTTTGCTGCTAGGGCTGCATAGATGACAGTCTACGCCAACAGCCTTGAAGTCGCCTGCAAGGCGCAGGGTAACAAGGTCATAGCGGCCTTTCCTGATGTCTGCTTCACGCCGCCGGAGAATCCGGCAACACCCCCTGGCGTTCCGATTCCCTACCCTTCTTTCGGCTTCGACAGTGACACGGACAAAGGCACCAGCACTGTCAAGATCGGCGGTCAGACGATAACGCAGAAAAACAAGTCCTACTACACCAAGACGACCGGCACTGAGGCCGGCTGCGCGGCCAAGAAAGGCATCATCACTTCGAAGAATACCGGCAAGGAATACGCCGTCGCCTGGTCGAGCAATGTCAAGGCCGACGGCGAACCCGTCAACCGAATGACGGACCTGTCGACCAACAATCACGCCTCTCCGCAGGGAAATACGCTGACCTTTCCGAAACTGGCCACCGGCGCCGGAGTCATTTACAGCACGGAAAAATGCCTGATTGGCTCCTATGATGCGATCGCCGCGGTCTGCAATGACAACGGCGGCGAGGCACATCACATCGTCCCGGACAAGTGTTTCCGGACCGGCAGTCGGGCCGACGCCGATGTTGCATCCACGCGCATCGCCAACGCTCCGACGCTCGGAGAGGGGGTTTGCGTCTGTCTCAGCCCTGATGATCACGAACGGATTCATGAGGCCGACCGTGAAAAGATCGTCACGCTGGGCCGACCCGGTTTGGCCAAACTCAAGGGCAAAGACCTAGTGGCTGCGAAAGCCAAGTTGAAAGAGGAAGGCAAGCTCGGCGTTGCACCGATGAGCAAGATCACCAAGGCAACCATTTCATCTCTCGGTGACCTCCAGGATCTCAATGCAAATTGCATCAACAAGGCAAAGGAAGCGGTCGAGGCACAACAAAGCGCATTCGGGCCAGGCCAGAAGGGTCGAACCTCCAACCCGTTGCCCGGCAAGGAAGCCAAGAAGACGATGAAGCCGCCAAAGCCTAGAAAATAGACAGACAACAGCAGGAGAGCGCAGATGAAGATTCGAGCGTCGGGCTACATTGCCCCAGATCTTATCGCCGCGGTCCCGACCGAACTCGACGACGAGGATCCGTACTCGCGCTTTCTCATGTTTCAGGACACGACAGAACAACAGGTCGCGGATGTTGACATCCCCAGAACAGTCGTCTCGGTTTGCGCCTACCCGTTCGAGAGCGATAACGAGAATGTGTTCGTCGCGCTAACCAATGAAGGCGACCTCTACTTTCTTACCGAGGACGTGGACTACGAAAAGATCCCCGGTGCCGGCGTCCTCAGCGAGGATGCCGAGGATCTTGGTTCGACGCTCGCCATCACCCATAATGCGGGCATCCTCTATGTGTGCGGCGACGGTTCCCAAGTCTATTTCAGGCCCAGGAAGGATGAATGGGTCCGGATTTGCGAGCGCGATGTCGATGGTATGGCAAACAATTTCTTCGAGGGCATCGCCGCGATTAGCCCGAAAAAACTGGCGGTCTGCGGATACACGCACAGCCGGCCCAAGCATGCGGCAAAAGGTTGCCTCTACTTTTACAACGATGGCATATGGAGCCCGGCAGAGCTCCCAAACAATCAGGCCTTGTATGACCTTGTTTTTGTAGACGAGTCGCGCCTTGTTGCTGTGGGCGGTGGCGGCACGATTGTTACGGGAACGGGGCCGGGCACGATGGAGGACGCCTCTGTCGAAGGTTTGCTCGAGAAGTTCCTCCGTATCCGCTTCGACCGCTCGAAACTCTATGTGCTGGGCAAGACGGCAATCTTCATATTCGACGCGAAGCTGAATCTGTTGGAGACCTTGGCCCTGCCTGCCGAGTATCGCAGCCCGAAGAACATCGAGGTGAAGGAGGGCATTATCTGGTACTTCGATCGCGAAGGCCTGGCTCGTCACGACGGCATAGCTTGGACCCTCATGCCCGTGCCTCCCGAACTCCTCGAAAGATCGGACTAGTCCGCCTCGGAAGGTTACGGCTCCGAGGTGTCGACGGTCGCCTCAGGCTTTTCCAGGTTGACTTCGATAAAGCGCTGCACCTTGGCAAGGTCGAGGTCGATGATGCGGATCGGTTTTTGAGCGGAGAGCATCTGCACCACGAACAGCTCTCCCGCTTCCGGAATCTCTTCGAAGCACTGTTGCGCGATCTTGCGACCTGCCTCGCCCGCGACCCTGGCCCCGTCGAGATAAGCTTCAAGGCGCTCTATCAACCTCGCAAGGCGCTCGTCGTCCATGTCCGGGTTTTCGTCCGGATGCAGCAGATGATAATGGTACACCGTCCACAGGAAGGCTGCCTGTTCGACATGCTGGCGCACGATCTCGTGAAGGATTGGCGCCGGCATCAGTTCAGGTTCACAGAGCCGCCGCGGATTCGATTGGCCGCGCTGGCGTGGCTGGTGACATAGGTTCCTCGGATGGTGATGTGGCCATCCTTCTCCATGATAATGACCGACTTGCCGCAACGCAGTTCGATGCGCTCATTGCCGACAATGTGGACCAATTCACCGTCGCGCACGATCTGCTTGGCGTCGGCTCGGCGTGAAGAATCCACAAGTTTGCCCACGATCAGTGGGCGCAAGGGATCGCCCTCCTGAAAGAGAAGCGCTACTTCAGCGCCGATCATACTGGCATCGAGTTTGGTCAGGCTCCTTGCGGCAACCGCCGTCTCGACAAGGTTCCCAGGAAAGACCACCAGCGGCGACGTGTCGTCAAATCCCAAGAAAATGCCTATCACGACACCATCGATGCGACCACGAACGTCGGCCATGCTTCACCTCTTCAGTTCTGGTGGATCTTGCTGCCCTTGAACTTGATGTCGCTGGATGCCTTACCGCTGATTTTTCCAGAAGCATCAATGGAAACATCCTTGCCTTTGATGTTGATCGTCCCATCCTTCTTCATGATGATCTCGGCACTTCCGCACTTCAGCGTGATCGAATCCTTCGCCTCAAGCGTATAATTCTTGCCTACATTGAAGGCAGAGTCGTCGGCGATCTGAACCAGGCTCTTTTTTCCGACTTTCAGCTCATGCGCACCCGCTACCTGTGTGCTGTCATCGACGCCTATCTCTATCTTGCGCGTCTTGGTGATCTCGGCCATCTGGGCGCCACCAATCTTGATGCCCTGGTCCGCGCCGATCTCGATACTCTGGCTGGCCGATATGGTCCAGCTGTCGCTCGCCCCGATCGTATGGCTCTGCGCCGCACCGACACTGACCGACCGCGTCGCACCGATTGTATTCGCCTGCGGGCCACCCACGGTTCGGGTCTCCGATGTTCCGACCGAGTCGACCCGAGCCGCGCCGACGGTCACCGTTTGGACAGCGCCAACCGTTTGCGTGTGCGCTATCCCAATCGTCTCCGTCGAGTTCGCCCCAATGCCGATCGTCTCGTTTGACCCCACCGTCAGCGAACGATTCACCCCCACCATCTCGGTGTCGTTGTTGCCGATATCCGTGGTCTGGTCGACGCCGACCTTGACCGTTTTGTTGTTGCCGACGTCCTCGTCGAGGTTGTGGCCGACGGAGTGCTTGGCGTCATGGTCGATGCGGTCGGACTGGTCGTGCTGCACCAGCTTGGTGCGGTCGTTCTTGATCAGAAGGTTGTGATCCTTCTGTGCCTGGAAATTGACCAGTTCGGAGCCGGCCTTGTCCTCGAACATCAGCTCGTTGTAACCGCCGCCGCCTTTCGAGGAGTCGGATTTCCAGCCGGATTGCGTGGCGTTGCCCGGCAGTCCGTAGGGCGGCATCTGCGAGGCGTTGTAGACCCTGCCGGTGATGATCGGCAGATCCGGGTCGCCTTCGATGAAGTCGACGATCACCTCCTGGCCGATGCGCGGTATCTGGATGAAACCCCAGCCGCTGCCGGCCCAGGTCTGCGACACGCGCACGAAGCAGGAACTGTTCTGGTCCTTCTTGCCGAGACGGTCCCAGTGGAACTGCACCTTCACTCTGGCATATTTGTCAGTAAAAATTTCCTCGCCGGACGGGCCGACCACCGTCGCCGTCTGCGGACCGCGCATGATCGGCCGTGTCGTGACCCGCGGCGGGCGATAGGGCAAGGCGGTCGGCGCCACGCCGAGGATCACCTTGAAGTTCTCGCTTTCGACGTCGGCAAGGGCTCTGTAGCCCGGATCGAACAGCCTGTATTCGGCGCTGACCACCAGATATTCCTGGTTCTGGTCTTCCCTTGGGAAGCCGTCCAGCTTGAACGTGCAGCCGGAAAACAGGCCGCGCACGGTGCCGACTGCAGCGATGCGCTGGTGCACGGCCTGGATTTCCTCGCGCCGGATCGCGGCCAGGCTGTCGCCGCGGCCGACGTCGAGATGCGCGCCGGGCTGGCGGTAATTCTCGCCCGCGGCCAGCTTGTGACTGAACGGCTGGGCGGATTTGGCCATCAGGTCGGCGCCCGGCTTCTCGAAATCATAGTCGGTATGGACATAGGCGCCCGGCCGCACCGAGCTGCCCGGAATCCATTCGGTGATGTATTCGACATCGCGCCGGGAGCCCTGCCCTTCAAAGTGATAAGGCACCTTTTCATAGCCCGGCGCCGGCTTGAGCTTGCTCATGGCGTCGGCCAGCACAAGCGTGTGCTTGCCCTCGTCGTGCTCGAAGAAATACAGGATGCCTTCGTGCTCGAGCAGCCGCTGCACGAAATCGAGATCGCTCTCGTCATACTGGACGCAGTACTCACGCGGCGGATAAGACCCTTGCAGGCGCTTCTCGAATTTTGCCGTGCTGTATTTCGAGAAAACCTCCTCGACGATTTCGATGACGCTCATGTTCTGGAAAATACGGCAATCGGTGGTATTGCCGAGAAACCAAAGCCATGGCCTGATGACGGCTTCGTAGTAAGCCAGACGGTCCTCGATCCGGGTCAGCCGAAACTCGGAGACAAGGCCGCTGAACCAGCGTTTGGGATCGGATTCACCTTCGATCGAAACCGCACCGCCCAGCATCTTCAGCGGATCGATTTCGGGGCTGCTGCTGACGAACCCGACCGTGTAGGCCAAACAACGACTGATCTCATCGCGCCCGACAAGATGCGTGAAGGTCAACAGCTCAGCGCCAACCGGCGTCTGCACAACCGTAGCACGTTCGTTCGGCATGGGTCGTGCCCCCTCCCGCCGCTCGTTTCTGCCCGAGCCTAGCACATGTCTTGCACCGACCAAAGGGGACGCTTGGCGACTGCAGCCTGGTCGCCAGTGGAATCATCGACTTGAACGCTTCTGTGCCGCCGCGCTCAGAAATTGCTGGTATAATGGGGTGTCCTGGGTGAGTTTTCCCGACAGGATCGACGGCGATTTTGAATGTACATCAGGCTGCAGATCAACAATGTCGTCTCCCTGCCCGCCGGTATGTCGACCGGCTACTCCGCTCGTGATCGCAGCTTTGAAATCGGCCGCGAGGCCTGTGACTGGACCTTGCCCGATCCCGACAAGTTCATCTCCGCCAGACACTGCGAAGTGCGTTACCAGGCAGGCGCGTTCTGGCTGCACGACATCTCGCGCAACGGCACATTCGTCAACGGATCGACCCAGCGCATGGCCGGCCCTCACCGGCTTGTTCAAGGCGACCGGTTGCTGATCGGCCGCTATGTCGTCCTGGTTTCGATCGATGACGAGCGCGCCGCGACAAGTGATCCTCGAAGCAGCCACGGTTCGACGCAGCGACAAATGCCTGTCGCAACCGGCCGGCCGCAGAATTTCGGAGACCAGGCTTTCTTCGAGCCGGTGGAGCAACGGCCCGGGCAGAGAGCACCGGTGTCGAAGTCTTCGCCGCCCGCGCCTCTCGCTTCGCCGCCCGCGCCTCTCGCTACGACCAGAGACGAGGTGCTGCGGGACATCGCGATCGCAGCCGGCATCGCGCCGGAACTGCTTCAATCGCGTGATCCGCATGAAGTGGGCGCCGAAATCGGCGCGGTGCTGCGGACGGTTGTCGAGGAGCTGGCCCAGCTGCTGAAGGCACGTGCGGCTGCGAAAATACTGGCCAGGAGCACGCACCGGACGATGATCAGCGCTGCCGACAACAATCCCCTAAAGTTCGTCCCGGGAACCGACGACATCCTCGAAATCATGTTTGCGCGGCGCAGATCCGGCTACCTTGATGCCAGGCACAGTGTCGAAGACGCGTTCCGCGATCTCAAGACGCACGAATTTGCCACCTATGCAGCCATGCAAGCTGCGCTCTCCCGGCTGCTTGACGATTTGTCGCCTGAGGCGATCAGCAAAAAACTCCCACCGACGTCGTTCACATCGAAGAAGGGCCTGGCCTGGGACGCCTTCGTCGCCAAATGGCGGACCATGGAGGAAGCACACGAAAACGGAATGCTGGACATATTCCTGGCCTATTTCAGCGAAGCCTATGCCAAAGCCGACAAGCAAAAGTAGACCGGAAACCCTGGCAGGTGCCCCACCCCTCCACTTCGTCATCCCAGGGCAAGCAAGGAGCGAAGCGACGCGCGCAGACCCTGGGATCCATGCCGTTACCTCGGAGCGCTGCCGCGGTGCAGAACCTTTGATCGCGGAGCGAGGCGCCCCCT
>NZ_JBVVQB010000006.1:182280-221655 GCF_055811775.1 Mesorhizobium sp. WSM4844 | reverse complement strand
ATTCCAGCCAATCAGGTAGGGGATACACGGCCCGGCGGGGGGGGGGGGGGCGGGGGGGGGGGGGGGGGGGGGGGGGGGGGCGGGCCGCCCCCCCCCCCCGCCCGGGGGGGGGGGGGGGGGGGCCCCCCCCCCCCCCGGGGGGTGCCTGGGCCGATGGTGTCAGGAGTGTATGTCACACCGGGATGTTAGACACCCACCGGACCGTTGCAAGGCTGACACCGCGCTCTATCCACGCTATATGCGCCGCTTCAGGCAAGGATGCTGGACGATGACCGGAACGAGACGATCAAGCGAGGGGCTCGACGCCCGCCGCCGCAAGCTTCTGTTTCGATCCTGGCATCGCGGCATGCGCGAAATGGACCTTATTCTCGGCAGTTTCGCCGACGCCGAGATCGGCGCCTTGACCGGCGACGAACTCGACCAATATGAGAGGCTCCTCGAAATTGCCGATACCGAATTCCTGCCCGTGATCACCGGCGAGCGGCCGATTCCGGCTGACATCGACTGTGCCGTCCTGCAAAAAATCCTGGCGTCGCGCCAGGCGATGACATTCTGAAAAACGTGATTCCATGAGCCTGATTCCCACAATTGGCCTGCCGAAAGGCCGCGCCGGCCAGTTCATCGTCGACGGAGTCGCCGACGGTTACGAAGCCTTCGCGCTGGTGCAGGCCGCGCACGAGATCGCGCCCGACAAGCCGGTGCTGTTCGTGGCACGCGACGGCCAGCGCCTGCCTTCGATCGTCGAGGCGCTTTCCTTCGCCGCGCCTGGCCTGCCGGTGCTCGAACTGCCGGCCTGGGATTGTCTGCCCTATGACCGCGTTTCGCCCGGCCCGGATGCAGCCGCGCGGCGACTGGACGCGCTCACCGCGATGATCGCGTTGGCAAAAAATCCGCACCGCGCCGTCATCCTGACCACTGCCAACGCGCTGCTGCAGCGCATTCCGCCGGCAAGCCTTGTCGAGGCGCAGACATTTCACGCCAAACCCGGCAACCAGATCGACATGAACGCACTGGCGTCGCGGCTGGAGATATCAGGCTTCGAGCGGGTGCCGACCGTGCGCGGCGTCGGCGAGTTCGCCGTGCGCGGCGGCATTCTTGACCTGTTCGCGCCGGGCTGGACGGAAGCGCTCAGGCTCGATTTCTTCGGCGACACGCTGGAATCGATCCGCGTCTTCGACGCCGCCACGCAGCGCACCACCGGCCAGCGCAAGTCGATGGCGCTGCAGGCGATGAGCGAAGTCGCGCTGACGCCGGAGACCATCAGCCGCTTCCGCCGCTCCTACATCGACGCTTTTGGCGCGCCCTCGCGTGACGATGGGCTCTATGCGGCGGTCAGCGAGGGACGGCGTTTTGCCGGCATGGAGCACTGGCTGCCGTTCTTCTACGAGCGGCTGGAGACGGTGTTCGACTATCTGCCGGACACGCCTGTCGTGTTCGACCATCTGGCGCATGAGGCACTGGCCGAGCGCCATGCGCTGATCCTCGACCATTACGAGGCGCGCAGGAAGCAGGCCGACGGCGCGCTGAAGGACGCCGTCCCCTACAAGCCGGTGCCGCCCGACCTGCTTTATCTGTCGCCGGAAAACCTCATCGCCTCGCTTGGCCCGCGCGAGGCGATCGACTTTACGCCGTTCGACGCGCCCGACGCCGGCGCCAGGAAAATCTACCATGCCGGGTCGCGGCACGGCCGCAGCTTCGTCGAGGAACGCGCCGACCCCAACGTCAACGTCTTCGACGTCGTTGTAAAACACATTGGCGACGAGCGCGCCGCCCGCCGCCGCGTCGTCGTCGCCGGCTGGACCGAAGGTTCGCTCGACCGGCTCGGCCAGATCCTGGCCGAGCATCATCTCGGCAACCTCGAGCCGGTGGCTACGCTGGCCGAGGCGGAAAAGCTCGAACCGGGACAGGCGGGACTTGCCGTGCTGCCGCTCGAATCCGGCTTCGAGACCGAGAAACTGGTCGTCGTCGCCGAGCAGGACATTCTGGGCGACCGGCTCATCCGTCGCTCGAAGCGCAAGAAGCGCCCTTCCGATTTCATCGCCGAGGCCTCGGCTTTGTCCTCCGGCGACATCGTCGTCCATAGCGACCACGGTATTGGCCGCTTCATCGGGCTGCGCACCATCGAGGCGGTCGGCGCGCCGCATGATTGCCTCGAAATCCATTACGCCGGCGACGACCGGCTGTTCCTGCCGGTGGAGAACATCGAGCTGTTGTCGCGCTATGGCTCGGATTCGACTGAGGCGACATTGGACAAGCTTGGCGGCGGCGCCTGGCAGTCCAGAAAAGCGCGGCTGAAGAAACGCCTGCTCGACATGGCCGGACAGTTGATCCGCATCGCCGCCGAGCGGCAGATGCGCGCTGCCCCTTCGCTGGTGCCGGCAGACGGTCTCTATGACGAATTCGCCGCGCGGTTTCCCTATGAGGAGACCGACGACCAGCAGACGGCGATCGATTCGGTCATGGGCGACCTGGGCGCCGGCAAGCCGATGGATCGGCTGATCTGCGGCGATGTCGGCTTCGGCAAGACCGAGGTGGCACTTCGCGCCGCCTTCATTGCGGCGATGGAAGGCTTTCAGGTCGCGGTGGTGGTGCCGACGACGCTGCTGTCGCGCCAGCATTTCAAGACCTTCTCGCAGCGCTTCTCCGGCCTGCCGATCCGCGTCGCCCAGGCCTCGCGGCTGGTCGGCGCCAAGGAACTGGCAGAGGCCAAGAAAGGCATCGCCGACGGCACCGTCGACATCGTCATCGGCACTCACGCGCTGCTCGGCTCGTCGATCTCGTTCAAGAATCTCGGCCTGTTGATCATCGACGAGGAACAG
Source organism: Mesorhizobium sp. WSM4844 (assembly GCF_055811775.1). Classification (NCBI taxonomy): domain Bacteria; kingdom Pseudomonadati; phylum Pseudomonadota; class Alphaproteobacteria; order Hyphomicrobiales; family Phyllobacteriaceae; genus Mesorhizobium; species Mesorhizobium sp. WSM4844. The sequence goes on along the minus strand of NZ_JBVVQB010000006.1, from coordinate 218,836 downwards.
CATTTTGGCGTCAAGCACAAGGAGCGGCTGAAGGACTTGAAGAGCGACGTGCATGTGCTGACGCTGTCGGCAACGCCGATCCCGCGCACGCTGCAACTGGCATTGACCGGGGTGCGCGAACTGTCGCTGATCGCCACGCCGCCGGTCGACCGCCTGGCGGTGCGCACCTTCATCTCGCCTTTCGACCCGCTGGTCATTCGCGAGACCCTGCTGCGGGAACGCTACCGCGGCGGTCATTCCTTCTATGTCGTGCCACGCATCAGCGATCTGGCGGAAATTCATGATTTCCTTCGTGAATCCGTGCCCGAACTAAAGGTGGCTGTCGCTCACGGCCAGATGCCGCCCGGCGAGCTCGACGACATCATGAACGCCTTCTACGACGGCCAGTACGATGTGCTGTTGTCGACCACCATCGTCGAATCCGGCCTCGATATCCCGACCGCCAACACGCTGATCGTGCATCGCGCCGACATGTTCGGCCTGTCGCAGCTCTACCAGCTGCGCGGCCGCGTCGGCCGCTCCAAGGTGCGCGCCTATGCGCTGTTCACGCTGCCGGCCAACCGCAAGCTGACCGATACCGCCGAGCGCCGGCTGAAGGTGCTGCAGTCGCTCGACACGCTCGGCGCCGGTTTCCAGCTCGCCAGCCACGATCTCGACATCCGAGGTGCCGGCAATCTTCTCGGCGAAGAGCAGTCCGGCCACATCAAGGAGGTCGGCTTCGAGCTCTACCAGCAGATGCTGGAAGAGGCCGTCGCCGAGGTCAAGGATTCCGGCGAGGTGCAGGATGGCGGCTGGTCGCCGCAGATCGCCGTCGGCACGGCGGTGATGATCCCCGAAAACTATGTTCCGGACCTGCAGCTGCGGCTGGCGCTCTACCGCCGCCTCGGCGATCTCGAAAACACCGAGGAGATCGACGCTTTCGGCGCCGAGCTGATTGACCGCTTCGGACCGCTGCCGGAGGAAGTGAAGCATCTCTTGAAGATCGTCTTCATCAAGGCGCTGTGTCGCAAGGCCAATGTCGAAAAGCTCGATGCCGGACCAAAGGGCGTCGTCATCCATTTCCGCAAGCGCGAGTTCTCCAACCCCGTCGGGCTGGTCACCTTCATCGGCGAGCAGGGTTCGCTGGCCAAGATCCGGCCGGACCACAGCGTCGTTTTCGTCCGCGACTGGCCGACACCTGAAAAGCGGCTGGCCGGTTCAGCGGTCGTCATGACGCAGCTGGCAAGGCTGGTGGAGAAGGCGGCTTAGCGCGGCTCAGCCGGCTCCCCCTTCTCCCCTTGTGGGAGAAGGTGGCCGCGAAGCTTGGCAAAACCGCGCTCCGGCCAACACCCCTCATTCGTCTTGGCGCTGCGCGCCAATCCACCTTCTCCCACAAGGGGAGAAGGAAAGACAGGCGGCGAGCTTGCGCCATTCGCCACCACCGAAATTCCGGTCTAGAATAGGAAATCGGCTTCGTGTATGGAGCCGCGATCCCCATATTGGGGCGAAATGGCGGGCGACAGCACCCGCTGGAAAGAATTTTGGGTGCAACGATGACGAAATGGTCGCCGAATTCGTGGAGAGCAAAGCCGATCCAGCAGGTTCCTGCCTATCCGGATCTTGCCGCTCTGAAGAACACGGAAGCCCAGCTCGCCACCTTTCCACCGCTGGTTTTTGCAGGTGAGGCACGCAAGCTGAAGAAGCAGCTTGCGACCGTCGCTGCCGGTGACGCATTCCTTCTGCAGGGCGGCGATTGCGCCGAGAGTTTTGCCGAACATGGCGCGGACAACATCCGCGACTTCTTCCGCGTCTTCTTGCAGATGTCCGTGGTGCTGACCTTCGCCGGCGCGCAGCCGGTGGTGAAGGTCGGCCGTGTTGCCGGCCAGTTCGCCAAGCCGCGCTCGTCGGACGCCGAGACCAAGGGCGGCGTGACCCTGCCCAGCTATCGCGGCGACATCATCAACGGCATCGAGTTCGACGCCAAGTCACGCATTCCCGATCCCGCACGCCAGGAGATGGCCTACCGCCAGTCGGCGGCGACGCTCAACCTGTTGCGCGCTTTTGCGCAGGGCGGCTACGCCAGCCTGGAGAACGTGCATCAATGGATGCTCGGCTTCGTGTCCGACAGCCCGCAGGGCGAGAAATACGAGTCGCTCGCCAACCGCATCACCGAGACAATGGACTTCATGAAGGCTGTCGGCATCACCTCGGAGACCAATTACGCGCTGCGCGAGACCGACTTCTACACCAGCCACGAGGCGCTGCTGCTCGGCTACGAGGAGGCGCTGACCCGCGTCGATTCGACCTCGGGCGACTGGTATGCAACCTCCGGCCACATGATCTGGATCGGCGATCGCACCCGCCAGCCCGACCATGCCCATGTCGAATACTGCCGTGGCATCAAGAACCCGCTGGGCCTGAAATGCGGCCCGTCGCTGACGCCGGACGGCTTGTTGCAGCTCATCGACCTGCTCAATCCGGAAAACGAGCCCGGCCGGCTGACGCTGATCGCGCGCTTCGGCTCCGACAAGGTCGCCGAGCATCTGCCGAAGCTGGTGCGCGCAGTGCAGAAGGAAGGTCGCAGCGTGGTGTGGTCGTCGGACCCGATGCATGGCAACACGATCGAGGCCGCCGGCTACAAGACACGGCCGTTCGACCGCATCCTGAAGGAAGTGCAGAGCTTCTTCGAGGTGCATCGCGCCGAAGGCACGCATCCGGGCGGCATCCATATCGAGATGACCGGCAAGAACGTCACCGAATGCACCGGTGGCGCCCGCGCCATCACCGCCGAGGAATTGCAGGACCGCTACCACACCCATTGCGACCCGCGCCTCAACGCCGACCAGGCGATCGAACTGGCGTTCCTGGTCTCGGACCTGCTCAAGAAGAGCCACCCGGTTCAGCACAAGCAGGCCGTCAACGGCTGATTTCAGTCGTCATCGATTAGGTCTTGCATCTCGCACGCTCCGGTCTGATCGACGAGTACCGGCTCTACATCCACCCGGTCGTGCTAGGCGGTGGCAAGCCGTATTCCCAGTCCGACCTGTCGCTGACCTTGAAGCCGCTTGGTAAGGAAAGCCTAACCCAGGGCGTGACGCTGCTGCGCTACGCACCCGCCGGTTTTTAGCCAGGATCCGGCTAGCGGCCGCGCTCCCAGCGCAGTCCGTTGAGCCGGGGATCGGCGGCAAACGCCGTCCTGGAAAACTCGATCCGGTTTTGCGGGAACTCGCAGATCGCCTGCACGCCGAAGGCGCCCAGCCTGATGCGCCAGGTGTGGGGTTCCAGCGGTTTCGGCTTGGCAAAGCCGCTGCATGCCAGCAGCGCCACATTAGCGCCTTTCGGGTCGCGCACGGAGCGATAGCGGATCGCCTCCAGCCCGGCTTCGCGCGCGACATCAGCAATATTTTGGCAGGCCGCATAGTCGGTCGGGTGCGTCCACGCCGCTGCGTCGCGGTCGAGCGGCGGCCGCGTCAGGTCGATCACCTTTGTGCTGCGTATCGCTGCGGCGAAGGCGGTGTATTCGGCGGCGTCGCGTGGCCACGGCGTAGCCGGCGATTCGGCGAAGAACAGCAGGCGGTAAAAAGCCATCTCAGAGACGGCGGTCATAATGGTTTCCGCCGCATAGTAGACGCCCTTGGTCCTGCCGGCGCGGCGGAAGCGCGAACCGTGCGGATAGATCGAGCCGTAGCGGAAGGGCGTTGCCAGGAGATAATGCAGATGCCGGCATTCCAAGGGGATTTGCGGCTTGGTTTCCTCGATCAGGTCTTCGAGGATGGCCTGCTCGTCGAGCGTGTCAACGACTTTCAATGTCGAGACGCGGTGCTGTGCCTCGACCATGCGCCAGTATTTGTCGTCGAGCCCGAGCCCATGCTTGCCACCTCGTTTGGCGGCTTCAGACGAGAGCGCGTCGGGAGTCCAGATAGGCGATGACATCGACAAGCCCTGATATCGTCACGATTTTTTCGAGCGGGGTGCCATCGAAGGCCGTGTTGGCATTCTTCAGCCATGCCCGGGCGACGGTCTCGTCGCCGCCGACAATGGCGTCGAGCGAGCGGAACAGGCGGACGAACAGCACGGCAAGCTCGAACGGCTTGGTTCCACGCTCCAGCAGGAATTCCTGCCTGCGCATGCGCGAAACCGTGGCTTCCGAAACCCCGATGATGGAGGCCAGCATCCTGGCGGTAATGTCCAACAGGTCGGCGGCGCGCAGCGTCGCCTTGGTCAGCACCGCATTTTCGGCCGTGTTGGCGGCGAGACTGGGTTGCATTGTCGGGCAGCGTCTCCTTTCTGATGAAAATATAGCGCACAAAAATTCATATGGAAAGATATTGCTTTAACAATTGGCGGACCGTCGAGAGGCTGTTGGCGCGGCCTGCCGCTTTGTCCAAGCCGTGCTGTGCGAAACACGCCCGTCGAATGTCGCATTCGCTTGAGCACGGCCGCTGCAAAACTGGAATCCTGGCAAGGGACGCCGAGGATCACGGCTGCGCCGGGAGGCCCGAGATGGATAACACACATAGCGGCTCTTGCCTGTGCGGGGCTGTGCGGTTCAAGACGCGAGGGGCCTTGCGCGGCGTCATCTACTGCCACTGCTCGCAATGCCGGAAGCAGAGCGGGCATTTCTATGCTGCAACCAATGTTGCCAACGCAGACATCACGATTATGGGCGCGGAAAGCATCACCTGGTACCAAGCATCGTCGTTTGCCAGGCGCGGTTTCTGCAAGACATGCGGCTCGTTGCTGTTCTGGAAGCCGCAGGATGATGAATATGTTTCGGTTCTCGCCGGACTGTTCGACAAGCCCACCGGACTTCAGGGCCAATGCCACATATTCGTCGGCGACAAGGGCGACTACTACATGATCGACGATGGGCTGCCGCAGTTCGAAAAGTCGACGTCGTCGATCAAGGTCGCCGATGAGTGACAAGCTCGCCGGCAAATGATTTTTGCAGCGATCGCCTTATTCCCTTGATCCGGCCATTGCGCTATCCCCTGCCGGTGATTCGGAAAGGTTTGGCATGCAGCGGCTGATCGATGCTTTCTACAATTCAGTGCGGGCATTTCGCAAATTGGCTTCCAGCGAAAAAGCCTTCCAGCAGGAGCTGATGCTGCTCGTGCTGGCGCTGCCGCTCGGCTGGTTTGTTTCGGTGTCGTGGCGCGGCTATGCGCTGCTGATCGGCGCGGTGCTGCTGCTGATCATGGTCGAAGTGCTGAACACCGGCATCGAGGCCGCATGCGATGCGTTCAGCCGGGAGTTCAACGTAGATATCCAGCTCGCCAAGGACTGCGGTTCGCTGGCGGTGCTGATTTCGGTGGTGATCGTTGCCGGCGTCTGGGGCATAGCCATCATCGAGCGAATTATGGGGCTACCGATCTAGCCAGCAAACCCCTACATGCCGGTCACCACAACCTGATCCCATGATCTGTTCCGAAAACCGGTATCCACTTTCCGGGATCATGGTCTGAGGAGACCGACATGACCGCCGATTCCCTGCTGCTCGAACGCGCAGGCCTGCCGGACGATTTGCGCTGGCTGGCTGAAAAATACCCGCGCGAGGTATGGCAGGGCCACGCCAATATCCATGGCATCGCCACTATGTGGCTGCAGCGGCACGACATGTTCCGCGAGCTCGGCGGCATGCTGACCAACGGCACTGACGACTATCGCGACGGCAGGCTGACGGCGCCGGAGTTCGCGGGCTGGTTCGCGCCGCGGCTCAACCATTTTCTTGGGCACCTCGACGGCCACCATAATGTCGAGGATATCCATTATTTTCCGGTCTTCGCCAAGGCCGAGACCCGGCTGAAGCGCGGCTTCGAGATTCTCGATGCCGATCATCATACGATCCATGAAGGGCTGGAGCGCAATGCCGAGGCGGCAAACGCTTTCATCCGCACGCTAAGCGAGAGCGAGGACAAGCAGCGCTTTGCCGCCGATGCCTATGCCGACGAGAACAGCCGGCTGATCGCCATGCTGACCCGGCACCTTGCCGACGAGGAAGACCTGATCATCCCGCTGATCCTTGATCGCGGCGACCGGGCGCTCGGCATCGACTGATCATCACGTCGCCTTGCTACGCTCCTTCTTGGCAATGGTATGAGCGATGAACCAGGCGAGGATCGCTGCTGCCAGGCCAATCGCCAGGGCGATCAACAATCGCTCGTGACGGACCAACGCCTGGCCGACGATGCGCTCCGCGCCCAGCCCGAACACATAGCCGATGGTGGTGAACAATCCGGCCCAGACCATCGATGAAATGGCGTTGAGAATGACAAAGCGCGTCACGGCAATGCCGGACAATCCGGCCGCGATGCCGCCGACAAGGCGCAGGCCATAGATAAAGCGGTTCGTCAGCACGAAAATGTCGGGATGGGTGGAGACAAGACGATAGGCGTGGCTGAAACCCGGTCGGCCCTTCAGTTTGACCACGAACGGATGGTCGGCGAAGCTTCGTCCGAGGATAAAGAAACAGCTGTCGCCGGCAAAGGCGCCGATGGCCGCCGCCAGGAACGCCTGCCACAGGACGAAAACATGCTGATGCGCGAAAAACCCGCCGAGGAGGGCGGCACTTTCGCCCTCGGCGACACAGCCCAGGAAGACGGCAATCAGCCCGTATTGCTCGATGAGGTTGTGGATGGCATCCGTCATGAAGGCGTCCGCTGCTTCGACAGGATATCGTCGATCCGCTTCACCTGTTCGGCCAGTTGCGCGATCTCGTCGCGCATGCCAACGATCTGGCAGTGGCGCAGTTCGTCCAGCTTCTCATGCAGCGCCATGATCTCGATCTCGGCCTTGAGATTGACCTCGTAGTCGTGGGCGGCGTCGATGCGGTCGCGCTCGGCCTGGCGGTTCTGCGCCATCATGATCACCGGCGCCTGCAGCGCAGCGACCATCGACAGGATAAGGTTGAGGAAGATGAAGGGATAGGGATCGAAGGCGTCGCGCGACAAAAGCCAGGCATTGCCTGACGTCCACAGGATCAGGAAGGCGATGAAGACCAGGATGAAGGACCACGAACCGCCGATCCGGGCGATGGTATCGGCGAGGCGGTCGCCAAACGTCTGGTGAAAAGCGACGGCCTTGTTGGTGTCCTTCGCGATCGTGGTGCGTTCGAGCGTGCTTTGCAGCACCTGGCTCTCGACCTGGCTTAGGCCATCCGGCCTTCGCCGCAGCCAGCGGTTAGCCAGATCTTCGATCGTCTTGTTCATTGTCGCCTCCGTCGTCAGCGTCCGCTTAGACCTAGAGGCTGCCGGTTCGCGCGGGAAGTGGTAGATTGACGCGACAGGGTGAGGAAACAATGATGGATTTTCAGAAAATCCGCGCCCGCGCGGCCAAACGCAAGGGCGGGGAAGCGGTGCTGGCATCGCTGCTGGGGCCGATGCCCGACAATGCCGCGGTGGCTGACATTAGCGATGACCGCATCCTGTCGACGATGGCCGAGCGTGTTTTTGCCGCCGGTTTCGTCTGGCGCGTCATCGAGCAGAAATGGCCGGGTTTCGAACAAGCGTTTCTCGGCTTCGAGCCGAAGCGGCTGTTGTTCCAGCCTGACGATTTCTGGCACGAGCTGACGGCCGACGAGCGCATCGTGCGCAATCCGCAGAAGATCAAGGCGGTTCGCGACAACGCGGCTTTCGTCGAGCTTGTGTCGAAGGAGCACGGCGGCTTTGGCAGGTTCCTCGCCGACTGGCCAGAAGACGACCAGGTTGGACTGATGGCCTATCTCGGCAAGCATGGCAGCCGGCTCGGCGGCAATACCGGCCAGTATTTTTTGAGGTGGCTGGAGTGGGACGCCTTCATCATCTCAGGCGACATGGCGGCCGCACTGCGCGACGCCGGCCTGGACATCGCCGAACACCCGACCTCGAAGCGCGATCTCGACAAGATCCAGAACCAGATCAATGCCTGGGCGGCGGACACCGGGCTGCCGCGCCGGCATATTTCGCGCATCCTGGCGATGTCGATCGGCGAAAACCATTCGCCGCAGGCACTGCGCGAATATATGGGCGAATAGGACGCGATCGGGATCCGGCGGTCCGATCGGTCTTACGAATGACCTGTGTCATACGGTCTGACACGAATGACCTAGGTCATTCGGTCTGGACACGAATGACATAGGTCATTCGGTCCGGGGTGGTCCAAGCAAACGCCATTGCCCGGCCAATTCTGTCGCGCTAAGTCAGCAGGCATGACCGACAAGACCGCTTCCGACATATTGCGCATCGCCGTCGCCCAGCTCAATCCAACGGTTGGCGATGTCGCCGGCAATCTCGCCAAGGCGCGCGAGGCGAGGGCGGATGCCGCTCGCCAGGGCGCCGACATCGTGCTGTTCACCGAGCTTTTCCTTGCTGGGTATCCGCCCGAAGACCTGGTGCTGAAACCGGCGTTCCTGAAGGCCTGCGAGCGGGCGGCGCAGGATTTCGCTGGCGATACTGCCGATGGCGGGCCTGGCGTCATCATCGGCACGCCGCTGAAGCGCAAGAGCGGCACGCACAATTCGATCATCTTTGCTGATGGCGGCAAGATCCTTGCCGAGCGCTACAAGCTCGATCTGCCGAACTACGGCGAATTCGACGAGAAGCGCGTCTTCCAGGCGGGCCCTGAAATCCAGGGGCCGGTCAATTTCCGCGGCGTGCGCCTGGGGATTCCGATCTGCGAAGATATTTGGGGCGATGTCGGCGTCTGCGAGACGCTGGCCGAAAGCGGTGCTGAAATCCTGCTGGTACCGAACGGCTCGCCCTATTATCGCGGCAAGGTCGATGTTCGCCACCAGATTGTCATCCGCCAGGTCATCGAATGCGGGTTGCCGATCATCTACGCCAATCAGCTTGGCGGCCAGGACGAGCTGATCTTCGACGGCGCGTCGTTTGCCATCGGCGCCGACAAGACGCTGGCCTTCCAGATGAGCCAGTTCGAGGAAACGGTCAACGTCACCACCTGGAAGCGCAACCGCGCCGCCGCAGGCGCGCAAAGTAGAAATAACGCCGCCGCAGGCGCGCAACTTGGAAATGGTCCTGATGGCTGGGTCTGCTCCGAAGGACCGATGTCGAAAATCCCGGAAAAGGAGGAGGCCGATTACCGCGCCTGCATGCTGGGCCTGCGCGACTACGTCAACAAGAACGGTTTCAGGAATGTCGTGCTCGGTCTTTCCGGCGGCATCGATTCGGCGATCTGCGCCGCACTTGCCGTCGATGCGCTCGGCGAGGAGCGGCTGCGCGCCGTGATGATGCCTTACCGCTACACCTCGAAGGACTCGCTCAAAGACGCCGAGGATTGCGCTCGCGCGCTCGGCTGCCGTTACGACATCGTGCCGATCTTCGAGCCGGTCGAGGGATTCCTGCATACGCTGACGCAGCTTTTCGAGGGAACAAAGGAAGGCATCACCGAAGAAAACCTGCAGAGCCGCGCGCGCGGCACCATTTTGATGGCGATCTCCAACAAGTTCGGCTCGATGGTGGTCACCACCGGCAATAAGAGCGAGATGTCGGTCGGCTACGCCACGCTCTACGGCGACATGAATGGCGGCTTCAACCCGATAAAAGACCTCTACAAGATGCAGGTCTATGCGCTGGCGCGCTGGCGCAATACGCATGTGCCGCCGGGTGCGCTGGGCCCATCCGGCGAGGTGATCCCGAACAACATCATCGACAAGGCGCCGTCGGCGGAACTGCGCGAGAACCAGACGGATCAGGATTCGCTGCCGCCCTATCCGGTGCTGGACGACATATTGGAGTGTCTGGTCGAGAACGAGATGGGTGTCGACGAGATCGTCGCCCGCGGCCACGACCGGGCAACGGTGACGCGCATCGAGCACCTGCTCTACATTGCCGAATACAAGCGCCGGCAGGCGGCGCCGGGTGTCAAGATCACCAAAAAGAATTTCGGCCGCGACCGCCGTTATCCCATCACCAACCGGTTCAGGGACGGCGGATAGATCGCCGTTTTTTGCTGCTGTGAAAATGGCTGCCGCGAGGAAGTGCACAACCCGCGATTGTTGCAAAATCGCCTCACCAGTTGGACCAGATGCACTTTCGGCAACCTGCTGGCTTGGCGCGGCGTTGACGCGTCTCTATAAAGGCGTCTCCGCGATCCCTACGCATCGGCCTGAAAATCGGAATCGATTTTCAGAAGCACGATGGGCAGATTCAAGAAGTTGGAGCGTACTTTGTGCGTCCGAATGGACGCACGTCGCTCTAACGGGAGGACCGAATGCCAGGATTTGACATCGTTATGCGAGGCCGCGAAGCCTAGGTCTCAGAGGGCGCGCCGGAAGGTTTTTCAGCTTCACGGCCAAGCAATCTGACAGCAGGCATTCGTCGATGCCGGTCGCGCCCGTATTCGGGCGAGCCGCCAATATGCCGAACCTCCCGCATTCCTGGGCACTAATTCGCCCAACGCGGTTTTCTCAATTTCGACCTTACCGGGACCGGGCTCGTTTGCGCCCGAATGACATCATGGCTCGTTTTCAGATCGATTTGCGCGCCGGCGCCTTTCGCAGCGTGCTTGGCTTCACGCTCAGTCATTGGCGTCGCCAGCCGTGGCGGCTTTCGCTCATCATGGGCACATTCCTGCTGTCGACCTTGGCCGACGTGCTGACGCCGCTCTATTCCGGCCGGCTGGTCGACGCCGTCGCCAGCAGTGCTGCGGCCGACGACGTCGCGTGGAATGCGGCGATAGCGGCCTTTTCGATGCTGGTGGCGCTGGCGCTCACCGGCGTCGTGCTGCGCAACCTCGCCTTCATGGCCATCGTCGAACTGACCCTGAAGATGATGGCGGATATCGCCGCCGACGCCTTCCACCGCGTCCAGCGCTTCTCCACCGACTGGCACGCCAACAGCTTCGCCGGATCGACCGTGCGCAAGATAACCCGTGGCATGTGGGCGCTCGACCTGCTCAACGACACGATCCTGATCGCGCTGCTGCCGTCCGTCGTCATGCTCGTCGGCTCGACGCTGCTGCTCGGCTGGTTCTGGCCGCTGATGGGTGCTGTCGTCGCCGCAGGCTCGGCGCTGTTCATCGCGGTGACGGCGCTGCTGTCGCTTGGCTATGTCGCGCCCGCGGCAAGGCTTGCCAATGCTTGGGACACGCGCCTGGGCGGCTCGCTGGCCGATGCGGTGAGCTGCAACGCCGTGGTCAAGGGTTTTGGCGCCGAGGAACGCGAGGAAACGCGCCTCGCCAAGGTCGTCGCCAGATGGCGCGCCCGCACGCGCCGCACCTGGGTGCGCGGCACCGTCAACGGCACCACGCAAGGATCGATGCTGCTGCTTCTGCGAACAGCGGTGGTCGGATTTTCGCTGCTTTTGTGGTCGTGGGGGCAGGCGAGCGCCGGCGATGTCACCTTCGTGCTGACCTCGTTCTTCGTGCTGCAAGGCTATTTGCGCGATATCGGCACGCATATCCGCAATCTGCAGCGCTCGATCAACGACATGGAGGAACTGGTCGACTTCCAGTTCGAGCCGCTCGGCATCGAGGATGTGCCCGGCGCCAGGCCGATCCGCATCACCGACGGCCGCATCAGCTTCGACAACGTCACCTTCCATTATGGCAGCCACCGACTGCCGCTGTATCGCGACTTTTCGGTGGACATCGCGCCGGGCGAGCGCGTCGGGCTGGTCGGCCATTCGGGTTCGGGCAAGACGACCTTCGTCAAGCTGATCCAGCGGCTTTACGACGTGAACGCGGGAACGATCCTGATCGACGGCCAGGATATTTCCGGGGTGGCGCAGGCGTCGCTGCGCGGGCAGATCGCTATCGTCCAGCAGGAGCCGATCCTGTTCCACCGGTCGCTGGCCGAAAACATCGCTTATGCCCGGCCGAGCGCGACGCAGGCCGAGATCGAGCATGCCGCACGGCTGGCAAGCGCGCACGACTTCATCGTCGATCTGCCGAAAGGCTATGGCACGCTGGTCGGCGAGCGCGGCGTGAAACTATCGGGCGGCGAGCGCCAGCGGGTGGCGATCGCGCGGGCCTTTCTTGCCGATGCGCGGATCCTCATTCTGGATGAGGCGACATCGAGCCTCGATTCGGAATCGGAGGTGCTGATCCAGCAGGCGATGGAGCGGTTGATGGTCGGCCGCACGACGCTGGTCATCGCGCACCGGCTTTCGACGGTGCGAGCGCTTGACAGGCTCCTGGTGTTCGATCGCGGCCGCATTGTCGAGGAGGGCTCGCATGATCAACTGATCCGGCTGCAAGGCGGCATCTACCGCCGGCTGTTCGAGCGCCAGGCGCTCGAATTGACCAAGGGGCTGGCGATCTGACGACTTGCAGCGCCGCGCGCGTCCAACAACTTTGAATCTGCGGATCGTGCTTTCCGCAAATCGGTTCCGATTTTCGGGCCGATGCGCTAAAACGCGCGGCGCTGCCGCCTTTTCATCGCCTTCGTCATGTCCTATGTCTGCGGCCAAGCGCGGGGGCGTGTCTTGTCAACAGCAAAACCATCGAGTACGCCCCGTTCATGACAGTTACCGTCCGTTTCGCCCCATCACCCACCGGCCGCATTCATATCGGCAATGCCCGCACTGCGCTGTTCAACTGGCTGTTCGCCATGAACAACAAGGGCCGCTTCATCCAGCGCTTCGACGACACCGACGTCGCGCGCTCGACGCAGGAATTCTCCGACGCCATCCTCTACGACCTGCATTGGCTTGGCATCTTTCCTGACGCCACGGAATACCAGTCGCGGCGCTTCGAGATCTACGATGCGGCGGTGGAGAAATTGAAGGCGGCGCGCCTTCTCTATGCTTGCTACGAAACACCGGAAGAGCTCGATCTCAGGCGAAAGGTGCGCCGCACGCGCGGCCTGCCGCCGGTCTACGGCCGCGAGGCGCTGACGCTGACGGCTGAGCAGGTCGCCGAATACCAGGCCGACGGCCGCCGGCCGCATTGGCGCTTTCTGCTGCCCAATTTCACCAGCGACCCGCTGCAGCCGGAGCGCACCGAAATCCACTGGAACGATCTGGTGCGCGGCGAGGAAACCGTCGACCTAGCCTCGCTTTCCGACCCGGTTCTGATGCGCGAGGACGGCACCTATCTCTATACTCTCCCTTCGGTGGTCGACGACATCGAGATGGGGATCAGCCATGTCATCCGCGGCGACGACCACGTCACCAATACCGGCGTGCAGCTGGCCTTGTTCCAGGCGCTGGGTGCCGAGCCGCCGGTGTTCGGCCACCACAATCTGTTGACCACCGCATCGGGCGAGGGCCTGTCGAAGCGGAGTGGCGGGCTGTCCATCGAAAGCCTGCGCGAGACCGGCATCGAGCCGATGGCGGTCGCCTCGCTGGCGGTGCTCGTCGGCACCTCGGAAAACGTCGTCGCGGTGCAGACGATGGCTGAGCTTGCCGAGCGCTTCGATCCGGCGGCGACATCGAAATCCCCGGCCAAATTCGATCCGGACGAGCTCTTCGTGCTCAATCGCACGCTGCTGCACCATATGCCGTTTTCCGAGGCGCGCGACCGGCTGATCGTGCTCGGCATTTCCGGCGAACAGGCGGAGTCCTTCTGGCTGGCGGTGCGCGGCAATCTCGACAGGCTGGCCGATGCAGCAATCTGGTGGCGCACACTTCGCGACGGCCCGCAGGAGCAGCCGGACTTTTCCGACCCCGACCGCGAGTTCCTTCGCCAGGCGTTCGACCTTTTGCCGGAAGACCCCTGGAACGGGTCGGTCTGGAAGGAGTGGACCGGCAGGATCAGGGAAGCAACCGGCCGCAAGGGCAAAGCGCTGTTCACGCCGCTCAGGCTGGCGCTTACGGGCCAGCCCTCGGGGCCGGAGCTGGCAGATTTGTTGCCGCTGCTGGGTCGGGAAGGAACGTTGGCCCGACGACCCTGACCTTGCGCTGTTCCGGTGGCGGTAAGGTCGTCGGCGAGGGTTTTGCGGCGGGGCGCTCGATGGCTTCGCGATCGAGCCGGCCTTCGACATTGGCCAAACTCTCGGGGTCGGCAGGGGCAGCCTGTTTCGGGCTTGGCGGGTTGCCGGCAATGATCTCGAAATTTCGCGCGGCGTTGCAGCCGCAGGCCGGCGGACGCGCGGGCTGCTTGTAGAGATAGGCGGTCGGCAGCTCGCTGTAGGGCCTGCCGGTTACCGAAGACGTCATGCCGCCCGAGTCGTCGCCAAAGCCGCGCGCATAAAACACCTGCATCTCGGTGCCGGGGCAACTCGAATCGCAGTTCTTCTGGTCGCGCTCGAAATCGCCCAGCGAGGCGGCGTTCGACATCGGGAAGAAATAGCCGTCGCAGGTGCGCACGCACATGGTGCGGAATTCGCCGTGCGGCTGGCCCATGTCGTCGGCATTATCGAGCATGGTGCGGATGTCGCGCGGACCCACGGCTTGATCGGGCTCTTCAGGCCGGTCGGACGCGCCGGGTCCAATTGCGTCGCTGCCCAAAAGCTGGTCGAGCAAGTTTTTCTCGCCGGTTCCACGGCTGGCGTCGCGGCCCGGTGCCGGCTTTGGCGGCGCCGCATCATCGCGGCAGCCATTGGCGTCGAGCGAAGCCAATATGCGTGCGCGATTGCGGTGCGAGCCGTCCCCGGCGAGTTCAGCGCGCGTAGCTTGCAAGCCGTCGAGATTGGCTGCCATGCGATCGATGGTGGCGTCGAGTGCGGCGCATGCGTTGGCGTTGCGGCGCGACAGCGAAAAGCCGCAGCCGGCGCGGCTGGATTGGCTGACGGCCTTTGAAATCTGCTGGCGCTGCCGCACGATTGCATCGTCATATTTCCTGAGCAGGGCTGGCTTGGTGCCGCCACCGCGCGAAGCGGCCGCGAGATCGGCTTCCAGTTGCCGGCAAACACCGGAGGCGGCCTGCAGTTCGGTGGCGGCAAAGCCTGACAATGCCAAGGCACCGAGCAGTGCTGCGGCGCGCGTCAGCTTCCACCCTCCGCCCATACGGAACTCCGCTTGCCTCGTCCGTTGCGAAGGTTACCGCGTCCGCGGTTAACTGTTTATTTAGCTTACCCGTCAAATTGGGTTTTGTTGGCGTGACCAATGCAACGTCGGCGCCGCCCCTCATCTGCCTGCCGGCATCTTCTCCCCGTATAGTGACGGGGAGAAGGGGCTGGCCGCAACCTCGGCACACTTTTTGCAACGCTGGAGATTGGCGAAATCGTTTGCGAAGGCGTCTTTCTCCCCGTCACTATACGGGGAGAAATGCCCGGCAGGGCAATGAGGGCAGCGCAGACCTGAAGCGATTGCCTTATCCCAGAGTTACGACCGCCTGCGCCTTGTGGGCCGCTTCGACCACCGCGAGCGCCGTCATGTTGACGACGCCGCGTGACGTCACCGACGGCGTCAATATATGCGCCGGCCTGTCGGTGCCGAGCAGGATCGGGCCGACATGCAGCGCGTCCATCATCGCGCGCAGCGCAGTGAGCGTGATGTTGGCCGAATCGAGATTGGGGAAGACCAGCAGATTGGCTTCGCCCTTCAGCCGCGAATGCGGATAGACCCGCTGGCGCAGCGGCTCCGACAGAGCCGAGTCGGCATGCATCTCGCCGTCGCATTGCAGGTCCGGCGCGATGCGCGCCAGGATCGCCGCTGCCTGCCGCATCTTGAGCGCGCTTGGCGAATCGCGCGAGCCGAAATCCGAATGCGACAGCAGGGCGGCCTTGGGCTCGATGCCGAAGCGCTGGATTTCCTCGGCCGCCAGCACCGTCATCTCGGCGATCTCCTCGGCGGTCGGATCGACGGTGACATGGGTGTCGGTGAGGAAAATGATGCCGCGCTGCGAGATCAGCATCGAAAGCGTCGACAGGTCGTGATCCTTGATGCCGGCGCGCGGGCCGATGATCAGGGTGACATTGCGCAAATGCCGCTCGAACCGTCCTTCCAGGCCGCAGACCATGGCGTCGGCGTCGCCACGCTTGAGGGCAAGTGCGGCGATCACCGTGTTGTCGGTGCGCACCATCGTGCGCGCGGCCTCCGTCGTGACGCCACGCCGGCCGGCGAGCTCGATCAAAAGGTCGACATAGTGGCGATAACGCGGATCGTCCTCGGGATTGATCAGGCCGAAATCGACGCCCGGCTTGATGCGCAGCCCGTAGCGTTTCAGCCTGACTTCGATGACATGCGGGCGGCCGATCAGGATCGGCTCGGCGATGCCTTCCTCCAGTACCACCTGGGCGGCGCGCAGCACGCGCTCGTCCTCGCCGTCGGCATAGATGACGCGCTTGGCGCTCGACGTCTTGGCCATCGTGAACACCGGCTTCATGACCAGGCCGGAGCGGAAGACGAAGCGGTTGAGCGTGTCGATATAAGCGGCAAAGTCGGTGATCGGCCGTGTCGCGACGCCGGTGTCGCAGGCGGCCTTGGCCACCGCCGGCGCGATGCGCAGGATCAGCCTGGGATCGAACGGCGAGGGGATCAGGAAATCGGGCCCGAAGATCGGCGTTTCGCCGGAATAGGCGCGGGCAGCGACATCCGACGGTTCCTCGCGGGCAAGGGCTGCGATCGCCCGCACCGCAGCCATCTTCATCTCTTCGTTGATGGCGCTGGCGCCGCAGTCCAGGGCGCCACGGAAAATGTAAGGAAAACAGAGTACGTTGTTGACCTGGTTGGGAAAATCGGACCGGCCGGTGCAGATCATCGCGTCGGGTCGCGCCGCCCGCGCCGCTTCCGGCATGATCTCGGGGTTGGGGTTGGCCAAGGCCAGGATCAGTGGTTTTGGCGCCATGTGCTGGAGCAATTCCGGTTTCAGCACGCCGGCGGCCGAAAGGCCCAGGAACACGTCGGCGCCCGGCAGCACATCGGCCAGCGTGCGCGCCTCGGTGTCCTTCACATAGGGGTCCTTCCAGCGGTCCATTTCGTCGACGCGGCCCTTGTAGGCGACGCCGAAACGGTCGGTGACCCAGATGTTTTCGATGCGCGCGCCGAGCAAAACCAGCAAGTTGAGGCAGGCGAGGGCCGCTGCCCCGGCGCCGGAGGTGACGATCTTGATGTCGGAGATCGTCTTGCCGGCAAATTCCAGCCCGTTGAGCACGGCGGCGGCGACGATGATCGCGGTGCCGTGCTGGTCGTCGTGGAAGACCGGTATGGCCATGCGCGCCTTCAGCCGTTCCTCGACCTCAAAGCATTCGGGCGCCTTGATGTCCTCGAGGTTGATGCCGCCGAAGGTCGGCTCCAGCGCCGAGATCGTCTCGACCATCCGCTCGATGTCAGGCGCGTCGATCTCGATGTCGAAGACGTCGATGCCGGCGAATTTCTTGAACAGCACCGCCTTGCCTTCCATCACCGGCTTGGAGGCCAGCGGGCCGATATTGCCCAAGCCGAGCACTGCCGTACCGTTGGAAACGACACCAACCAGATTGGCCCGCGCCGTGTAGTCGGCGGCTGCTGCCGGATTGTCGCGGATCTCCAGACAGGGCGCCGCGACGCCCGGCGAATAGGCAAGCGCCAGATCGCGCTGGTTGCCGAGCGGCTTTGTCGCCTGGATTTCAAGCTTTCCAGGGCGTGGGTGCTTGTGGAAATAGAGGGCGGCTTCGTCGAGGTCCGACCGGGCTGCTTTTTTGTTTTCGCCTTGCATGCCGGCCGCTCCTCAGTTCAGTCCGTTTGCTGTTTTGAGTCTCTTAGCATGCAGCCGAGGCTTTTCGAGAGGTGATATGTCGCAAGGTGCGGCCTTTGGGTTCGCGTAGCGTCCCGCTGCGTGGTCCCATTGAAATGCTGGACGCGGGGCGGGGTGCTGTGACGAGCTACGCCGACATCCCAGTTTGAATGTCTGCAATGGGTGGAAAACGACCTTCACGAGCGAGCCGCGTCGAATACGAGCGCGCTTCTGTTCGCTTGGGCAAAGGAGGACCGACGTGGCGAGTTTTCACACGCCCTCGGTCGAGAGCTGCCGGAGCCGACATCACACCGCGGTCCAACAATGTCAGCGCTAGATCATTTCGATGAGGGTGACGACTGGCAGGCTCTCGAAATGCTTGTCGCAAGTCAGGAGCGTCGCGTCATGCGCCCGAGCGGTCGCGAAAATGATCGCATCTGCGGTCGCCAATTTGTGCTTCCGGCAGGCTTCGGCGGCCGCTAGGGCGATTTCCGTGTCAAGCGGGACCACCGTACAGACCTGCGTAAAGGCGATGGTCTGATCGGCTTTGTCTTCGCCTACTTCGCGAGTGAGCCATTTTGCGAGTTCCAACTGCACAATGGTCGGAACGAGCCAGTCGGCTCGCTCGGGCAGATGCTCTGCCACCTGCTCTCCAGTCGGAGAGCCTATCAGCCATTCGATCCAAGCCGAGGTATCGACGAGCACCATCAGAAACGGTCCGACCGGTCGCGATATTCCGTCGCCGAAGCGCCCTTCGCCAGCCCCTTCAGCGCTTCCCGCTTCGGCACAGGGACGAGTAGCACGCCCGTTCCCTTCGGGATGAAGGCCAAGGTCAAACCCGCTTCCCAATGCTGGGCGGTCCGGATCGCCTTGGGGATCGATATCTGGAACTTCGAGGACAGGGTTGCAGTCTCCGGCATTATCATACCCTCACTTGATCGATGCGCCAAACGTAAGACGCAATGAGGGCCAATGCAAGGAACTTACGGCCGCCGTCTAGTCTCGGATTTCGAGACAGGGCACCGCCACGCCGGGCGAATAGGCGAGCGCCAGGTCGCGCTGGTTGCCGAGCGGCTTTGTCGCCTGGATTTCAAGCTTTCGAGGGCGTGGATGCTTGTGGAATAAAAGCGGCTGCGTCGAGGTTTAGCATGCAGCGCAGGTTTTTCACGATGCCAAATGACGCAGCTGCCATTAGGGGGAGGATCGTGGAAAACCATACCATGTCAGATTGTTGCGCTGAAATCCTCACCTGCCTTGTCGCGGCCGGCGCGGATGTCATCGAGCGCGTCGCGCCGCCGGGCGTGTCCAGTCGCGGGCGGTCAACTCACGTCTGGACGAGCCTCAAGCAGTTTCCAGACGCTATCGACAATCGCCGGCCGTGGCCGCCGTTTCGCGATCACGGCAAGTGGCCAGGCGGGCAGCGATACGTCTGCGATCGCTGCATAGCGGACGCCCTGAAACACAAGGCGCTGGGTCGATCGTGGCAGCAGCGCCGCTCCAAAGCCGGCGGCTACGAGCGAGAGCATGGTCAGTGCCCGCGTTGCCTCCTGGACGATCCGCACCTCGAGACCAGCCCTGGTGAACGTGTCCATGATGCGGGCGTGGAGTGCCGGGCCTTGTGCAGCCGGAAACATGATGAGCCCGTGACGGGCGATGTCCGTCAGCGTCACCCCGTGCGTGTGCCGGTCATCAGGCAGAACCGCGATAAGATCTTCAGCAGGATAGCCATGGACGTCGAGACGTTCGTCAGTACCGAGCGGTGGATGCACGAAACCGATGTCGATCTCATTCCGCGACAGCGCCGCAATCTGCTCATTGGTGGACACCTCGATGAGCTTTGGATGGATGTCCGGATATGTCTCGCGAAGCCGGGATAGGAGATGCGGCAGATGTTCGTACAGAGCCGCCGACACGAAGCCGATCCTGATCTCGCCAGCTTCGCCGTCATGCGCTGCGCGGGCGACGTGAAGCGCCGCATCGGCGTGCAGTACCGATGCCCGCGCCTCCTCCACGAAGGCCGCGCCGGCGCGCGTCAAGGTCAGGCGGCGGTTGGCCCGCTCGAACAGCTTGACGCCGAGTTCTTTCTCCAGGCGACCGATCGATTGACTAAGCGGAGGCTGCGCCATGGCCAGCCGCAGTGCGGCACGCCCCATATGCAATTCCTCCGCAACGGCGAGGAAATGTCGCAAGTGCCGAAGTTCCATATCTTGACGATATCAAAGGCGCTCAAATACGTCATCGATAAGATATCGAATAGCTGGCAATCTTTGCGAAACGCGATTGCGATCGGAGATATCATCATGTCCCATTTCAGCGCCTTTCCCCTTGTGCTCGCCGCAGCCATCATGGCTGCGGCTCCAGTCCCGGCAGGCGAGCCGGATCTCGTCAGGGCCGACAGGTTCGTCGAACTACCGACGGGCGAGCGCCTCTTCGTCCGGGAGGTGCGCCGTCCTGGCGCAGCGTCCGAACCCAAGTCCGCCGTCCTCCTCATCCATGGCGCACGCGTGCCCGGCGTCGCGTCCTTCGATCTGCCTGTTGCGGGCGGATCGCTTGCCGCCGACCTCGCGGCGGGCGGGCACCTTGTCTATGTCCTGGACCTTCGCGGCTACGGCGCATCGAGCCGTCCTGTGGCCATGGACAGGCCGCCGGACAAGTCCGCTCCCCTGATGCGCACCGAAGACGTCGTGGCGGATATTTCCGCAGCGGTCGACGGCATCGCGAAATGGAGCGACGTTTCGAGGATCAGCCTCGTCGGCTGGGCCACCGGCGGGCATTGGGCCGGCGCCTATGCCAGCCGCTTTCCGCAGACGGTTGATCGGCTCATCCTCTACAACACCCTGTATGGAGGCTCAGACCAGCATCCCACTCTTGGCACCGGCTCGCTGCTCGAAAATCCGGATCGGCCTGGGACGTTCAATGTCCATGCGTTCGGCGGTTATCGGCTGAATACACGTCCGAGCCTGTTCACCGCCTGGGACGACAGCATCCCGGCCGCGGAAAAAGCTCAGTGGCGCGATCCCGCGGTGGCCGCGGCCTACGGTGATGCGGCACTCGCCTCCGACGAGACGGCGTCGACGCGCCAGCCGCCGAGTTTCCGGTCACCGAGCGGCGCCATGGCCGACAGCTTCGAACTCGCGTTCGATCGCCGGCAATGGTCGGCGGCGGCGCTCACCATGCCGGTGCTCGTCATCCGTTCCGGACGGGATTTCTGGAGCCGACCGGAGGATGCGAAGGCAATTGTGGACGAAGCACCAAAAGCGGAACGCCTGAACATCCCGGACGCTACCCACTTCGTGCATCTCGACCGCGAGGCCGCAGGGCGCGGTGTGTTCCTCGGCGCCGTGAAGCGGTTTCTCGATCGGCAGGAGGAATGACCACGAAGGGCAGTTCATGTGTCCTGCGGGAGCAGCAGCCGCAACGGTGTCAGGTCGACCGCCTCCAGGCTTTGCGGCTACCGTCCACCCGACAGCTACTCACTGCGCGGTTGCGGGGCTACGCCTATCTCCGCCGCGCCACATCTCGACTCCCCGCCATTTCGCTGCGCGTACAAACGTCAGACTTCACTGGGCCGGCGCCGTTTCCTTGGATGTACATGCTTTTTTGACATCGATGAACGCACCCATCGCGGCGAGGTGGTCGGCGAAGCCGGCAACGAACCGCCTAACCTTCAACGGTATGAAGCGGTTCGATGGATAGACCGCATGCACATGGTGCGGCGCATAGTGCCAGTCCGGCAGCACATGTTCGAGCAAGCCTTCGGCGATGAGCGGATCGAGTGTCACCCTGTGCCCGAGGCCGATGCCGACGCCGGACAGCAACGCCTGATGATTGAGCAGCGAATTGTCGGAGCGCATGGCCGGCCGGATTCGCACCTCGGCCTTTTCGCCGCCCGGGCCGGTGAGCGGCACGACATCGCGCTTCCTGATGTGGGCGTAAAGCAGATAATCATGGTCGGCGAGATCGTCCGGGCGTCGCGGCCGGCCCCTGCGGTCGAGATACTCTGGCGTCGCCGCGAGGCAGCGCCCGATCACGCCGAGCTTGCGCACGATCAGCCGGTCGTCATCGATGGTCCCCATACGGATCGCCACGTCGAGCCCCTCTGCGATCACATCGACGAAACTGTCGGTCAGCGCCACGTCGAGCAACAGTTCCGGATAGGCGCGCTTGAACTCGATCAGATAGCTGCCAAGCACGCCGGCGCCGAAGCTGGCCGGCGCGCCGACGGCAAGACGTCCGCACATCTTCGATTCGAGGCAGCCGACGCTGCGGTCCGCCTCCTCGATGCGCTCAATGATGTCGCGGGCGCGCTCCAGATAACGCCGGCCGGCTTCCGTCGGCGAAACATGGCGGGTCGTACGGTCAAAGAGCCGGACGCCTAGACGCGTTTCCAGTGCACGGATCTGCTGGCTGACGGCCGGCTGGCTCAAGCCCAACTCGCGCGCCGCCGCCGAGAAGCTGGCGGTATCGCAGGTGCGTACGAAGCTGGTTAGCTCGGTCAAGCGGTCCATGATGGCAACTCTCCGTCGTGATTAATAAACAAGAGTAATAAGACATATAAGGAATTGGCAAGTTCAAAAAGCTGAGCCTATGGCATAGACCCGCCTTGCTCCGCCTGGAGCTCTAGATCCCAAACTGGAGACGATGCAATGCCGCTTTCCCGCCGTCATTTTCTCGCCGGTGCCGGCCTAACCGGCGGCACTCTCCTAGCCAATGTCTCCGTTCCGGCGGTGGCCCGCGCGCCGCTGGTCGACGCCGCAACGCTTGGCGCGCTGCGCCGCAACGTGGGATCGGTCCAGGTTACGGCGCTACTAGATGGCTATATCGACCTTGGTTCCGAGCTGGTCATCGGGCTCGCTGAGGCCGATGCGGAGCGGCTGGCTGAGGCCAGCTTCCAGAAGCCCGGACCGCGCCGCGCACCGGTCAATGCCTATCTTATCAATCTGGGCGACCGCCTGGTGCTCGTCGACGCCGGTACGTCGGACAGCATGGGCCCGTCACTCGGCCGACTTCCGGCCGCTATCGAGGCGGCCGGCGTCTCTCCGGACCAGATCGATACATTGCTGATTACCCACATGCATCCCGACCATATCAACGGCGTTCTGACTCCCGCCGGCCAGGCGCTGTTTCCCAAGGCCGAGCTCGTCGTCACCGCCGCCGATTACGCCTTCTGGCATGACGACGCGAACATGAACCAGGCGCCGGATGGGGCAAGGCCGTTCTTCATCGGCGCCCGCCAGGCCGCCGCCGCCTATGCGAACCGCGTGCGGCAGGTGGGTGGCGAGGGCGAGGCGGTCGGCGCGATCCGCACCGTGCCGCTGCCCGGCCACACTCCGGGCCATGCCGGCTTCATCGTGGAATCGGACGGCGAGGCGCTGTTCATCTGGGGCGATGTCGTGCACATGGCGACCTACCAGTTCGCGCGCCCGGACTGGAGCATCGCCTTCGATGTCGATTCCAAGCTGGCTGCCGAAACGCGCAAGCGGACGCTCGACCGGGTCGCTGCTGACCGGATGCTGATCGCCGGCATGCATTTGCCGTTCCCCGGCATCGGCCATGTGGCGCGCGATGGCGACGCCTATCGCTTCGTGCCGGACGAATGGCCCTATGCACTGTAGCGGCGGCCGGCGCGGTAAGGGGCCATCATAGCCCCGCTGCTCAACACCACACCCGGCCCCTCGCCAGCGCAGCCGATGTCTTTGAGACTTCGGACGATAAATCGGCTCCTTTTGGTCTGGCACGGCACCTGCAACGCCTGCGTTCAGAGCCTCACTTCCTGACAAGAACGGCCGAGATGGATCGCCTCCCGGCGTTCCCAGACAGCAACAGCCACACGTCATCCATAAAGTGCCAATGCCAGCGCTTGGATTTTTTCGTTAGAATCGCGACACGGCCGTAAACCCGCTCGTCAACTTGCGCCGCAGTGCGAGCAAATCCGGATGCCTGGAACAGGTCGACAACAGCGCCTTTGTTACCGTAACACGGTCAGGATCACACCCATTGCCACCATGCTGACCAAGCGATAGCCGGCATTGATCGCATAATAGCGCAGAGGCCGGTGCTCATAGGTTACCGAATGCAGCAGCGTGACAGCGACGAAGCCGAGCCACAGCAGGAAAGTGCAGAGGACGGTCGAGACGATCGTCAGCGCGCCCCAGGCGTGAAGTACCTGATCGAGGACAAACGCCATAACCGCAAACGAGGCAAGGTCGACCGCAATCGCCCGCCGCAGGCCGGCGGCGAATTTCGCGCCGTCGACGCCCGACATCTCGGCCCACGGTCGGATGAAGAGCAGCGGCGAATACCAAAGCCCAGCGACAACCCAAGCTGCGAGGACCGCAGTTCCGATCCCCCAGAGGTTTATCGGCACAAACTCGATCATGCTGCTCCTCCTTCCAGCCTACCGACTCAGTGATCTGGCGATCATATTAGGTATAGTTTACTATATCCAATATGAATGACAATTCAAAGACCCGCAGGCGCTACGACGCACGGCTGCGGTCGGAACGCGCTTCCGGCACGCGCCAACGCATTCTCGATGTGGCGAAAGAGCTTTTTACTGCGCGCGGAGTGGAAAAGGTCACGATCAATGACATCTCATCAGCCGCCGGTGTTTCGGCGCCGACCGTCTATGCCCTGTTCCAGTCGAAGACCGGCATTCTAAGAGCCGTGGTCGAGCGTTCCTTCTTCGGCCCGCGCTATGCGGAGATAGCTAAGCAGGCCGAGAACGCGAGAGACCCCGAGGAGATTCTGCGTATGACTGCCTCGATCTCTCGGGTCATCCTTGATGCTGAACGCGAGGAGATCGGCCTTATGCGAGGCGTCTCGGCGCTGTCTCCCGAGCTGAAGGCGATCGAGACGGAGTTGGAGACCGTCCGTTTCAAGCTCCAGGAAGCGCGTGCCAACCTTCTTGTCGCATCCGTCACTGTCGCGCGCCAACTCGGCTTAGCCCGCGTGCGCGACATCCTATGGATGTATACCGGCCGCGACGTATATCGCATGCTCGTGTTGGAGCGGGGTTGGTCTTCGGACGAATATGAAAGCTGGCTCGCCGAGACGCTGATCAAAACGCTGATGGGGCGAGACTAGTCGCACTCTCATAAGTGCGTGGAGGCGGTCAGGGGCGGCCGCAGGAAGCCTCGGGATCCGCCGTGAAAGACGGTCAGAAAAGCATCCTTTTTTTCGCCGTTCCCAGCCGATACCAAACCCTGGATTCTGCCGCTAAAACGCGCTGACGTAGAGGCCACCGTCGACCGGTATGTTCTGCCCGGTCAGGTAGCCGGCATGAACCGAACACAGGAAGGCGCAGATCTGGCCGAATTCCTCCGGCGTGCCGAGCCGCTTGGCCGGAACGTTGGCTGCTGCCTGTGCCTTGCGTGCGGCGGCGGCAGCCGGATCTTCCGGTGTGCCGGCTTCGTGCGCGGGACGCAGCCGGTCGGTGTCGAGCTTGCCCGGCAGCATGTTGTTGATCGTCACATTGCGGTCGATCACCGTCCGCGCGACGCCGGCCAGGAACGAAGTCAGGCCGGCGCGCGCGCCGGACGACAGATCGAGGCCCGGAATGGGAACATAGACCGACAGCGAGGTGATGTTGACGATGCGGCCGAAGCCGCGCTCGGCCATGCCGTCGATGACAGCCTGAACCAGTTCGACCGGGGTCACCATGTTCTGGGTGACGCCTTCGAGGATCTTTTCGCGGTCGAGCTCGCGGAAATCGCGAAGCGGCGGTCCGCCATTGTTGTTGACGAGGATATCGGGATCGGGACAGGCGGCAAGCAGCGCCTTCTGCACCTCGGGCTTCGATACGTCGCCGACGATCTCGGTCACCTCAACGCCGAATCTTTCGCGCAGTTCGGCGGCGGTCTTGGCCAGTTGGTCGGCGTTGCGCCCGTTGACGACGAGGTCGCAGCCGGCTTCGGCCAGCGCTATGGCGCAACCGCGCCCAAGACCCTTGCTCGAAGCACAGACGATGGCCTTTTTTCCGCGAATACCGAGATCCATGGCGATTTCTCCTCTGATTTGGGTCGCAACCTACTCTTGGGGCTGGACCAATCGCAACCGTCATACGGTTGTTGCATGAATCGAGGCATAGCCTGTTCGGAAGCAACGGTGAGAATCCAATGCCTGGCGCAGAGCCCCGCACTTTCCGCAGCATGTTCATCTCCGACGTCCATCTCGGATCGAAGGCGGCGAAGGCCGAGTTCCTGATCGATTTCCTGCGCCATCACGACGCCGATATCATCTATCTCGTCGGCGACATCGTCGACGGCTGGCGGCTCAGACGGAACTGGCACTGGCCGCAAAGCCACAACGACGTCGTCCAGAAATTGCTGCGCAAGGCGCGCAAGGGCGCCAGCATCACCTACATCGCCGGCAATCACGACGAATTCGCGCGCCAGTTCCAGGGCGTGCATTTCGGCGGCATCGTCGTCGCCGACCGCGTCGTCCACGAGACCGCCAACGGCAAACGCTTTCTCGTCATCCATGGCGACCAGTTCGACACCGTCGTCCACAATGCGCGCTGGCTGGCCTATCTCGGCGACTACGCCTATGACGCGGCGATGCTGGTCAACCGCGTGGTGACGCGGCTTCGCCAGCTGCTTGGCCTGCCATACTGGTCGTTTTCGTCCTGGGCCAAGGTCAACGTCAAGAAGGCGGTGAATTTCATCGGCTCGTTCCAGACCATGCTGACCGAGGAAGCGCGCCGCTCGCATGTCGACGGCGTGATCTGCGGCCACATCCACCATGCCGCGATCGAAAATTATGAGGACGTGCAGTACATCAACACCGGCGACTGGGTGGAGAGCTGCACCGCGGTGGTCGAGCATTTCGACGGCCAAATGGAGATCCTGCACTGGGCGCATGTCCTGCCGGAGGTTCCGGTCGGCGGCGAAGTGCTGGTGCCGATCGACATCGTCGCCATCAAGGGCAGGGCAGTCCAGGCTGCCTGACGCGATGATGCGTTCATGCATGTCGCGCAAAGGTGTGCAGCGGTTTTGCGATAACGACATGCATAAAACAAGAACCTAAAGCGCGTCGCATGAGGCCGGTCAAACGCGACGCGCTTTAACGCAGCGGTTTCATCGCTTTTTTCGCCATGTTATGGGATCGGCGTGCGTTGGCTGGCCGGCCGGTCGAATGCTGCGCCGACGGATTGCCTGCTGATGTCCTCCCTGCCGCCGCTTTCACCCGAACAACTCGTCAAGCCGCGTCAGTTCGAACTGCGCATGGGCCTGATCTTCTTCACGCTTTTCGTGCCGCTCGGGATACATTTGCCGTACTTTCCGTTGTGGCTGCAGGCAAACGGTTTTGATGCCGAGCAGATAGCGATCATTCTCGCGGCACCGATGTTCCTGCGCGTGGTGACGACGCCATTGCTTACGGCACTGGCCGACAGGGCGAGCGACCGCGCCCATGTCTATGTCGCGCTGACGGCCGCATCGCTGGCGCTGTCCGCCGGTTATTTCCTGACACCGACCTATGCCATGGTGCTGGCCGTTTCGCTGGCGCTCACTGTCGCCTGGACGCCGCATTCGCCGATCGCCGATTCCCTGGCGCTGTCGGGGGTGCGCCGCTTCGGCTCGAATTACGCAAACATGCGCAAATGGGGATCGATCTCCTATCTGTGCGCAAATCTTGCCGGCGGTTTTATCCTGTCGGCGACCGGCGCCCAGGCAGTTCCGGTGATCATTTTCGTGGCGTTTGGCGCCGCACTTGTCGTCGCACTGATCGCGCCGCCGCCGTGCCTCGCCGCTTTCGGCTGCCGACATCCAGCAATCGGCGCCAAAACTCCTCAATGGGTATTTCCTGTATTTCTCCGTCGGCGTCGGCGTCATCACCGCCAGCCACGCGTTTTTCTACGGCTTCGTCTCGATCTACTGGAAATCGATCGGCATCGGCGACTCTGTGGTCGGGCTGCTTTGGGGTTGGGGTGTCCTGGCCGAGATCGGCATGTTCATGATCTTTACTCGGGTTTTCGGTTCCTTCTCGGTCGTGTCGATCATGGTGATGGCGGGAATAGGCGCGATCGTGCGCTGGATTGCCTTTCCCTTGATCTGGCCGCTTGGCCTTGGCGTAGGTGGGTTTTTCGCAGTCCAGACGCTGCACGCGGTTTCGGTGGCGCTGGTGCTGATCGGCCTGCAGAAAATGATCGGTGAGACGGTCGCGGA
Source organism: Mesorhizobium sp. WSM4844 (assembly GCF_055811775.1). Taxonomy (NCBI): domain Bacteria; kingdom Pseudomonadati; phylum Pseudomonadota; class Alphaproteobacteria; order Hyphomicrobiales; family Phyllobacteriaceae; genus Mesorhizobium; species Mesorhizobium sp. WSM4844. The sequence goes on along the minus strand of NZ_JBVVQB010000006.1, from coordinate 191,159 downwards.
GGAACGCACCGGGGCCGCGCAAGGCATCGCCTATTTCTCCAACGGCTTTTTCACCGCTGTGGTGACGCTCCTGTGCGGCCCGCTTTACGACCGCTTCGGCGTCGACGGCTTTTTTGCCATGATCCCGATCGCTCTGGTCGGCCTTGTGCTGATCGGGCTTGCGGCGCGTTCAGCCCCACAGCGCCGGATCGGGCGGTGACACCAGCGAACCTTGGTAGACAAGGCCAGGCGCACGGTCGCGGGCCAGCAGCAGCGGACCGTCGAGATCGACGAAATCGGCATCCTGGGCCAACAGCACCGCCGGCGCCATGGCCAATGACGTGCCGACCATGCAGCCGACCATGACGCCAAAACCCAGTTCGCGGGCGCGATCGCGAAGGATGAGGGCAGCGGTCAAGCCGCCCGACTTGTCGAGCTTGATGTTGACCGCATCGTAAAGGCCGACAAGCGAGGCAAGGTTTTTGGCCTCATGCAGGCTTTCATCGGCGCAGATCGGCACCGGATGGGCGATGTTGCGAAGGATGCCATCACGGCCCGCCGGCAGCGGCTGTTCGATCAGCGCGATGCCGTGCTCGGCGGCAAAGGCCAGGTTTGCAACGATGTTGTCGTCGCTCCAGCCCTCGTTGGCGTCCAGGAGGATGCGGCTCGCCGGTGCCGCCTCCCTGACCGCGCGGATGCGGGCCATGTCGTTGTCGCCGCCGATCTTGACCTTGAGAAGCGGGCGCAGGGCATTGGCGCGGGCCTGGGCTGCCATGGCTTCGGGCTCGCCAAGCGACAGCGTGTAAGCCGTTTCGAGCGCCCTCGGCGGCGCCGTGCAGATGCTGGAAGCCACCGGCTTGCCTGCGATCTTCGCCTCCAGGTCCCATAGCGCGCAGTCGACGGCGTTGCGCGCCGCGCCCGCCGGCATGGCGTCGAGCAGCGCGGCCCGGCTGATGCCGTCTTGAACCTGCTCCCGCATCGCCTCGATCGCATCGCGCACACCCTCGATGGTTTCGCCATAGCGTTTGTAGGGGACGCATTCGCCGCGCCCGCTCTGGCCGTCCTCGCGGATCGTCACTGTGACGACCTCGGCTTCGGTTTTCGAACCGCGCGAGATGGTGAAGGTCCCGGCGATAGGAAAGCGCTCGGACTCGACCGAAATGACACGCGCCATATTTTTCTGCTCCGGCTGTGCGACAACAAGCTTGTCGGCAAATCGACAGGTGGGTTCTGTCAGGTTAAACAGATCGGCCCGTCAGGCTAAACAGGACGCCATGTTGACGATCCGCAAACGCGACGCAAGCGGCACGACCGCCAAGGAGGCCGACCACCAGCCGCGCGTTGTGGTCGGCGAGGACGGCGGCGTCCTCGGCTGCGCTTTCTCCGGCACCTGGACGACACGCACCGTGGCGCTCGTCGATGCCGAGATGCGCAAGATCGAGCAGCGCAGCGGCTTTCAGACGCTGGCGCTCGACCTCTCGCATATCGAGAAAATGGATACCGCCGGGGCCTGGGTGATCGATCGTCTGGTCAGCGCCTTCGAAAAGCAGGGTGTGAAAATCACGATGCAGGGGCAAAGCGAGGTTGCCTCGATCCTGCTCGGCGCCGTCGGCGACGCCGTTCGACGCGAACCTGATTCCGGCATCGTTGGGCCGCCGAACATCGTCATTCGCGCGCTCGAGGCGGTTGGCCGTCGCGTCTATGAGATGCGTGACGATTTCCTGGCCGCGATGAACATACTGGGCGCCACGATACGCGGCGCGCAGATGAAGCTTGGCCGCGGCCATGCGGTCAATCCGGCGGCGATCTTCAACCAGATGGATCGCATGGGCGTCGGCGCCATCCCGGTGGTTGTGCTGATGTCGGCCATCGTCGGGGCGATCGTCGCCCAGCAAGGCGCCTATCAGCTCAGCTATTTCGGCGCCGATATCTTCGTCGTCGACCTTGTCGGCGTGCTGATCCTGCGCGAGCTCGGCGTGCTGATGACTGCGATCATGATCGCCGGCCGTTCGGGCAGCGCCATCACGGCTGAAATCGGCTCGATGAAAATGCGCGAGGAGGTCGACGCGCTGAAGGTCATCGGGCTCAATCCGATCGGCGTTCTGGTGTTTCCGCGGCTGGTCGCGCTGGTGATCGCACTGCCTTGCCTGACGATCATTGCCAATTTCGCCGCACTCGGCGGCGGCATACTGGCGGCATGGCTCTACTCCGACATCGCACCGGCCGCCTTCATCGACCGGCTGCGCGTTGCCATCGATCTCAGCACCATCTTTGCCGGGCTGATCAAGGCGCCGTTCATGGCCATGATCATCGGCACGATCGCCTCGGTCGAAGGCATGAAGGTCGGCGGCAGCGCCGAATCGCTCGGGCAGCACGTGACTGCTTCGGTGGTGAAGTCGATCTTCGTGGTGATCATCCTCGATGGGCTTTTCGCCATGTTCTACGCAGCGATCGAGTTCTGACATGGCGCTGCTTGGCACAAAGCCGACCACGACTACGCAAAGGGCCGACGAGGACGAGATCGTGCTTTCTGCGCACGACGTCACCGTCTCCTTCGGCGACAAGGTCATTCTCGACAAATTGTCGCTCCATATCCGGCGTGGCGAAATTCTCGGCTTCGTGGGCGCCTCCGGCGCCGGCAAGTCGGTTCTGCTGCGCACCATTCTCGGCCTGGTGCACAAGCAGTCGGGAACGATCAAGCTGTTCGGCGTCGATGTCGAAAAGGCGAGCGAGAGGGAGCGCCTTCGCATCGACATGCGCCTTGGCGTCCTCTTTCAGCACGGCGCGCTGTTTTCGGCGCTCACGGTGCTCGAAAACGTGCAGGTGCCGATGCGCGAATATCTCGATCTGCCGAAAAAGCTGATGGACGAGTTGGCGATGCTCAAGGTCGAACTGGTCGGGTTGCCGCCGGATGCGGCGCAGAAATTCCCGTCCGAGCTTTCCGGCGGCATGATCAAGCGTGCGGCGCTGGCGCGCGCGCTGGCGCTCGATCCCGACATCGTGTTCCTGGACGAGCCGACATCCGGCCTCGATCCGATCAGCGCGGCTGAGTTCGACGAACTGGTCGTCAAGCTGCGCGATACCATGGATCTGACCGTATACATGGTCACGCACGATCTCGACACGCTGTTCACCGCTTGTGATCGGGTGGCCGTGCTCGGCAACAAGAAAGTGCTGGTCGAAGGCACGATCGACGACATGCTCAAGAGCGAGGAACCCTGGGTGAAATCCTATTTTCGCGGAAAACGTGCGCGGCAACTTGATCTTGCGGCCCGCGCGTAGCCATAAGTGGATAAATGGAAACCAGAGCCAACTACGTCATTGTCGGCATTTTCACGCTAGCCGCGATCCTGGCGGCATTCGCGTTCGTCTATTGGACGGCCGCGATCGGCGACAGGGGTGAGACGGCGATGCTGCGGGTGCGCATTCCGGGATCGGCTTCCGGCCTCGGCCGCGGCAGTTTCGTGCTGTTCAACGGCGTCAGGGTCGGGGATGTCAGGCGCGTCTATATCGACCCCGCCAATCCGAACGACGCCATAGCCGAAGCCGAAGTAGGCCGCACGACGCCGATCACCAAATCGACGCAGGCCGATATCGGGATCGTCAGCCTCGCCGGCCAAGCGAGTATCGAGCTCAGGGGCGCTGACCCCAAGGAGGTCAACCTTCTCGACCAGGCGGAGCAGGAGGGCCGCGTCGCCGAGATCGTCGCCAACCCGTCGGCGGTCACCAACCTGTTGCAGACGGCGCAGAACATCTTCACCCGCGCCGATACGGTTCTCTCCCAGCTCGAAGGCTTCACCAGCGACGTCCGCGGGCCGCTGACGCAGACCGTCAACAATGTGCAGACCTTCTCCGATGCGCTGGCCAAGAACTCTGACGGCATCGACAAATTCCTCACCAGCGTCAGTTCGCTGTCGGAGGAACTGAGGGGCGTCTCGGGCAAGCTTGACGGCACGCTGAAGGCGGCGGAAGGGCTGCTCAACGCCGTCGACAAGGATCAGATCAAGAGTATTGTCGCCAACGTCGATACGGTGACCGAGAACCTGAAGGAAACCAGCAAGCAGTTCGACACGGTCGTCAGGAATGTCGACACCGCGGTGGGGTCGATCAACGATTTCGCCCAAAGGACGCAAGGCACGCTGGCCAAGGTCGACGGCGTTCTCGACGGCATCGATCCGGCACAGGTCCGCACCGCGCTGGCCAACATCCAGAAGGCCAGCGAAAACGCCAACGAGGCTGCCGCCGACATCGCCAAGGTGACCAACAAATTCGCCAACCGGGCCGACGATATCGACCAGACGATCAAGGACGCGCAGCAGCTCGCGGAGCGCCTCAACGACGCTTCGGTGCGTGTCGACGGCATCCTCGTCAAGGTCGATACATTGCTCGGCTCAGGCCAGGCCGACGGCATGATAGCCGATGCCAGGAATACCCTGAAATCGTTCAAGCAGGTCGCCGACACGCTGAACGCCCGCCTCGGCACCATCACCGACAATCTGGCGCGATTCTCCGGCCAGGGCCTGCAGGACGTCGAAGCGCTGGTCCAGGACAGCCGTCGCTCGATCAACCGCATCGAAGAGGCGGTAACGGATCTCAGCCGCAATCCGCAGCGAATCCTGTCAGGCGGCGAAGGTGAGGTTCGGCAATTCGATGGCAGGGTGCGGCGTTGACTTCGGCTTTCGCCGGCCCCAAGAACGGCAGGCAAGTACGCTGCGGGTGCGATTTGCTCATTCGATTCGGGGACAACGGGGATCGCGTGTGAAGTCGGTCGTGCTTAAATTGGGCGTGCTTAGATTGGGCGGGGTCAAAGCGGGCGGGCCCACTGCGGGTGTGGCATTGCTTGCGCTTTCGCTGGCCGGCTGCGCGTTTTTGCCGGGCGGCGGGCCGGCGCCCCTGGACACATTCGAACTGTCGGCGCCGTCGCTCGATGCGCGCGGCCGCGGCCGCCAACAAATCCTCATCGCCCAGCCTTCCGCGCTCAAGGCGCTGGACAGCCAGAACATAGTCATCAAGCCGTCGGTGCGCTCGATCCAGTACCTCAAGGGAGCGCAATGGGCCGACCGGCTGCCGCTGATCGTGCAGGCGCGGCTGGCCGAGACATTCCAGCGCTCGGGCAGTTTCGCCGGCGTCGGCAAGCCGGGCGAGGGCCTGGCGATCGACTATCAGGTGATCGTCGAGGTCCGTTCCTTCGAAGTCCGCGTCGACGGCGGCCAACACGCCGAGGTCGAGCTGTTCGTGCGGATATTGAACGACCGCAATGGCGAGGTGCGTGCCTCCAAGAGCTTCAACGCGACCGCGCCCGTCTCGGGCAGCGGCAACCAAGCCTATGTCGACGCGCTCGACCGGGCGTTCGGCGTTGCCGCCAAGGACATCGTCCGCTGGACCGATTCGGTGATCTGACCACAGCCGTGCACTCAATTGTCGCAGCCGGAGCCGCCTGAGGGGCGGCGCCAACGCCGGTGACGATGTGAAATTCAAACCCGAAGCGATTGCTCCAAAAAGGCGGGAATTTCCCGCCCTTTTTCCGTTCGCTTATCGTCTGATCAATGCAGGCGGCCACTGGCGTGGGCTAGCATCGTATAGACCTTGCCAGTGTCCGACGTCAGGTAGGTCTGCGCCATCATGTTGTCGCGGTCGTTGCGCGAGACGTCCTTGAGCAGCTTTTCGAAGTCGTCGCAGTAACGGTCGACGGCGGCGCGGAATTCCGCCTCCATCTGATATTTGCGTCGGATCTCGTCGAACGTCTGCTGTCCCTTCAGCGTGTAGAGACGTCGGGTAAACACGTCACGCTCGCCGCTCCGGTAGCGGTTCCACAGTTCGATCGAGGCGTCGTGATCGATAGCGCGGGCGATGTCGACGGAAAGCGAGTTGAGCGACTCCACGACATGAAGCGGCGAGCGCTGGGCAGGGGCTGCCGAGCGTGGCGCTTCCGAAGGTGCTGCTGGCTTGGCGGCCTCTTCGCGCGACGCCCCGGTCAAGAGATCGCGCACCCAGCCGCCCTGCGGCGCGCGGCCATTAGGGTCGCGCTGGCGCGGCGCCGTCTCCGGCGGGCGTTCCAGGTCGCCGCGCAGTGCGGTGTCACCCGACGGCGCCTGCGGGGCAAGGGGTTCCGGGGCCGGAGGACGGCGCAGCGGCTCAGTGGCGCGCGGGGCAGGCGCCTGTTGTGCCGGGCGCAGGTTGCGCGGCTCCGAGGAGTCGGTGCTGCGGCCAGATTTCGCAACGATATCAGAGAGTTCCTTCAGGGCGTTGATCTGCTCGGAAACGGCACGGCGGATGGCCGTGGTCGATTCCTTTGCCTCTTCCGGCATCTCGATGACCCCCTTCTTGAGCTCGGCGCGGGTAAGGTCGAGCTCGCTCTTGATCGAGCTGGCGGTGCGTCGCATCTCCTCGGTCGCGTCGGCAAAGCGCTTGGTTGCCGAATCGACGACGTCGGCAATGGAGGTACGGATCTTGTCCGCCGACTCCAGCGTCTTGCCTTCAGCGTTCTGCAACGTCTGGCCGACCAGATCCTCGAACGAGCGCATGACTTTTTCGAGATCCTCCGACTTCTTGACCAGGCCGACGGCGAGGTCCTCCAGCGACGACTGCCTTTCCAGCGTGTGTTCGAGGTTGCTCTGGGCCGAGCTCAACAGGTCCGAAGCACTCGACAGCAATCGGCTGTGCTCGTCGAACTTGGTGGCGATCGAGGCAACCTCGCGCAAGGTCGAGGACGACAGCTCGGTAAGCCGTGTCGTATTCGAATCGACCAGACGCGCCGAGCTGGCGAAAGTCTGCGCGGCTTTTTCCGTTGTCGCCGCAAAGCTTTGCGTGCTGCCGGTCAGGCGTTCGTCGACCTGGCCGAGATTGGCCGCCGCCTGTTCGATCAGCTGGCCGAGCTGTGCGCTCGAGGTGCTCATGCGGCCGATGAGGTCGGCGACGCTGTCGGCGAGCGTCGAGCGCGCCCCTTCGACGGCCGACAATGTTTCGGCCGTGCGGCTGGCGAGCGCGTCAACCAAGGCGGCGTTTTCGCTGCGCAGCTTCTCGGTGGCGCGTTCGGTCACCTCTTCCATGCTCTTTTGCAGTTCCGAGCCGCCGTGGGCGAAGCGCTCGACCAGAGGCCGTGCCGTTTCGTCAAGGATTTTCGAGATCTCGGCCGAACGTGCCGCAAGCATGGTGTTGAGCTCGCGGGTGTTGGTGCCGATGGTCTTGGCGGCGTCGTTGGTGCTCTGGCCGATATGCTGGCCGACCGCCGTGAAGGTTTCGGCGATCGAGTTGGCGCGCGAAATGAGCTGCGCCTCGGCGGTCGAAACCTGCTCGTTGAGCTTCTGGCCTATCGTTTCGGTGGTGTTGACCAGACGGTTTTCGACGCCGGCAACCTGTTCCTCGACGCGAGCCGCCGCGGCCGCCGCGCTTGAGGCCAGGCGCTCGTCGGCGCCGGCGAGCGCCTGCTCGATCTCACGGGCGTGGACGGCCAGGTCCTGCCCGGTCTGCTTTGCACGTTCGGCAACCCGCTGCTCGGTGCTGGCGAAGGCCCCGACGATGTTGTCGGCATGTTCTCCGATCGTCGACGTGCTGTCGGCGATACGCGACACCAGGCGGTGATCCGCCTCATCGAAGATGCGGCCGATCTCGGACGCGCGGGCCGACAGCGCTTCCGAACCTTCGGCGATGCGCGAGATCAGCTGCTGGTCGGCAGCATCGAAAATGCGGCCAAGGTCCGATGCACGCGCTGCGAGCGCTTCGGCCGATTCGCCGATGCGCACGCTGAGCCGTTCGTCGGCGCCTTCGAAATTGCGCAGGATGTCGCCGGCGCGTTCCGCCAGCGACTGCGCCGTTTCGACCGCGCGGGCAACCAGCTTCTGGTCCGCCGCATCGAATGTACCGGCGATCTCGCTGGCACGGGCAGCCAGCTGGTCGGCCGTCTCCTGGGCGCGCGCCAGCAACGAGTTCGAGGTGTCGTCGACGCGGGCCATGATTGCGCTCGATGCACCCTCCGCCCGGGCAACGAGCGCGCTCGACGTGTCTTCGGCACGTGCGGCGAGGCGGCGATCCGCTTCCTCGAAGGTGCGTGCGATATCCTCCGCCCTGGCGAGCAGGGCAGCAGAGGTCTGCTCCGCCCGTTCGGCGATCTTGCGATCGGCGTCACTGAAAGCCGCGCCTGCCTGCTCATGCAGTGCGCTGGTGACTTCCATGACCTTTTCGCGCAGCGCTCCGGCAACGAAGACGGCGCTCTTTTCGAGCACGTTGCGGACGTTGTCGACGCCGGTCGACAGCGCGCGCTCCATGGTCCCGGCACGCTCCTCGATGATGCCGGTCTGGCGGCTGAACGCCTGCTCGATCTTTTCGACGTCGGCGGCAATGGCGTCCGAGATGTCGGTGCTCCTGGCGGCGATCTGGTCGATATGGCCGGACAGGGAACGGTCGACTTCCTTGCGCGTGTCGGCGAGCTTGGAGAGGTCGTCCTCCAGCGCACGGGTCAGCGCGTCGCGGCCTTCGGTCAGCTTGCCGACGTGCCCGGCGATGATGTCGTCTATGTCGCTGCGGCTTGCCGCAATTTTCTGCAGGTCTGCTTCCAGCGCACGTCTGAGGATGTCGCGGCCTTCGGCCAGCTTCTCGACCTGGCCGGAAACCAGCCCGTCGATGCTCGACCGGCTTTCCGCCAGCTTGGCGAGATCGTCTTCGAGCGCCTTGGACAGGATCGAGCGGTCGTGGATGAGCCTCTCGGCGTGGCTGTTCACAAGACCGTTGACGCCGCCGAGGTCGGCCTCCAGCGCCCGCGCAAACTCTGCGCGATTGTTGGTCAGCTGCTGAGACTGGTCGGCGACGACACCCTTGATGGTGTTGAGGTCTGCTTCCAGCGCACGTCTGAGGATGTCGCGGCCTTCGGCCAGCTTCTCGACCTGGCCGGAAACCAGCCCGTC
>NZ_JBVVQB010000006.1:151138-182180 GCF_055811775.1 Mesorhizobium sp. WSM4844 | reverse complement strand
GATGCTCGACCGGCTTTCCGCCAACTTGGCGAGATCGTCTTCGAGCGCCTTGGACAGGATTGAGCGGTCCTGGATGAGCTTCTCGGCGTGGCTGTTCACAAGACCATTGACACCGCCGAGATCGGCCTCCAGCGCCCGCGCGAACTCTGCGCGATTGTCGGTCAGCTGCTGAGACTGATCGGCGACGACACCCTTGATGGTATTGAGGTCGGCTTCCAATGCGCGTCTGAGCAGGTCGCGGCCTTCGGCCAGCTTCTCGACCTGGCCGGCAACCAGCCCGTCGATGCTCGACCGGCTTTCCGCCAATTTGGCGAGATCGTCTTCGAGCGCCTGGGACAGGCTCGAGCGGTCTGCGGCGAGCCTGTTCATGTGATCGGAGATCAGGCCGTTCACATTCTGCAGGTCGGTCTCCAAGGCTTGCGACAGTTGACCACGATCTTCCGCCAGCTTTTCCGACTGGCCTGAAATGACGTCCTTGATCGTGTTGAGATCGGATTCGAGCGCGCGCTTGAGGATGTCGCGGCCTTCGGCCAGCTTCTCGACCTGGCCGGCAACCAGCCCGTCGATGCTCGACCGGCTTTCCGCCAGCTTGGCGAGATCGTCCTCGAGCGCCTTCGACAGGATCGAGCGGTCTTCCACAAGCTTTTCCGACTGGTCCGATATAACGCTTTTGATCGTGTTGAGATCGGATTCGAGCGCGCGCTTGAGAATGTCGCGACCCTCGGCCAGTTTCTCGACCTGCCCGGTAACCAGCCCATCGATGCTCGACCGGCTTTCCGCCAATTTGGCGAGATCGTCTTCGAGCGCCTGGGACAGGGTCGAGCGATCCGCGGCGAGCCTGTTCATGTGATCGGAGATAAGGCCGTTCACGCTCTGCAGGTCGGTTTCCAATGCCTTCGAGAGCTGATCACGGTCTTCCGCCAGCTTTTCGGACTGGCCTGATAGGACCTCCTTGATCGTGTTGAGATCGGATTCGAGCGCGCGCTTGAGGATGTCGCGACCCTCGGCCAGTTTCTCGACCTGGCCGGCAACCAGCCCGTCGATGCTCGACCGGCTTTCGGCCAGCTTGGCGAGATCGTCTTCGAGCGCCTTCGACAGGATTGAACGGTCCTCGGCGAGCCTGTTCATGTGATCGGAGATAAGGCCATTCACGCCCTGCAGGTCGGTTTCCAACGCTCGCGCCAGTTGACCACGATCTTCCGCCAGCTTTTCGGACTGGTCTGATAGAACGCTTTTGATCGTGTTGAGATCGGATTCGAGCGCGCGCTTGAGGATGTCGCGACCTTCGGCCAGTTTCTCGACCTGCCCGGTGACCAGCCCATCGATGCTCGACCGGCTTTCCGCCAGCTTGGCGAGATCGTCTTCGAGCGCCTTCGACAGGATTGAACGGTCCTCGGAGAGCCGGTTCATGTGATCGGAGATAAGGCCATTCACGCTCTGCAGGTCGGTTTCCAACGCCTTCGAGAGCTGACCACGGTCTTCCGCCAGCTTTTCGGACTGGCCTGATATGACCTCCTTGATCGTGTTGAGATCGGATTCGAGCGCGCGCTTGAGGATGTTGCGGCCCTCGGCCAGCTTCTCGACCTGGCCGGCGACCAGCCCGTCGATGCTCGACCGGCTTTCCGCCAATTTGGCAAGGTCTGCCTCGAGCGTTTGCGAAAGCAGGCTGCGATCGTCGGCGAGCCTGCCCGAATGGTCCTCAATCAGGCCTCGGATGCCCGACAGGTCGTCTTGGAGCGAACGCGAAAGCTCGCTGCGGTCTTCCGCCAGTTTGGCGGAATGGGTCTCGATGAGACCCTTGATGCCGACAATGTCGGTTTCCAGCGCCTTGGCGAGCAAGGCGCGACCTTCGGCGATCTTCTCGACCTGGCCAGCGACCAGGCCGTCGATGCTGGCGCGACTGTCGGCCAGCTTGCCGAGATCGGCATCGAGAGCGCGTGAAAGAATGCTGCGGCCTTCGGCGAGCTTTCCAACATGGCCGGCAACCATTTCGTCAATGATCGTGCGGGCTTGCACAAGTTTTCCGGAGTCTTCGTTCAAGGCCTGCGAAAGCCTGTTGCGGCCCTCTTCGAGCCGTTCGAGATGGCTGCCGAGCGACGCATCGATGGCGGCGCGCGACTCGTTGACCTTGCGCAGATCCTCCTCGAGGGCGCGCGAGATCAGGTTGCGGCCTTCGCCAAGCTTTTGCACCTGGTCGGTGACAGCCGCGTCGATGCCGGCGCGGCTTTCGGCGAATTTCTCCAGATCGGCCTGCATGGCCGCCGTCATGTGTTCGCGGCTTTCGGAAAGCTTGCGGCTGTGGTTCTCGACAGCCTCCTCGATGCCGACGCGGGCATCGGCAAGCCGCTGGATGTCGGCGTCGAAGGCGCGCGACACCACATGACGGGCCGCTTCCATGCGGCCGGCGAAATCGCCGGCGCGGGCTTCGAGCATCGACGAGGTCGACGAAACGATGTCGGCCATGTCGGCGCCGATCTGGGTCTTGCCCTGATCTATCATCGCCGAAAGCGTCTCCTTGCTCTCCTGGAAGGTATGGGCGATTTCGCGCGCGCGCTCGACCAGGGTCTCGTTGATCTGGCGTGCGCGGGCCTCGAGCGCGGCGTTGAGCTTTTGGGTGCCGGTGTCCAGCGCTTCGGCGCGGGTCTGGAACTCACTGATCAGCACCTGGCCGCGTTCGGCCAGCGTCCGCTCGATGCCGTCAAGGCTGGCTTCAAATTCGGAGTTGAGCGTGCGTGCGGCGCCGCCGAGCAGCGACACCATGCCGGAGGTCCGATCGTCGAGCAGATCGGTCAGCGACCGGGTGAGGCCGTCGGTCGTCTCCGTCAGCTTGGCAATGCGTGTGTCGAGAAGGCTGGCGAAGGCTTCGCCGGAGGTCGACAGCCGGTCAGTGATGGATTCGAGCCGGCCTTCCACCGAATCGAAGATCGACAGCGAGCTTTGGTTGATCCTGTCGATCAGCGTCTCGCCGGAATTGGTGATGGTCATCGACAGGTTGGTCGAGGCGTTGAGGATACTGTCGCGAATGATGTCGCTGGCAGCCCCGATATCGTCCTTCAGCGTCTCATGCGCGCCGGCGATCGTGGCGCGCACGCGTTCGGCGTGGGTGACCACCGCTTCGCGCTCGCTGCCCAGCCCGTCGACAAGCGAGCGGATGCGGGATTCATTCTCCGAATAGGAGCGCTCGATCTGGTTGACCTCGCTGTGGACCAGGGTTTCGAGCTCGACGGCACGTGCAAGCGTGCGCTCGATGCCTTCACCCATGGCCGCAACCTCGCGGCGGACGGCTTGACCGATCATCATGACGCGATCCTGGGCGATTTGCTCCGGCTCGGTCAGGCGGAAAGCCACCTCCGTCATCGACTGAGCGGCGATGCGCATCTCCTGCGCGCGGCGGATCATGGCTGCAAACGCCCAGAACAGGAGGACGGGCAGGATCGCAGCGATCGCCAGGCCCATCAGTTCGGGACGGGCGAAAAACTGGCCGGGCGTGCGGATTTGCCAAATGCCTGGGCCAAACAGCAGATTGGCCAATGCACCGGCGCCCGCGATCCAGGCGAGCGAAACGAGCGCCACGACCCAGTAGATCGTGTTCGAGGCACGCCGATTGAGGGTGTGCAGCAGCGTCTTGTAATCTTTTTGACGAGGATCGTTGGCCGGCGTGAAGCCGGCCGGCTGCGTGCCATTGCGCGTTTCAACGGGGCGCGTTTCAACAGGGCGCGTCTCAAAAGGGCGCGTCCCAAAAAGGCGCGTTTCAACAGGGCGCAGTTCAGCAGGGCCCGGTTCCGCCGGCTTGGCGTTTGCCGCTTCTCTCTGATCCCGGGCTTTCTGGTCCTGATTGGCGGCAGGCTCGGCATTCTGGCTCTGGTCGGCGACAGGCTCGGCATTCTGGCTCTGATCGGCGACAGGCTCGGCATCCTGGTTCTGGTTGGCGACAGGCTCGGCATCCTGGTCACGGCCCTCACGTGCCAACTCGTCGGCGGCCTGCGATATCTGCGCTTCCAGATCCTCCATCGACGCGGCGATGTCGAATTCGCCGCCGGCATCGCCGCTCAGATCGATTTCAAGTGCTTTTTCGAGTTCCCTGGCTACGTCGTTGTCAAGCGTTCTTGTCGTCGATGTTTTCTTCGCCATGCCTTCGCTACCCTGTACAAGCTGCCGCGGGACTTGTTGATGTTGCTTTTCGTGTCCCACGCAAGAGGCTGAAAATGGACCTTTCGTATCGTAATGACACACCGGGGTAAAGAAAACCTGCATTCGGTGCGATACGTAAAACTTTAAATATAAGGTTAACAGAACTGTGATTCCGGCGCCGCTATCGCAACATTTTTTCGGGCCAATCATTAACCCGTCGTCCACAGGATGGGCCTATTTTTTTGTCGGCTGCCTCGTTTTTTGGCGGCTGGAAGAACGGAGTTGCAGAGTCATGCGTGGCGAAAACGGCATTGCCTTCTCGATGCCCGGCGGTGATGTGTCGGGAACGGCCGGGTCGCGGCCCGTGGACCTGGCGCATCTGGCGCGCCAGACGATGGGCGACCGCAGCCTCGAGCAGGAGGTGCTGGCGCTGTTCGTGCAGCAGGCATTGTCGGTTCGCGACAGGATCGTCGACGCCGATGTGAAGCAAAGACTGCTCCTGGCGCACGGGCTGAAAGGCTCGGCGCGCGGCGTCGGCGCCTTCGCTGTTGCCGATTGCGCCGGCGCGATCGAACTTCAACCTGAAGATACCAATACCCTCAAGCGGCTTGGCTCCCTGATCGAAGAAGTCCGCGATTTCGTCGCCGCCATCAGCCGTTAAACCCATTTCCGAAAAAAACGGCATAGAGCGACGCTTTCGCGCCGCAGTTGACTTGTCTGCGGGAGTGATTATCTCGGCTGGGACTCCCTTCAGGTGACAAATGACCAAGCTGACCTTCATCGCCCATGACGGCACACATTTTGACGTGGATGCCGAAAACGGCTCGACCGTCATGGAGAACGCGATCCGCAATGCGGTGCCGGGGATCGAGGCCGAATGCGGCGGCGCTTGCGCCTGCGCGACCTGCCATGTCTATGTCGATGAGGCGTGGACGGCCGAGGTCGGCGAGCCGGAAGCGATGGAAGAGGACATGCTGGACTTCGCCTACGACGTCCAGCCGAACTCACGGCTCTCCTGTCAGATCAAGGTGCGCGACGCTCTCGACGGCCTGGTTGTGCGCGTGCCCGCCCGCCAGGGCTGAAGCGTGGAGGCTTAAGCGGGGGATATAGCCGATTTTTCCGGCGCCGGCTTGGCAGCGGGCCAATGGTCATGCAGTGTCGCGCCGTTCTCTGCAGCGCCGCACGTTCCCTGGACCACGCAAAGCACGCTGTAGCACGGTGATTTGGCGCAGGATCCCCGGCGAGAATCGATTCCGATTTTCGGGGTCTTGCGCATCGAAGGCGCATTCATGACCGATATCATCAGGACGGACGTATTGATTGTCGGGGCAGGGCCTGTCGGCCTGTTCGCCGTGTTCGAGCTCGGCCTCTTCGACATGACATGCCATCTGATCGACATACTCGATCGGCCCGGCGGGCAATGCGCCGAACTCTATCCGGAAAAGCCGATCTACGACATTCCAGGCCTGCCATCGATCTCGGCCCAGGGCCTGGTCGACAGACTGCTTGAGCAGATCGCGCCGTTCAAGCCCGACTTCACCTTTAACCGCATGGTCTCGAGCCTCGAAAAGCTCGAGGACGGCAGCTTTCGCGTCATCACCGACGAGAACGAGGTGTTTGAAGCCAAGATTGTGGTTATCGCCGCCGGCGGCGGCTCTTTCCAGCCGAAGCGGCCGCCAATTCCGGGCATTGAGCTTTATGAGGGCAAGAGCGTCTTCTACTCGGTGCGCCGGATGGAGGAATTCCGCGGCCACGACCTGGTTATCGTCGGCGGCGGCGATTCGGCGCTCGACTGGACGCTGAACCTGCAGCCGGTGGCCAAGAGCGTGACGCTTGTCCACCGGCGGCCGGAGTTCCGCGCGGCGCCCGACAGCGTCAACAAGATGTACGCCATGCAGGAGATGAAGGAACTGGATTTCCAGGTCGGGCAGGTGACCGGGCTGACCGGCACGGACGGCCATCTCTCGGCGGCGACCATCAAGGGACCCGATGGTGACAGCGAGGTGCCGTGCACTCGGTTGCTGCCGTTCTTCGGCCTGACCATGAAGCTCGGACCGATCGCCGAGTGGGGGCTCAATCTTCATGAGAACCTGATCCCGGTCGACACCGAGAAATTCCAGACATCGGTACCGGGCATCTTCGCCGTCGGCGACATCAACTGGTATCCCGGCAAGCTGAAGCTGATCCTGTCGGGCTTCCATGAGGTCGCGCTGATGGCGCAGGCGGCCAAGCGCATCGTCAGCCCCGGCGAGCGTATCGTATTCCAGTATACGACGTCGTCGACCAGCCTGCAGAAGAAGCTCGGCGTCGCCGGCTGAATCTCTTACTCGACGAGAATCGCCCCTTACCGTCTGGCCGAAGCTAACCCGGCAGCTGGCCGTTTTCGATGCGCTTCATGCGATAACGCAGCAGCCGCAGAATGCGGCTTTCGAAATTGATGGTTTCGACGCGATCGAACTGCATCTGAGCGCGGTCGTGCTTGGCAAGAATAGCGGCGGAGATCTCCGCTGCCTTGGCCTTGGCCTCCTGGCACGTCTTGCGCGGGTGGGTCGCCTTCAGCGCATCCTCGAGTTCGCCGGCATGGTTCTTGGCGATCTCGACATGGCGGTCCTCATGACGCTTGATGTCGGCGGACAATGTATCCCAAAACAGCCTTACGCCGGCATCAGCCTTGCGCGGGCGGCGCCAGTCGGGAAGGATCACCTTGACCTTGACGGTGACATCGGCGTCGGCAATCGCGCAGGAGGTCGATCTTTCCGCATAGCTGACGCGGGTGGTGAACGCCATCTGCGTGGCGCCTGGATGCCGCATCCCGGTGCTCTTCACCCGAGGTCCAAGTTTCGTAAGCTGGGATCCGATATCATCGAGCGTTCTGCCGCCGATGCTGAAATAGCTATATGTCTTCACCAAATTCGCCGTGCCCGCCGGCAAGGCGGAACAAGCAAGCATCAGGGCGCAAAGCAGGGATCGTTTCATCATGTTGCCTCTTTGCCTACCTTGCGCTACGGCCGTTGCCGACGCAACGGAATTGATCTTTGGTGGATCACACATGGTTTATCGACAATGACGACAGGGCGATGGCAGTTGGCGCATGGGCGCCATCTCGACCTTGGCGGCAAGGCGGTGATCGTCGGTATTCTCAATGTCACGCCGGACAGTTTTTCTGACGGCGGACTGTTCGTCGCGCCCGAACAGGCGATTGCCCAGGCGCGCCGGATGGTGGAAGAAGGGGCCTCCGTCATTGACGTCGGTGGCGAATCGACACGCCCCGGCGCATCTCCGGTAGCCATCGAGGAAGAGCAGGCCCGTGTGCTGCCTGTCATCGAGGCGCTCGCCGGGCTCGGCGAGGCGCTGATTTCGGTCGACACCTATCGCGAGGACACCGCCCGGCTTGCCGTCGCCGCCGGCGCCCACATCCTCAACGACGTCTGGGGCCTGCAACGCGAACCGGGCATCGCGCGGGTCGCGGCCGAAACCGGCGCCGGCCTTGTCATCATGCACACCGGGCGTGACAGGCAAAAACTGCCCGACGTGATCGAGGATCAGTTTTTCTTCCTCGGGAAGTCCCTGGAAATCGCCCGGCGAAGCGGCGTTGCCGACGACCACATCGTGCTCGATCCGGGCTTTGGCTTCGCCAAGGAAACCGCAGAGGAAAATCTCGACCTGATGGCACGGTTTTCCGAGCTCGATGTCTTGGGCTTTCCGCTGATGGCCGGTACATCGCGAAAGCGCTTCATCGGCGCCGTCACCGGCCGCGACGCCTCGGCCAGAGACGCCGGAACAGCGGCGACGAGCGTCATACTGAGGCTCAAGGGCGCGCGGCTTTTTCGCGTCCACGATGTCGCAATCAATGTGGATGCGCTGGCGGTTGCGGATGCTATGCTGGCGCGTGAAACCGCCGCATAGCTCGCAAATCGAAATCGATTCCAGCAGGATGCGTAGATTAAAAGCCTTAGAGCGTAGTCTGTGCGCCCAAGCGGACGCGCATCGCTCCAATCGAGCAGGACGCTGAGCGATGTATATCATCCGCATGAAAAATTGCGCCTTCTTCGCTCGGCACGGCGTGCTGGATGAGGAGGAGACGCTCGGCCAGCGTTTCTATGTCGACGCTGCGCTCACCGTCGAACCCGGCCGCGCGCTGGTCGATGACTCCATCGAGGATACCGTCCACTATGGCGTTGCCTTCGGGGTGATCGAAAAGATCATCACCGGGGAGAGGCGTTTTCTGATAGAAGCGCTGGCGCTGGAGGTGGCCCGGGCGCTGACGGCCCGCTTTCCCCAGATCAAAAAGGCCGAAATCACTGTGCGCAAGCCGAACGCGCCGGTGCCCGGCGTGCTCGATCATGTCGAGGTGACCGTTGCCTGGCCCCAATAACACGGTCTACCTCAGCCTTGGCGGCAATCTCGGCGACCCGGCAAGGTCGATGGGCGCGGCGCTGCGCATGCTGGACGCCGACGGGAACACGCGCGTCGTTGTCGTCTCCTCGCTTTACCGCACGCCGCCCTGGGGCAAGCTCGACCAGCCGGATTTTCTCAATGCGGCCGCCGAAATTTCGACCGTGCTCGCGCCACATGCATTGCTCGATCTCTGTCTCGACGTCGAGCGCAGGCTGAAGCGGGTGCGCGAGGAGCGCTGGGGTCCACGGCTGATCGACATCGACATTCTGGTGTTCGGCGATCGGATCATCCACGAAACCGGGCTGGAAGTGCCGCATCCGCGCATGCTGGAGCGCGCCTTCGTTCTTGCGCCGCTGGCCGAGATCGCGCCTGACCTCACCGTCGACGGCAGAAGCGTGGCAGAGCGGCTTGCCGCTCTCGACGGCGCCGGCATCGAGCAATTGTCGTCCGGCCGGGATTGGTGGCTGACCTAAAGCATCGAACCAAAACCTCTAACCATTTTTGGCTCCGATGCACTGAGCTCAGCCGGAAAACCCGCCGCCGTCGAGGAACACCTGTTCCTCCGGCGTCGTCTCGCGGCCAAGCATCCTGTTTCGATGCGGAAAACGGCCGAAGCGCTGAATGATCTCCAGGTGCTCGACGGCATACTTCAGATAGGATTGGGCTTTGGCGGTGGTGAGGTCCACCGATTTGAGCTGGTCGGCGAGATGCTCCGAATGCTCATAAGGCAAATAGAGGAAGACGCGAAGCTCTTCGTCGAGCGCGAGATCCTGGCCGGCGGCGATCGCCTTTTCGGCAAAATGCCTTGCCAGCGGGTCGGTGGCATACATATGGCCGGTGCCGCGAAAGCAGTTTCGCGGGAACTGGTCGAGCAGGATCATCAGCGCCAGTGAGCCTTCGGCATGCTCCGACCATCCGTCGCATTCACGCCGCGCGGCAGCGTAATGCAGCTCGAGAAACCAGTTGCGGAACTCCGCGTCGAAGGCGTCATTCTTCTCGAACCATGCATCTTTCCCGGCGTCACGCCAGAATTTGGTGACGGAGAGCGCGCGCTCGTCCAGTTCGATCATCTGTTTGCTCTCCAATGTTTAGTCGGCAGGCTCGGATTTGTGCAGAACGCCGGCGGTTTCTTCATTGAGCGCCTGACCGGAGCGGCGCGGCTGGCTGAGCGGTGTCGGAATGGGTGTGCCGATATTGCCCTTGAGGAAGCGCGCTCCGGCGCGAACCCCTTCGGCGAGCTGCAACTCGAAACGGGCGGAATCGCGGTGGCGGACGTCCTCGATCACCTCGGCGACTTCCTCGGGGTCGACGCCCAGTGCTTCCAGCGTGGAGCCGCCGAAGACAAGCGCTGATTCGAAGGTTTCGCGAATCTGGAAATCGACGTCGGCACGTATCAACTGCAGTGCGGTTCCGCGGTCGAAAGCGCGTGCCAGCACGGTGAGCAGGGGAAACTCCGCCTTGATCAGCTTTGCGATGCGGACGGCGACATCGGGCTTGTCGACGCAGATCAACACGGCGCGCGCGCGGCCGGCGCCGGCGGCACGCAGAATGTCCAGCCGCGTGCCGTCGCCATAATAGACCTTGAAACCGAAATCGGCCGCCGCCTGGATCATCTCGACCTCATTGTCGATGATCGAGACGTCGATCCCGCGCAGCAGAAGCGGCTGGCTGGCGATTTGGCCGAAGCGGCCGAAGCCGATGATCAGCACGCTGCCGGTCAGGCCATCGGCGATGTCGACGCCTTCGAGCGACTGCTCGTCGCGCGGCGTCAGATGCCGCAATGTCAGAATGGCCAGCGGTGTCAGCACCATGGAGATGATGACGATCGCCGTCAGCGTCGCGTTAGCCCGGCTGTCGATGATGCCGACCGCCGCGGCGGCGGAATAGAGAACGAAGGCGAATTCGCCGCCTTGCGCCATGAAGACAGCGCGCTCGAGCGCTTCCCTGTGGCCGGTCTTGAGGATGCGGGCGACGAGGTAGATGCCGATCGCCTTTATCACCATGTAGGCGACGACGTAGATGGCGACAAGCCGCCAGTTCTGGGCAACCACGTGTAGGTCGAGCGACATGCCGACAGCGAGGAAGAACAGCCCGAGCAGCACACCGCGGAATGGTTCGATGTCGGCCTCGAGCTGATGGCGGAAGGTGGATTCCGACAACAGCACGCCAGCCAGGAAAGCGCCCATCGCCATCGACAGGCCGCTGAGCTGCATGGCAAGCGCCGACCCCAGAACGACCAGAAGGGCGGCGGCGGTCATCACTTCGCGGGCGCGGGCATCCGCCAGGATGCGGAAGAACGGATTGAGCAGGTAGCGCCCGGCCAGCACCAGCCCGACGATGGCGGCAAGACCGATGCCCACGTCCGTCAGCCGCTGCGTCAAGCTCATATCGGCGCCGCCCGGTGCTAGGAAAGCGATCAGCGCCAGCAGCGGCACGATCGCCAGGTCTTCGAGCAGCAGGATGGAGACAATGCGCTGGCCTTTTGGCGCGGCGATCTCACCGCGTTCCTCCAGAAGCTGCATGACGATCGCCGTCGAGGTCAGCACGAAGCCGGCGCCGGCGACGAAGGATTGCGAGACCGGAAAACCTCCCGCCAGTCCGACCACGGTCAGCAACAGCGCGCAGACGCCGACCTGCAATGCGCCAAGGCCAAAGATCTCTCGCCTGAGGCCCCACAGCCGTGACGGCTGCATCTCCAGCCCGATGATGAACAGGAACATGACGACGCCGAGCTCGGCGACATGAAGAATGGCCTCCGATTCGGAAAAGATGCCGATGCCGAACGGGCCGATGACCACGCCGGCCGCGAGATAGCCGAGGATGGAGCCAAGCCCGATGCGCTTGAAGATCG
This sequence comes from Mesorhizobium sp. WSM4844, assembly GCF_055811775.1. Classification (NCBI taxonomy): domain Bacteria; kingdom Pseudomonadati; phylum Pseudomonadota; class Alphaproteobacteria; order Hyphomicrobiales; family Phyllobacteriaceae; genus Mesorhizobium; species Mesorhizobium sp. WSM4844. Next base: position 170,800 of record NZ_JBVVQB010000006.1, on the reverse strand, counting down.
GCACGGCGACAACACCCGCGGCGAGCAGCGCCACGACGTGGATCAGATCGCTGCCCGCTGCTTCTGCCGCCATGCCTGCCGTTCCATTCTCTCCAGGGACCGCTGCACGTGCTGCGGCATCGAGCCGCCAGGATAGGGGCTTCGGCTGAGATCGAACAGTCCGAATCCGGAAACTGGTGCAGCAGTGTTGCAGGCGCGCTCCGGTGGCCGTGGCTGCCGTTTTTTTGGTGAATAGTGAATTGTGAATTGTGAATAGTGAATAGTGAATAGTGAATAGTCAGTAGTCAGTAGTCAGTAGTCAGTAGTCACTAGTCAGTAGTAGTTTGAAGTGATATCACCATTCACCATTCACCATTCACTACTCCGCGATGGAGCCGACTTCGAGCGTATCGACGCGCTTCAGCTTCATGCCGATGACCGGCACCAACTGCTGGTCGACGCGCACCGCAACCGTCACTGTCATCGAATTGTCGTTGGGGACAAGAGCCTGCATGACGCCGCGCAACTGGTTACGGTTGATGGTGAAGACGACCTTGTTGGCGCTGACCACGTTGCCGCCGATGATGTCGAGCCCGGAACCGGCGGCACCGCCCATGAAGCTGCCCTTGTAGCCCTCGCGGCCCTTGTGCTGGATCGTCGCCGACATCTGCTGGGTGAACATGCCGACCCGGCAACCGCCGTCGAGCGACATGCCGATCTTGCCGTCCGGCGTCGAACCGGTGAAATTGCAGGTGAATTTCGTGCCTTTGTATTTGCCGGCGACGATTTCCCCCGGGCCGACCCATTCGCCTTTCACCGATTGAAAGAACTTCTTGTCCCGTTCTGCCGCAAAGGTCTTTTCGGCCATGCCGGCGGTTGTTGAAACCACGACTGCCATGGGCAGGACGCTAGACAAGATCACGCTTTTCATCGACGACACCCGGCAACAAAGAGACTGGTTTGGAACCCGTCCGACCATGAACAAGATTGGTTAATGCTTCGTCACCGCTTGCGCATGACCCCGAAAATCGGACGCGGTTTGCGCTCTTATCATAGGCAGAACAAACGTGCTGCAGCATCCCTTTGCGCGCCACCCGGCGTCGAAGACGGTCGTCAGGTGTCGGAAGCGGATGTTTCCTTCTGCTTTTTGGTTGCAAATGATGTCAGCGCGGACAGGAAATCGCCCATGCCGGGCCGCCTCGCGGCGCTGAAGGGCAGGGGCCTTGCGGTCTCCATCGCAGCAATGCCGATGCGCGCCGTCATCATGCCGTTGACGACGCCTTCGCCAAGTTTTGCCGAGAGCCGGGCGGCAAGGCCATGGCCGACGATCTGCTGCACGAAACTGTCGCCGACGGCAATCGAGCCGGTCACCGCCAGATGGGCGAGAACGCTGCGTGCCAGCCGGAAGAACCCCAGCGTGCCCGGCCGGCCGCCATAAAGCACCGACAGGCGGCGAATCAGCCGGCCGGCTTCGAACACGACATAGGCGACGTCGACCAGAGCGCGAGGGCTGACCGCCGTCACCAGCGACACACGCTTTGCCGCTTCGAGGATCATCACCTTGGCGCGCGCATCGAGGGGGCCGAGGATTTCGGTCTCGGCCAGGCGCACCAGATTGCCGCCGTCGATGATCTCGTCGCGCAAGTCTGCCAGGGCGCGTCTGCCGGCCGCGGTTTCGGGCTTGGCCGCGACAAAGGCCGACAATTCGTCGACCACGGCGCGAGCGGCTTTCGGATCGTCGCGGGCGATGGCGTCGAGCGCCCGCTTCTGCAGCTTTTCGACCTCGGCGAGGCGCGCGATCGCCAGGAACTCGCGGGCAAGGATGACCAGGAGCGCGAGCAGCGCGATCACGGCCATGCCGGCGGCCAGCCAGCCCAGCCATTCGGCACGGGCAAACAGATCGCGAATCAGCTGGTCGGTCCAAAGGCCGAGGGCCAGCGAAACCAGAACGCCCAATGCTCCGAAAAACAGGCTGCCTGATATCGAGCGCTGCCTCGGCGCGGTCGCCGGCGGCGGTTCGGCGGCGATGATGTCCGGCTCGTCGAAAACGTCGATTTCCGCCGGCGTGACGACGGCAAGGTCAGCGTTCACGGTGCGTGGTTTTCTGGCCGCAGCGGTGTCGGGCTGGCGCAAGGCCGCCTGTTGCTTTGGCGGGGCTTCCGGCTCGATGCGAAATGCCGCCGGCTTGCGGGGCGCGGTCATGCCAGGTGATCTCCGATCAGGAACTGCAGGGCGCGGTCGAGCCTGATATGCGGCAGCGACAGCGTGACGCCTTCGGCAGTGCGTTCGAGTTTTGGCGGGCGAAAGCGCACGAAGCGGATCGCCGGATCCTCATTGCCCTGCCGATGGCCTGGGCTCTGCCGATGGCTCGGGTTCTGCTGACGCTCTGGTCCGGAGACATCGAACACTGCATCAATTTTCTCCGGCAAGTCACCGGGAAATATGGCTGTTTCTGTTCTTCCATCAAATGTTTCGCCGTTGATCTTTTCACCTTTCAACGGTGTGCCGATGATGACCGGCAGCGTTTCACGGCCTTGCTTGACCGTGCCTTCCCGGGTCGCTCGCACCGCCGCCAGGGCGACCACGTCGACATCGGCGCCGGTGAAATTCGCCCGCGCCACGGCGCGGTCGGCGAGCCGCCGCACGATCGCCTGCAGCCGGTCATGGCTTTCGTGATGCAGATGGTCCGCCTTTGTCGCCGCCACCAATATGCGGTCGATGCGCCTTGAAAAAAAGTCGGTCAGGAAATTGCCGCGGCCGGGGCGAAAACAGGCGAGGATTTCGGTCACCGCACGTTCGAGATCGGCCATTGCGCCGGGTCCCGCATTCAAGGCCTGCAAGGCGTCTATCACAACGATCTGACGGTCGAGGCGCGTGATGTGCTCCCGGAAGAACGGCTTTACGACATGCGTCCGGTAGGCCTCATAGCGCCGCTCCATCATCGCCTGAAGCGACCCGGGCCGCGCCCGCCGCTCGCTCAGGCCCGGCAGCGGCGCGAAGGTCAGCGCCGGTGAGCCCTCAAGGTCGCCGGGCATCAGGAAACGGCCGGGTGGCAGGGTCGAAAGCGCCCGCTCGTCGAGCTTGCATGCCTTGAGATATGCGGCGAAGCTCTCGGCGAGGCGTCGCGCCGTCATCTCATCGGCGTCGGCATTCGGGTCGATTGCGGCGGAGAGCGCGCGCCATTCCTGCGAAAGGTCGGCGCGCACCGGCAGCACGGCCATGTCAAAGGCTTCGCGTGAGAAATCAGAGTAGGATTTCCCGAGCAGCGGCAGGTCAAGCAGCCATTCCCCAGGATAGTCGACGATATCGACCGACAATCTGCCTGATGAGAACATGCGGCTCCAGCCGGAGGCCGATTCATATTCGATGGTAAGCCTCAGCTCGGAAATGGCACGTGTCGAATCCGGCCACAGGCGGTCGTTGACCAGGGCTGCGATGTGGTCCTCGTACTGGAATCGCGGCACGGCGTCATCGGGTTGCTCTTCGAGAAAGGCACGGGCGATACGCCCCGATTTCTGCGCCTCGAACAGCGGCAACCGCCCGCCATGGATCAGATTGTGGACAAAGGCTGAGATGAACACCGTCTTGCCGGCGCGGGAGAGGCCGGTAACACCCAGCCGCAGCGATGGCGAAAAAAGCCCGGTAGCGCGCCCCGACAGCGTATCCAGGGCAATCTTCGCCTCGTCGGTGAAAGTGGTCAGCGATGATGCCAAAATGCGGTCTCTCGGGGCTTCGGTCCGCCCCGATATAGGCGCTGCCGGCTAGTGTGGCGAATCCGAAATTCGCGGTACCTTGGAGCATCGCAGTGAGCGAATTTCGGATTCTAAGTCACACTGGCAAACCATCGTTTCTAGCGTGGTTTTGGATTTGAAGTTCCTGAACGCTGACGCCATTGAAGTGGCAGGAACGTCAAATCCACCACGCTACGTTTGAAATGGCGTCAGAGATCGGCCGGCGACAGGAAGGCTTCGAGATAGCCGGTGCCTTGCGCGGCGTTGGCAAGACTGCCTGGAAAACGCACGACCGCGAGGCCGGAGGTCGGGAAGCCGTGGTTCAGCATTCCCCTGGCGACCTCCTCGCCATCGCCCGAAAGCGCGATGGTGAGATCTTCCGTCATCGGATTGTGGCCGACGACGAGCAGCGAGCCTGGCCCGCCATTGCCGCGGATGAGGTTGAGATAGCCGGCGGCATCCTCGCTGTAGAGCGTCTCCAGGAACAGGACCCGGCCCGTATCGGTGTGACCGGCAAGGCCTTCAAGCGTTTGGCGCGCTCGCTTTGCATTCGAGCAAAGGGTCAGGTCCGGAATGTAGTTGCAGGCCCGCATGACCGCACCCATCGTTTCGGCGTCGGCGACGCCGGATGCGTCGAGTGGACGATCGAAATCGCGCATGCCCGGCAGGGCCCATCCGGCCTTCGCATGCCTCAGCAGATAAAGCTTGCTCACCGGTCCCTCGCTTGTGCCAAACACCGAAACTCGTCAAAAGGCGCTGCGGGATTAGTCATGAGAAACGCCTTGCGCACAATGGCCGGCGCCCTACAAACCTAACGAATCATACGCGAATTCGGTCGCGCCCTTCATGCGAATGATGCAGCCCATGGCGTATTGGCCGAGATTAACAATTGCGTGAATCAGTCGTCGATTGCGCTTGTGCAGCATTCGGTCCGTGAATATATAGGCGCCAAATTTGGGGCTGTCTGGGTGAGTCGAATGAACGACATCGTTACCGCCGATTACGTACCCTCCGAAGACGAGCCGTTCATGAACGAGCGGCAGAAATCCTACTTTCGCCTGAAGCTCGTCACCTGGAAGAACGACATACTGCGCGAAGCGCGCGAAACTCTCGAAATCCTGCAGCAGGAAAACGCCAACCACCCCGATCTCGCCGATCGCGCCTCTTCGGAAACCGACCGCGCCATCGAACTTCGTGCCCGCGATCGCCAGCGGAAACTCATTTCAAAGATCGATTCTGCGCTTCAGCGCATCGATGAAGGCACTTACGGCTATTGTGAGGAAACCGGCGAGCCGATCGCGCTGAAGCGGCTCGATGCGCGTCCGATCGCGACCCTGTCGATCGAGGCGCAGGAGCGCCACGAACGCCGCGAGAAGGTCTACCGCGACGACTGAAGCACGGGCGAAGCGTCTAAAACGCAGCCAATAGCGAATTTGTCATGGCCGGTCTCCGGCCATTTTTTGTTGGCTGTTGGCCGGTTATCTCTTCTGGCTGGACAACTCGCCGAGAAGCTTCGTCATCTCGTCATCGAGAGACGACGGCGCTTTCGCCGCCGGCTTGCTCTCCGGCTTGGCGGGGTGCGGGTCATCAAACGGGACCTCGAGCTCCCTCATCAGCGTATCGTCGATGGAATCCTCTTTTGCCGGGGAATTCGGCTTTGCCGGGGAATCCTGTCTTGCCGGCGATGGCGCGTACCGAACAGCATTGGTGTAGGCGGGCAGCGGCGTGATGGTCGCCGATTGAGGGCTTTGCGCTGCTGGTCTCGGCGCCGGTGCGGGCTGATGCGGCCGGACAGGCGTTGGGGCCGTGCTTGCCGGCGGCGGAGACGGTGCTTGCCTCACTGGCGCGGGAGCCGGTTGCGGCGCGCGCGGCGGCGGTGCCGGCTGATGGCCGCCGCCATCTCCGGTCAGTGCAGGACGGCGTAGCGCCGACAGCCTGATGTCGCGTTCGACGACGACGTCGGTCGGGCCGCCGATCAGCAGCAGGTGCTCGATATCGTCGCGGCGCACCAGCACCAACCGGCGGTGACTGTCGACTGCGGTGGCGTCCATCACGGCCAGCCGCGTCTTGCGGTTCCTGCCGCCGGCAACGAATGTTCCAAAAGTCAGATTGCGGACCAGCTTGATGATGAGGAGAACAATGACCACAAGGACAAGCGCGACAAAGGTCCACAGGATCGCCGCGGCATAACCGGGACCCGCCACGCTATCCAGCCACTGCAGCATTGGTGCACCCAAAATCAGCTTTCGAAGAAGACGCGACACTAGACTGTTGCGGCACGCGACTGCAAGTTACGTTTCGCGCTTCGTGAACAGCTTGAAACACCCATGTGGTGGATTTCAAGCTCCTGCGAATTGAGGGCGTCAGCGTCCCCACTTCAATCCACGACGCTGGATTTTCAGCAAGTTGCTGGCGTGATGAATCCGAAATTCGCTCGCGTCGGACCAGGAATGATGCGAATTTCGGATTCGCCGACCAGGCGCCGAACGGGTGTCATTTTTAGCGGACAGTTGCCGCCAAGGCCTTTTCCGGACCCTGAGAATGTGATTCAACCGGGCAGGGCAAGTACCGGAATTCACGAGCAGGGGGCACATGGCCAAGGAAGCGCGCGGCGATTTCTATCCGGTACCGATCGTCGACCAGAACACGCGACCGGGCGCGGTCACCCGGCTCATCGTATTCATCGTTGTGCTGACAGGGGCGGCGATCGTTTTCGGCCTTTTCCGAGAACGTCTTGGCGATCCATTCCTGCTTGGAATGCTTGGCGTGCTGGCGATGATCGGTGTCGGCTTCCTGTTCGCCACCGCCATCGGCTTCGTGCAGATCACACCGCGCTCGACGAGTGACGAGCTGTCGAAGGCCTTCGTCGATTCAATGTCGCAAGGCCTTCTGGTCACCGACACCAAGGGTCGTGTCGTCTACGCCAATCGGGCCTATGCCGACATGACGGGCGCGGCTTCTGCGGCGGATCTAAAGACCGTCGAAGGGTTGCTGTCCGATGTTCCCGAGGCCTCGGTGACCATATACCGGCTCGCCTCCGGCCTGCGCGACGGCCAGCCCGGCGACGGTGAGTTTCGCCTTGCCCAATCCATTCGACCCGGCGCCGAGCCGGGCGCGCGCTGGTACCGTGTCCGCGCCCGCGCATTCAGCGTTCCGGGCCAGCGGCTGCCCTTGCTCGCCTGGCAACTCGCCGACATCTCGAAAGAACGGGCCGAGCAGGAGCGCTTCTTCCTTGATCTGCAGGAGGCCATCGACCATCTCGACCATGCGCCTGCCGGCTTCTTTTCGGCCGACCAGGAAGGCCGCGTCACCTACATCAACGCCACGCTTGCGGAGTGGCTGGGCATCGACCTGACGAGCTTCACGCCTGGTGCCGTCACGCTTGCGGAGATCGTCGCTGGCGACGGCATGGCGCTGGTCCGCTCGGTCAAGGCCGATCCCGGCACCACCCGCAATGCGGTCATCGATCTCGATCTGACGACAGTGAAGGGCGAGGCGCTGCCCGTGCGTTTCATGCATCGGGTTTCGGCCAGCCGCGAGGGCGCCAACGGTCCGACGCGCACCATCGTGCTCAACCGGACGCAAGGCGAGGACGCTTCCGCCGATCTGCGCGCCTCGGAGATCCGCTTCACCCGCTTCTTCAATTCGACGCCGATGGCAATAGCGGCTGTCGACAACCGCGGGCGCATCCTGCGCACCAACGCGCCTTTCCTGTCGCTGTTTTCCTCCGTCGTCGACGGGGACGCGGTCGATCGGCGCGTGCGGCTGGACACGGTGATCCATGAGCGCGACCGCCCCGCCTTTGCCGCGGCGTTCGAAAAAGCGCGACAACGGCAGGCCGATATCGAACCGATCGATACGCTGCTGCCCGGCAATGAAGAACGGCACATGCGCTTCTACGTTAACGCGGTTGCCGACGGCACCGGCGAGGGCGCCGAAGAATCGGCCATCGTCTACGCCGTCGAGACCACCGAGCAGAAGGCGCTCGAGGGCCAGATGGCGCAAAGCCAGAAGATGCAGGCGGTCGGCCAGCTTGCCGGCGGCATCGCACACGACTTCAACAATGTGCTGACCGCCATCATCATGGCGTCGGACCTGTTGTTGACCAACCACCGCCCGTCGGACCCGTCCTTCCCCGACATCATGAACATCAAGCAGAACGCCAACCGGGCGGCCTCGCTGGTGCGGCAGCTTCTGGCCTTCTCGCGCAAGCAGACGCTGCGGCCGGAGGTGCTCAACCTGACCGACGTGCTTGCCGATCTGCGGATGCTGCTGGCCCGTCTGGTCGGCAACGACATCAAGCTGAAGGTCGATCATGGCCGCGATCTGTGGCCGGTGAAGGTCGACATCGGGCAGTTCGAGCAGGTGGTGGTCAACCTGGCGGTCAATGCGCGCGATGCGATGCCGAACGGCGGCGAACTCACCGTGCGCACCCGCAACGTGACCACACAGGAGAGCAAGAGCCTTCCCTACCGCGAACTTGCGCCTGCCGATTATGTGGTGGTCGAAGTTGAAGACACCGGCAGCGGCATCGCCCCCGAAGTGCTCAAGAAGATTTTCGAACCCTTCTTCACCACCAAGGAGGTCGGCAAGGGCACCGGCCTCGGCCTGTCGATGGTCTATGGCATCATCAAGCAGACAGGCGGCTTCATCTTCTGCGAGTCCGAGGTCGACAAAGGATCGGTGTTCCGCATCTTCCTGCCGCGCTACATTGCTGAGGCGAGAACGGCAGGCGAGCCCGGCGAGGCGCCGGCTGCACCGGCAAAGGTCGCCGACGCAGCCAAGGACCTGTCAGGTTCGGCCACGGTGCTGCTCGTCGAGGACGAGGATGCCGTGCGCATGGGCGGCATGCGGGCGCTGACGTCGCGCGGTTACACCGTCCACGAAGCGTCCTCGGGCGTCGAGGCGCTGGAAATCTTCGAGGCGCTCGGCGGCAAGATCGACATTGTCGTTTCCGATGTGGTGATGCCTGAGATGGATGGGCCGACGCTGCTTGGCGAATTGCGCAAGCGGCAGCCGGACATCAAATTCGTCTTCGTTTCCGGCTACGCGGAGGACGCGTTCGCCAAGAACCTGCCGGCAGACGCGCATTTCGGTTTCCTGCCGAAGCCGTTTTCGCTTAAGCAACTGGCCACAATCGTCAAGGACGTGCTGGAATCTTAATGCATGTCGCGCAAAAGTGTGCAGCGGTTTTGCGATAACGACATGCACAAACAACAACCTAAAGCGCGCCGTGGCCGGTCAAATGCGACGCGCTTTAGGCCTCACTAATTCGCACTTGCGAAATGGCGTGAGACTGCCATGATTATGGGGCCAAACAGACGGCGGGTTTTGGGGGAGCATGCCGTGACGCCGCACAACGAGGCAGGCAAGGGTGATTATGCGGCAACAGTGCTGTTGCCGGGCGATCCGCAGCGTGCCGAATGGATGGCGGAAACCTTTCTCGAGGCGCCGCGCTGCGTCAACCGTCGAAGGCAGGCCCTCGGTTTTACCGGCCTGTTTCGCGGCAAGCCCGTCAGCATCCAGTCCACCGGCATCGGCGTCTCGTCATTCCTGATCTACGCCCATGAATTGCTGGACTTCCATGGCGTGAGGACACTGATCCGCACCGGCACCTGTGGTGCCCTGACTGCCGCAGTCAAACTGCGCAGTTTAGTGATCTCGCAAGCGGTGCGGGGTGAAAGTGCCGAGAGCGGCCAGGTTTTTGGGCTTTATGGTGCTGATGCCGGCCCCGATCCGGATCTGGTTTCCCAAGCCCTGGCCCGGGCTGCCGAAATCGGCATCGAACATCAGGTCGGGCTGACCATCTGCAGCGACATATTCTATCATCCCCGGGGGCGCGACCGCTTCGCCGAAGCGCAGGCACAGGGCGCGCTGGCCGTGGATATGGAGACCAGCGCGCTCTATCGCATCGCCGCGCATTTCGGCGCCAGGGCCTTGTCGATGCTGACTGTCGTCGACAATGTGGTGACCGGCGAGCAAACCGATTATTCCGAACGCCAGGCGCTCTTCACCGATATGACCCGCCTGGCGCTCGATGTCGCGATCGAAAGTTAAGCTGCCTGCCGCTTCGGCGCCGTGTGTTCTTCGATGCCGAGCCGATGGCCGCGCAGATAGAGAGCACAGGTCGTGCGCAGCATCGAGGCGAAGTTCGGAATCTGGCCATTGATCTCGATGGCCTCGTCATAAAGCTTCGAGATGAATTTCGGCGTCGTCAGGCCCTGGCTGTCGGCGATCTCGTCGAGCAATGCCCAGAACGTCGCCTCGAGTTGGATGCTGGTCGAATGCCCGTCGATACGAATCGACCGGTTGATCTGCCGGTAGCCCTCCGGATCCTGCCCGGCAAAAACCCTGCACATCGTTACCTCCCGTTCTTATTGATCTGGCCGTTTTTATTGATTTTGGGCGCAATCAGCAGTGATTCGCGCCTTTGGCAGTGCCTTGTCGTGGCCAATTATCTTCAGCTGGAAAGCGGAAAACAGCAATCGGACTTTCGTCCTTAGGCGGTTTTCCCCGTCGTTAGATTAGCGCGTGGTAATCGGCTGCCACCACGTTTGCCGCAACCCGCGCATAATCACGCCGACGCGCACATCGCGCTTACCGCACGGAGTGTCATTTGGCGAAGGCGATCCACACCATGATCCGGGTTCTCGACGAGGCCCGGTCCGTCGACTTCTACCGGAAAGCGTTTGGACTGGACGTCGCCGAACGGCTCGATTTCGAAACCTTTACGCTCGTCTATCTGAGCAATGCCGAGGCGGAGCTCGAGGTCGAGCTCACCGTCAACAAGGGCCGCCAGGAGCCTTATGCGCTCGGCGACGGCTACGGCCATCTCGCGGTTTCGGTCGCCGATCTGGACAGCGAGCATGACCGGCTCGGCGCGCTTGGCCTGAACCCGAAGAAGATCGTCGAGTTCAACCGCGACGGAGCGCTACTCGCACGCTTCTTCTTCATCGAGGATCCCGATGGCTTCAAAATCGAGGTGCTGCAGCGTCGGGGCCGGTTCAAATAGGAGATACGACGGCCGCGCCGGCCAGCGCGGCGCCAGCCAGGGCACCTTCGGGTGCAGACAGCAAGCAAGGGAGGAACAATTGGTCACAATTTATGAGAGCAAGCCGGTCCATGAAACGAAGCCAGTTCTATCGCGCCGCGAGCTACTGAAGCGCGGCGGTGTCGGCGCGCTGCTGGTCATTTCAGGCAGTGCCGTCATCAGCCCGCAACATGCCTGGGGTCTCGAAACATCCGCGCTCAAGCCCGAAACCATGGCGACCCTGATCCAGATGGCGCGCGACATCTACCCGCACGACCAAGTGCCTGACAAATATTACGCAATCGCCGTCAAGGCGCACGATGAGCAGGCCGGCAAGGACCCTGCCCACAAGGACCTTATCGAAAAGGGCATCGCCGATCTCGACCTGAAATCGGGCAAGGACGGCTACACCGGTCTCGGCTGGGAGGAGCAGCGCGTTGCGGTGCTCAGGGCTATCGAGGACACGCCGTTCTTCCAGGCCGTCCGCGGCGGGCTTGTCGTCGGCCTCTACAACCAGAAGGAGGTCTGGCCGATCTTCGGCTACGAGGGCGAATCCTACTCCAAGGGCGGCTACATGGCGCGCGGGTTCGACGACATCGAGTGGCTCTGAGCCCGATCGTCGCAACCGCACACAGACATCAATGGGAGGAAACCTTGGCAGCACCATTTGATCTCAACAACGACGGCGTGGTCGTCATCATCGGCTCGGGCGCCGGCGGCGGCACGCTCGGCAATGAACTTGCGCAGAAGGGCATCGATGTCGTCATGCTGGAGGCGGGCGCCCGTCACGAATACGAAGATTTCATCAATGACGAGTGGGGTTCATTCGCCCAACTCGCGTGGACGGACAAGCGCACAACCTCGGGCGACTGGCGGGTGGCGAAGGATTTCCCCAACCTACCGGCATGGATCGTCAAGGCGGTCGGCGGCTCGACCACGCACTGGGCAGGCGCCTCGCTGCGCTTTCAGGAGCACGAATTCAAAACGCTTTCGACCTATGGAAAACTGGAAGGCGCGAACCTGCTCGACTGGCCGATCACGCTTGCCGAGCTCGAGCCCTACTACGCAAAGGCCGAAGACAAGCTCGGCGTGACGCTCACAAACAATATCCCGGGCCTTCCCGGCAACAACAACTTCAAGGTGATGAAGGCCGGCGCCGACAAGCTCGGCTACAAGGAGTGCCACACCGGCCGGATGGCAATCAATTCCGAGCCGCGCGACGACCGCAATGCCTGCCAGCAGACCGGCTTCTGCTTCCAGGGCTGCAAATGGGGCGCCAAATGGTCGACGCTCTACAGCGAAATTCCCAAGGGCGAGGCGACCGGCCATCTCGAGGTCAGGCCGAATGCCATGGCCATCAAGATCAACCACGATGCGTCGGGCAAGGTAACCGGGGTCGTCTATGCCGACAAGGACGGCAGACTGAGGGAACAGAAGGCCCGCATCGTCGCGGTCGCCGGAAATTCGATCGAGAGCCCGCGGCTGCTGCTCAATTCGGCATCGAGCCAGTTTCCCGACGGCCTTGCCAATTCGTCGGGGCAGGTCGGCAAGAACTACATGCGCCACACCACCGGCTCGGTCTACGGCATCTTCGACAAGCCGGTGCATATGTATCGCGGCACCACCATGGCCGGTATCATCCGCGATGAGGCCCGCAACGATCCCTCGCGCGGCTTCGTCGGCGGCTACGAGCTCGAGACGCTGTCGCTCGGCCTGCCGTTCATGGCCGCCTTCCTCAATCCCGGCGGTTGGGGGCGTTCCTTCACCACGGCGCTCGACCACTACGACCACATGGCCGGCATGTGGATCGTCGGCGAGGACATGCCGCGCCAGGAAAACCGCATCACGCTGCATGCCGATATCAAGGACGCGCACGGCATGCCGGTGGCGGACGTCCATTTCGACGACCATGCCAACGACACGGCGATGCGCAATCACGCCTACAAGCAGGGCTCGGCGCTCTACGAGGCGGTCGGGGCGACGCGGACCTTCCCGACGCCACCCTATCCGTCGACCCACAATCTCGGCACCAATCGGATGAGCGAGAAGGCGGCCGACGGCGTCGTCAACAAGCATGGCCAGGCGCACGACATCAAGAACCTGTTCGTGTCGGATGGCAGCCAGTTCACCACGGGCGGGGCTGAAAATCCGACATTGACGATCGTGTCGCTGGCGATCCGTCAGGCCGAGTACATTGCCGGACAAATGTCGGCCAAAAGCATATAGCCATAGCCTCCCGACTGCTGCTGGCGCGGAACCTCACAAGGTTTCGCGCTTCTTCTTGCCGGCCGTTCAACGCTTCGTGCAGGTCGAGGCGGTGAAGGCGCCGTCAGGCTGCTTCATGATGATGTCGAAGGACGGGCTGGTTTGACTGTCCAGGGTGGCTTGCGTGAGCGAGATCGAGTTGCCGCCGGTCGTGTAGCCGCCCAACGGGCCCAACCAGGTGATCTCGCCATTTGCATTCATCTGATAGTTGTAGCCCTGCCGGGCGGTTCCGAAGCTCACTGGGCCGCTATAGACATTGCCCTTGACGGTGATGTCGCCAAGGCTGAGGAACATGCCAAGCAGATAGACTTCGCAGTGATAGGTGCCGTCCGGCAATTTGCCATCGGTGAAGTCGGCGCGGGCGCTGCCGGTTGCCGCAACCAGAAGCATGGTGCTGAAAATACGAGAAATCCTGGAGGTCATGCGGTCGCTCTCTTGAAGATCGATCCTGCCCCATTTTCCTGCAGCGCCGCAACGGTTCGCCGTCTTTTGCTCAAAATTCATGCATTAATTCGCGAGTGATCAAAAATTGGGCGATAGCGGGGGACTTTTTCTCAAGCAGAGCACCGGCAGCGGCGCTTATCTTTGGCGGCTAATATATTAAACGGCTGATAGGGTTAGGAAATCCAGACCCGCTTGATTTTGCTCCTGCGGTTGGCACAGCCGTTGCATGGTCTGTTCGCGATGCGATCAACCAGTCAGGGAGTTTTGAAATATGCGGGGCAGTTTCTCGACAATAACAAAAATGTTTTCGGCAGGCGCGGTCACGGCCGGCCTGCTGATGAGCGTCCCGGCCAGGGCGGCTGACGACACGATCAAGGTGGGTATCCTCCACTCGCTGTCGGGGACCATGGCGATTTCGGAGACGACGCTGAAGGACGCCATGCTGATGCTCATCGAAGAGCAGAATGCAAAGGGCGGCCTGCTCGGCAAGAAACTCGAAGCGGTCGTCGTCGATCCGGCTTCGAACTGGCCGCTGTTCGCCGAAAAGGCGCGCGAGCTGATCTCCAAGGACAAGGTCGCGGCGGTGTTCGGTTGCTGGACCTCGGTGTCGCGCAAGTCGGTGCTGCCGGTGTTCAGCGAACTCGACAACATCCTGTTCTACCCCGTCCAGTATGAGGGCGAGGAGAGCGAGCGCAACGTGTTCTACACCGGCGCAGCGCCGAACCAGCAGGCTATTCCGGCTGTCGACTATCTGATGAGCGAGGACGGCGGTTCGGTGAAGCGCTGGGTGCTTGAAGGCACCGACTACGTCTACCCGCGCACCACCAACAAGATCCTCGAAGCCTATCTGAAAGCCAAGGGCGTCGCTGCCGAAGACATCATGGTCAACTACACGCCGTTCGGCTTCTCCGATTGGCAGACCGAGGTCGCGGCGATCAAGAAGTTCGGCTCCGCCGGCAAGAAGACCGCCGTCGTCTCGACGGTCAATGGCGACGCCAACGTGCCGTTCTACAAGGAGCTTGGCAACCAGGGCGTCAAGGCCGAGGACATCCCGGTCATGGCCTTCTCGGTCGGCGAGGAAGAGCTTGCCGGTCTCGATACCGCGCCGCTCGTCGGTCATCTCGCCGCCTGGAACTATTTTCAGAGCATCGATACGCCCGAGAACGCCAAGTTCATCGCCGACTGGCACAAGTTCATCAAGAGCGACAAGCGCACCACCAACGACCCGATGGAAGCCCATTATGTCGGCTTCAACATGTGGGTGAAGGCGGTCGAGAAGGCCGGCACCACCGATCCTGACAAGGTCATCGACGCCGTGATCGGCGTCTCGGTGCCGAACCTGACCGGTGGCTATTCGACGATGATGCCGAACCATCACATCACCAAGCCGGTGCTGATCGGCGAAATCCAGGCCGATGGCCAGTTCGAGACCGTCTCGCAGACGCCTGGCCTGGTGATGGGCGACGAGTGGTCCGACTATCTGGCCGATTCGAAGGACCTGATTTCCGATTGGCGCGCGCCTCTGTCCTGCGGCAACTTCAATGTCGCCACCGGCAAATGCGGCGGCAAGGGAACCAACTGATCCTCCCGGGTCTGACGGTCGTGGATTTCTCCACGACCTGGACCGCGACGCGTCCGGGCGAACTCGTCCTCTCCTCCAGTTCGCCCGGACGCGAAGTTTCAACCCTCAAGAATCGCAGAAATCGATGATCCTCACCCGCGCGATCGGCCTGACGCTGCTGCTCCTCCTGGGGACGCTGTCGCCGTCGAACGCTGCCGAAGCGGATCTGCGCGCCATCATCGCCAAATTTGCCACTGCCTCGAATTTCTCGGCCACCGAAGCTGTCGTGCGCGAGCTGGCGGCCACCGGTGATACTGCCGTCGAACGACCGCTTGGCGCGCTTGCCGAGGGCGATCTTTACGTCCGCAAGGCCGATTCGCTGGTTTTCATCGGCAAGGCAGCTGGCGGCAGCGTTGAGCTGCTCGACCCGCTGAGCGGTGAAAAATCCGGTGACGCGGCCAAAAGCGAGATCACCAAGATCAAGGTGAACAACACGCTGCGCCGCGCCATCCGCGATGCGCTGGGCACGCTGACGCTCGGCGCAAAAGATCCGGCCGCGCGCATTGCCGCTGCCGACACCATGTTCAGGACGCCCGACGCGACAAACATCGAGCCGCTCGATGCCGCAATCGCCAGCGAGAGCGTGGCAAGCGTCAAAGCGCTGCTCGAACAGGCCCGCGCCGCATCGGTTCTGGTGTCCGACAGGCCGGAGGCCGACAAACTGGCGGCGGTCGCCCTGATCGGCGGGCGCGGCGATCGCAACGCCCTGTCCCTGCTCACCGCCGTCGAGGCCAATTCCGAAGGCGCGGTCAAGGACGCCGCGACGGCGGCGATCGCCAACATCAATTCGACGCTGGCGCTGTGGGATGCGGGCCAGAACATCTGGTACGGCATTTCGCTCGGATCGGTGCTGCTGCTGGCGGCGATCGGCCTCGCCATCACCTTTGGCGTCATGGGCGTCATCAACATGGCGCATGGCGAAATGGTGATGCTCGGCGCCTACACGACCTTTGTCGTTCAGGAGGTGATCCGAACCTCCTTTCCCGGCCTGTTCGACTGGTCGCTGGTTATCGCGCTGCCGCTCGCCTTCTCGGTCGCGGCGCTCGTCGGCCTCGTCATCGAGCGGGGCGTGATCCGTTTTCTCTACGGCCGGCCGCTGGAGACGCTGCTGGCGACATGGGGCGTCTCGCTGATCCTGCAGCAGGCCGTGCGCACCATCTTCGGGCCGACCAACCAGGAGGTCGGCAATCCGTCGTGGATGTCGGGTTCGTTCTATATCGGCCAGCTTGCGGTGACCTGGAACCGGCTCTGGATACTGGTATTCGCGCTCGGCGTGTTCGCGGTGCTGCTTTATGTGATGAAGCGCACCCCCTGGGGCCTGCAGATGCGCGCCGTCACCGCCAATCGCCGCATGGCCGCTTCGATGGGCATCAGGACGCCGTGGGTCGACGCGCTGACCTTTGCCCTGGGATCGGGCATTGCCGGCATCGCCGGTGTCGCGCTCAGCCAGATCGACAATGTCTCGCCCAATCTCGGCCGCGGCTACATCATCGACAGCTTCATGGTCGTCGTCTTCGGCGGCGTCGGCAATCTCTGGGGCACGCTGGTCGGCGCCTTCTCGCTCGGCATCGTCAACAAGTTCCTCGAACCCTATGCCGGCGCGGTCCTCGGCAAGATCGTCGTGCTGGTCCTCATCATCCTGTTCATCCAGAAACGCCCGCGCGGCCTGTTCGCGCTGAAGGGCAGGTCGGTGGAAGCATGATCACCGGACGCTTCTTCGCCGCCGGCGCCGACCGCCGCATCGCCATCACGATCTTCATCCTTCTGGCGGTCGCCATCATCGTGCCGTTGCTCAATCTTGCGGTCTCGCCGACGAGTGCGTTCTACGTGCCGTCCTATGTCGTCGCGCTCACCGGCAAGTATCTCTGCTATGCGCTGCTCGCCCTGGCGCTCGATCTCGTCTGGGGCTATTGCGGCATCCTTTCGCTCGGCCACGGCGCCTTCTTCGCGCTCGGCGGCTATGCGATGGGCATGTATCTGATGCGCCAGATCGGCTCGCGCGGCGTCTACGGCAATCCGCTGCTGCCGGACTTCATGGTGTTCCTGAATTATGGGGAACTGCCGTGGTTCTGGTACGGTTTCGACCAATTCTGGTTTGCCGCGATCATGGTGCTTGCGGTGCCTGGCCTGCTCGCCTTCGTCTTCGGCTGGTTCGCCTTCCGCAGCCGCGTCACCGGCGTCTATCTGTCGATCATCACCCAGGCGATGACCTATGCGCTGCTGCTTGCGTTTTTCCGCAACGACATGGGTTTCGGCGGCAACAACGGCTTGACCGACTTCAAGGATATTCTCGGCTACAACGTGCAGGCCGATGCGACACGCTCGGCATTGTTCGCGGCCAGCGCCATCATCCTGGCGCTCGCCGTCTTCGTCACCTGGGCGATCGTCGGTTCCAAATACGGCAAGCTGCTGATGGCGGTGCGCGACGCCGAGAGCCGCACGCGCTTTCTCGGCTGGCGGGCGGAAAACGTCAAACTGTTCGCCTTCACCGTGTCGGCTGTCATGGCCGGCATTGCCGGCGCGCTCTACGTGCCGCAGGTCGGCATCATCAATCCGGGCGAGTTCGAGCCGTCCAATTCGATCGAGGTCGTGGTATGGGCGGCCGTCGGCGGACGCGGCACCATCGTCGGGCCGATCATCGGCGCGCTCGTGGTCAATGCCGGCAAATCCTGGTTCACCGGCGTGCTGCCGGCGTTCTGGCTGTTTGCGCTGGGCGGGCTGTTCGTCGCCGTCACGCTGTTCCTGCCCAAGGGCATTGTCGGCATGTGGGATTCCTGGCGCGGCAATGCCAGGGCGCTGCGCGCAGCCTCGATCGCCGAGGAGGCCGGCACCGATCCTGACGTCCCGCCACCGCCGAAGATCGTTCGCTCGGCTGCGAGAACGCCGGGCGACTGGTCCGCATCCGGCCCCGAACCTCAGCCGGCGGAGTGAGCAATGCCGAAGAGCAACACCATCCTCTATCTCGACGGCGTCTCGGTTTCCTTCGACGGCTTTCGCGCCATCAACAATTTGTCGCTGGTGCTCGACAAGGGCGAGATGCGGGCGATCATCGGTCCGAACGGCGCCGGCAAGACCACGATGATGGACATCGTCACCGGCAAGACGCGCCCCGACTCGGGCGAGGTTTACTTCGACGGGCAGGTCGACCTGACGAAACATGACGAGGCCGAGATCGCCATGATGGGCATCGGCAGGAAATTCCAGAAGCCGACGGTGTTCGAAAGCCACACGATCGAGGACAACCTGATGCTGGCGCTGAAGGGCCCACGCTCGATCTTCCCGGCACTGTTCCATCGCCGCTCGGCGGCGGAGGCGCGGCGGATCGACGACATCCTCGGCATCATCCGGCTCGGTGACAAGCGCGACGAGCTCGCCGCCAATCTCAGCCACGGACAGAAGCAATGGCTCGAGATCGGCATGCTTTTGGCGCAGGATCCGAAGCTGCTTTTGGTCGACGAACCGGTCGCCGGCATGACCGACGCCGAAACCGAGGAGACCGCGCGGCTGCTCAGGGATATTGCCCGCGACCATTCGGTCATCGTCGTCGAGCACGACATGCATTTCGTGCGCGAGCTCGGCGTCAAGGTCACCTGCCTGCACGAAGGCTCGGTGCTGTCCGAAGGCTCGCTCGATTTCGTTTCGGCCGACGAGCGTGTCGTCGAAGTCTATCTGGGGAGATGATCATGGTCTGGCGCGTTCCGTTCCATCATTTCGATCTTTCGTTCTTCAGGCGCTGGAGAAGGCGCTGACCATGCTCGAAGTCTCCAACGCCACGCTGCACTACGGCGCCGCCCAGGCGCTGCGTGGCGTCTCGCTGAAGGCCGGCGCCGGCAAGATCACCTGCGTGCTCGGCCGCAACGGCGTCGGCAAAACCAGTTTGATGAGATCGATCGTCGGCCACCACCGGCTGACGAGCGGAAGCGTTGCCTTCGAGGGGAAGGCGCTCGACCGGAGCGCGGCGTATGATCGCGCCCGGTCGGGCATCGCATTCGTGCCGCAGGGCAGGGAGATCTTCCCGCTGCTCACCGTGCGGGAAAACCTCGAATCGGGCTTTGCGCCATTGAAACGCGCCGACCGCAACATTCCCGGCCACGTCTTCGAATTGTTCCCGGTGCTGAAGCAGATGCTCGCGCGCCGCGGCGGCGACCTTTCCGGCGGCCAGCAGCAGCAGCTTGCCATTGGCAGGGCACTGGTGATGCGGCCGAAACTGCTGGTGCTCGACGAGCCGACCGAGGGCATCCAGCCGTCGATCATCAAGGATATCGGCCGCGCCATCCGCTATCTGCGCGACCAGGCCGATATCGCTGTGCTGCTGGTCGAACAGTATCTCGATTTCTGCCGGGAACTGGCCGACGAGGTCAACATCATGGACCGCGGCCTGATCGTCCACACCGGCCCGGCCGAGGATCTCGACCGGGCGGATGTGAGGAAATTTCTTACGGTGTAGGGTTCATCCCTTCGGGGGGGGGGGGGGGGGGGGGGGGGGGGGGGGGGCGGGGCGGGCGGGGCGGGGGGGGGGGGGGGCGCGCCCGGGGGGCGGGGGGGGGGGGGGGGGGGGGCGGGGGGGGGGGGGGGGGGGGGGAGGGGTGGGG
>NZ_JBVVQB010000006.1:0-151128 GCF_055811775.1 Mesorhizobium sp. WSM4844 | reverse complement strand
GGGGGGTTTTTTTTTTAATTTCTGTGGGGGGGGGCCCCCCCCCCCGCCCCCCCCGCGGGCCCGCGCGCCGCCCCCCCCCCCCCCCCCCCCCAAGTCGCGAATGCCCGCCCAGTCTTTCCTGAACGCCTTTGTTCCTGAACGCCTCTGGCGCGCTGAAGATTGCATGCTAGGCTTTGCTTGGCCTTGTTGAGTCGGCCGCTTTCCGTATCAGTCACGTCGACAGATCAGGCGCAGGCTCAGCCGGCACGTTCCGTGCAGCCCCCTTCCGGGAATCTGATCGTTATTCAAACGCACTTGGGCCAGGGCAGCCGATGGAACGTTACCTCGAGGACCACCAGAAACGACGGCTTACCGAGCGCGTCGACATCATGACCGCCATCGATATTCTGAAATCGCAAGGATACGACCACGACGAACTGATCGCGGAGCTCACCAAGGTGTTCTTCGTCGATCTCGATGCCTACAACGAAATCGTGGTTGCGGCATGACCGAAGGGGTGGGCGCGATGTGCCGCCAACGTCAGCCTGTGACGCGCTTCATCAGCGCCATGGCGCCGAACGGCGCGCGGGCCTTGCCTTCGGTGATGAAGTAGACGAACACATCACGCGGTTTGAGCGGCGCTTCGGTTGAGGGATCGGCACGCGGCAGGTCGGCCGGCGCCTTGCCCTGGGCCCAGGTCTTTGCCCGCGCCGCCCATTCGTCGAGCGCCTCCGGCGTGTAGCAGTCGGGATTGTCGTCGCTGCCGGTCTGCAGCCGGACATAAATGAAATCACCGGTGACGTCGGCTATTGCTGGATATTTGGCGTGGTCGGCATAGACGATCGCGACCTTGTATTGGCGCGCCAGGGCGGCGAATTCCGGCACGACGAAACTGTCGTTGCGCACCTCGACCGCATGGCGCAGCGCAACGCCGTCCTGCTTCTCAGGCAACAGCTTGAGGAAAGCCTCGAAATCGTCCGGGTCGAATTTTTTGGTTGGCGCGAACTGCCACAGGATCGGCCCGAGCTTGTCGCCGAGCGCGGCGACGCCCGATCCCAGGAAACGCGTCATCGACTCGCCGGCTTCACCGAGCACGCGGCGGTTGGTGACGAAACGGTTGCCCTTCAGCGAATAGACAAAACCGTCCGGCGCTTCGTTTGCCCATTTGACGAAGGTCGGCTCCTTGAAACTCGAATAGTACGTGCCGTTGACCTCGATGCTTGGCACCTGCCGGGTTGCATAGTGCAGTTGCTTCGCCTTGGACAACTTGTCCGGGTAGAAAGACTTGTCCCAGGGCTCGAAGGTCCAGCCGCCCATGCCGGCGCGGATTGTTCCAGATTGAGTCATGGTCGTCCTCCCGGGTTGAAATGGATCAGGCCGTAGCGAGCGTTTCGACAGCTTTAGCCATGTCGAAATGCGGATTGGGCGTAGGGCGCAAAGACGGCTTGCGTCAGCCGGACGACAGCATCAGGATCACCGGCAAGCGCTCTTCTGATCTTCATTTGAGGTTCTTCCAGACGCCAGCCAGTCTTCACTCACTCCGCCGCTTCGCGCTTGCCTCCGGGGCGCCGCTCCAAAAGTTCCCTGAGGAACTGGCCGGTGTAGCTGCGTTTTTCGCGGACGATATCCTCCGGCGTGCCAGAGGCCACGAGCTCGCCGCCACCGTCGCCGCCTTCGGGGCCGAGGTCGAGCACCCAGTCGGCAGTCTTGATAACTTCGAGATTGTGCTCGATGACGACCACCGTGTTGCCCTGGTCGACCAGCTCGTGCAGCACTTCCAAGAGCTTGGCGACATCGTGGAAATGCAGGCCGGTGGTCGGCTCGTCGAGGATGTAGAGCGTCTTGCCGGTCGCCTTGCGCGACAGTTCCTTGGCCAGCTTGATGCGCTGCGCCTCGCCGCCCGACAACGTCGTCGCCTGCTGGCCGACATGGATGTAGCCGAGGCCGACCTGCTTCAGCGTCTCCAACTTGTCGCGCACGCCGGGCACGGCGGCGAAGAAATCGACGCCTTCCTCGACCGTCATGTCGAGCACGTCGGCAATCGACTTGCCCTTGAATAGGACGTCGAGCGTCTCTCTGTTGTAGCGCTTGCCGTGGCAGACGTCGCAGGTGACATAGACGTCGGGCAAAAAGTGCATCTCGATCTTGATGACGCCGTCGCCTTGGCAGGCCTCGCAGCGACCGCCCTTGACGTTGAACGAGAAGCGACCTGGCTGATAGCCGCGCGCCTTGGACTCCGGCAGCCCGGCGAACCAGTCGCGGATCGGCGTGAAGGCGCCGGTATAGGTGGCGGGATTGGAGCGCGGCGTCCGCCCTATAGGCGACTGGTCGATATCGATGACCTTGTCGAGGAATTCGAGGCCCTCGATGCGGTCGTGCTCGGCCGGATGCTCGCGCGAACCCATGATGCGGCGCGACGCTGCCTTGAACAAGGTCTCGATCAGGAAGGTCGACTTGCCGCCGCCGGAGACGCCGGTGACGGCGGTGAAGGTGCCGAGCGGGATTTCGGCGGTAACATTCTTCAGATTGTTGCCGCGCGCGCCGACGATCTTCAGGCGCCGGTTCTTCTTGGCCTCGCGCCGCGCCGCCGGCGTCGCCACTTCGAGCTCGCCGGACAGATATTTGCCGGTGATCGAGGCGGGGCTGGCCATGATCTGCTGCGGCGTTCCCTGCGCGATGATGTGGCCGCCGTGGATGCCGGCGGCCGGGCCGATATCGACAACATAGTCGGCATGCAGGATGGCGTCCTCGTCATGCTCGACGACGATCACCGTGTTGCCGATGTCGCGCAAATGCTTCAGCGTGTCGAGCAGGCGCGCATTGTCGCGCTGGTGCAGTCCGATCGACGGCTCGTCCAGCACATAGAGCACGCCGGTGAGGCCGGAGCCGATCTGCGAGGCCAGCCGAATGCGCTGGCTCTCGCCGCCCGACAGCGTGCCGGAATTGCGCGACAGCGTCAGGTAGTCGAGCCCGACATCGTTGAGGAAGCGCAGCCGCTCGCGGATTTCCTTGAGCACGCGCACCGCGATCTCGTTCTGCTTGTCGCTGAGTGCGGCGGGCAGCTCGGTGAACCATTGGTCGGCCTTGCGGATCGACAGCTCGGTGACCTCGCCGATGTGCTTCCCCGCAATCTTCACCGCCAGCGCTTCCGGCTTCAGCCGGTAGCCGCGGCAGGCCGGGCAAGGCGTGGCCGACATGAAGCGCTCGATCTCCTCGCGCATCCAGGCGGATTCGGTTTCCTTCCAGCGCCGCTCGAGGTTGGGGATGACGCCTTCGAATGTCTTTGTCGTCTGGTAGGAGCGCAGGCCGTCATCATACTGGAAAGTGACCTCGCGCTCGCCGGTGCCGTGCAGGATGGCTTGCTTTGCCTCTGCGGTCAGGTCCCGGAACTTGTCGCCGAGCTTGAAGCCATAAGCCTTGCCCAGCGCCTCGAGTGTCTGCACGTAATAGGGTGAGGTCGATTTCGCCCATGGGCTGACGGCGCCGGCGCGCAGCGACAGATTGTCGTCGGGCACGATCAGGCTGGCGTCGATGGCGCGCTGGCTGCCGAGGCCGTCGCAGGTCGGGCAGGCGCCGAACGGGTTGTTGAAGGAGAACAGCCTGGGCTCGATCTCGGGAATGGTGAAGCCGGACACCGGGCAGGCGAATTTTTCGGAGAACAGGATGCGCTCATGCGTCTCGTTCTTCGATTTGTTGACCGAATCCTCGCCGGTCTGGCTGGCGTCGAGCGGCCGGTCGGCGAATTCGGCCACCGCCAGCCCGTCGGCGAGCTTCAGCGCGGTCTCGATGGAATCGGCAAGCCGCGTCGCCAGATCGCCGCGCACGACGATGCGGTCGACGACGACGTCGAGGTCATGCTTGTACTTCTTGTCCAGCGCCGGCACGTCGGCGATCTCGTAAAAGACACCGTCGACCTTGACGCGCTGAAAACCCTTTTTCTGCAGCTCCAGCAGTTCCTTGCGGTATTCGCCTTTGCGGCCTCGCACCATCGGCGCCAGGATGAACAGACGCGTGCCTTCCTCGACCGCCAGCACGCGGTCAACCATCTGCGAAACCGTCTGGCTCTCGATCGGCAGGCCGGTGGCCGGCGAATAGGGGATGCCGACGCGCGCGAACAGCAGCCGCATGTAGTCGTAGATCTCGGTGACGGTGCCGACCGTCGAGCGCGGGTTCTTCGACGTGGTCTTCTGCTCGATGGAGATGGCCGGCGACAAGCCGTCGATCTGGTCGACATCAGGCTTCTGCATCATTTCGAGGAACTGCCGCGCATAGGCCGACAGGCTCTCGACGTAGCGGCGCTGGCCCTCGGCATAGATGGTGTCGAAGGCAAGCGACGACTTGCCGGACCCCGACAGCCCGGTCATGACGATCAGGCTGTCACGCGGCAGGTCGAGATCGACATTCTTCAGATTGTGTTCGCGCGCCCCGCGAATGGAAAGATATTTATGGTCGGCCATCGCCGGTCGCCGCCTCAGATCTGGAATCTCGTGGGATGGCGGGTTGTCCCGGCCATCTCCCATGTAGGTAATTTCGCTCACCATTTCGAGAGAACTCTCGACCAAAGCCTTTAACCGTCTTTCGCGCGGGCGAGCAAGCGGAAAGAACAAAGGCCGAACACGCTCCTGACAAATGCGTCCACTATCCACAGCCAACGTCGCGCTGCTCAAAACGGATGCAAATTTTGGATTCGCCACACAAGCGATCACGTTTTTGGTAAATCGGCTATCCAGCTGTTGACGTCTTAACCTCAAGGAGTCAGACTCCAAGCGTCACCGAAGCCGACTATCTTTCGATGGCCTCGCCGCCCTAAGGCGGCCTGCACGAGTTGCAGGCTTTTGCGATATGCGCTTCGGACGACACCAGTCGCAATGGACAGAAGAGGAGAGCAGAGGAATGACTCCACCGGACAGTCCCTTGAGGCTCCACGTGTCACTGGAGCCGCGGCAGGCATAAGTGCCAGGGGCCAGGCGTTTGCGCCGCCCGACAAACCGTGACCTGCCGATCCCATTAAAATCAGAGACTACTAGTCGGATCGTCGGCTGAACGCCGCGAAGCATCCGAGATCAAAGAGCCGGCAGTTCGCTCCCGGCCATTGGATTTCAGATCCAAGAAAGCCCCGACCGTTTGCGGAAGCAGCGGCGGGGCTATTCGTTTCAATGGCGCAAGCGCAGCACGAATGCCTGACACTCCTGACATTGTGGCAGCGATGATGGACGTGTCCTATCGCCGATGGACGTGTCCTGTCGCCGGGGGCTTCAATTGCGCCGACGCCGACATCGAAAATTATGCTGCCGGAAATCCTGACGTCGGTATCGCCAATCCTAAACTGGCTGTTGTCGCTGGGCACGGCATCGTCGGGTTCGGCAGCCGGCGTGGCGATACGGTAGTCATTGGTCACGCCGGGCAGCGTGCCTTCGTGCGGCGGCGTTGAATGTCTCCGGCGAACGCCGTGCCGGAGGTATCGCCGCGATGGCGACACCGACAATCAGCCGATTCGAGCAAATGCTTGAAATCCTGGACATCGGCGGACTGTATCGCCGCACTCTGGCCGAAGCCAGACCGGTGGCGATCAAACTGGCCGAACGGCTTGGCTGCTATCGCTCATGGCGTTCGGCTTTCAAGCCGCCTGTTTGCGCGTATCAAAAACATGGTCGACAAGGCCCCATGTCTTTGCCTCCGCGGCGGTCATGAAATGGTCGCGGTCGAGTGTGCGTTCGACCTCTTCGAACGTGCGACCACAGTGGTGCGCGTAAAGCTCGGTCATGCGCCGCTTGGTCCTGAGGATGCCTTCGGCGTGGCGCTGGATGTCGGAGGCCTGGCCCTGGAAACCGCCTGACGGCTGGTGCAGCAGGATGCTGGTGTTGGGCAGCGCGATGCGTCGCCCCGGTGTGCCGGCCATCAGCAGGAAGGAGGCCATCGACGCAGCAAAGCCCATGCAGACGGTCGACACGGGGCAAGAAACGTACTGCATCGTGTCGTAGATGGCGAAGCCGCTGGTCACCACACCGCCAGGCGAGTTGATGTAGAGCGAAATCTCCTTGTCTGGATTGTCGGATTCCAGCGACAGGAGCTGGGCACAGACCAGCGCCGACACATTGTCGTCGATCGGACCGTTGATGAAGACGATGCGCTCGCGCAGCAGCCGCGAGAAAATGTCGAAGGCGCGTTCGCCGCGGCTCGACTGCTCGATCACCATCGGCACCAGGTTGGCAAAACCGCTCATCGCTTTTCTCCGTTGTGCTGTTCAGGCCGCGCGCAGGGAGAGGCGAGGCGTGTTTGCGGCTATGGTCTGTCTGGGGTTGTGCGCGTTGAGTGAAAGCCGGCAACCGGCGCCGGCAACCGCAGGCGTCGCTACTCGCGCAAATCCGTCGTGGACGATGCGCAGATGCGTTCCGCCCGACACCGTGCGGTCGAGCGTGAAGGTGACGATGCTGTCCATTGGGCCGTCCAGCGGGCTGGTGACCGGATCCGCTGCGTTGCCAGGCGCCGGCCGCTCCCGCCAGGAATAACGCAGCAGGCGTTCGGGCTCGGCGTCGAGGATTTCGCACTCGATCGGTGCATCCGCCTTGTCAAAGGCAAAGCGGCTGCCAGTCTCGGGCTTGATGTCGTTCGGCATCATCCAGGCCGCGAGCAGGTCCGGCACCGTCAGCGCCCGCCACACTTTTTCCGGCGGGTCTGGGAGCTCGCACTCGAACTCGATCGAGTCTGCCGCCATGTTTGAATGCTGTTTTGCCGTCATTGGTCCATATCCTTCAAAACCGCCTTGAGCCGTTCGATACGCTCGGGCCAGAACGCACGGTAACGCTCGATCCAGCCGAGCAGAGGCTCAAGCCCTTGCGGATCGGCGCGATAATAGGAGTTGCGGCCGGCTCGCCGCTCGGTCACCAGGCCGGCGCCGCGCAGCACTGCGAGATGCTGCGACACGGCCGGTTGCGACACGCTCGTGCCGCTGCGCAGCTCCGACACCGTCATCTCGCCGGCGGCGAGCCGTTCGTAGACGGCGCGGCGCGTCGGGTCGGCAAGCGCTCGAAAAATCTCGGCTTCGATCATAGCAAAAGCATAAGTCTACACTTATTGATTTGGCAAGCAGTCTTTTCGCGCCCATATGGAACGGCACGGCGGAACCCATCGATTGCTGACATTCCTTGACAAAACGGATTGATGGTTTTAGAACGAAAAGAGAACAAAAAACCTTGTGGGAAAAGCCAGCCACGGCAGGCGGGGAATGTCCGCAGTCTATAAGGTGAGAGCGAGAAAATTTGTTTCGGATGAGCGCGGAGAAGTATCATGGCGGGTAGCGTCAACAAGGTCATTCTGGTGGGCAATCTCGGGGCGGACCCGGAAATCCGCCGTTTGAATTCGGGTGAGCCGGTCGTCAATATCCGCATCGCCACGTCGGAAAGCTGGCGCGACAAGACTTCCGGCGAGCGCAAGGAAAAGACCGAGTGGCACAATGTCGTCATCTTCAACGAGCAGCTCGCCAAGGTCGCCGAGCAGTATCTGAAGAAGGGCGCGAAGGTTTATGTCGAGGGCCAGTTGCAGACGCGCAAATGGCAGGACCAGACCGGCAATGACCGCTACACGACTGAAATCGTGCTGCAGAAATTCCGTGGCGAGCTGCAGATGCTCGACGCACGCGGGCAGGGCGAGGGCGGTCAGGTCGGCAGCTATGCCGGTGGCGGCAGCAGTCGCGGTTCCGATTTCGGCCAGTCCGGCCCGGGCGAGAATCTCAATCGCGGCGGCGGTGGCGGCAACAAGGGTGGCGGCGGTTCGTCGCGCGAACTCGACGACGAAATTCCGTTCTGATCGCTTGGAGCAAGCGGCTCTGCGCGAGCTGACAGCCAGCTATTTGAGGCCACGCATTGGCGTCCCGAAAATCTGTCTCGGATTTTCGGGACGTTGTGCGTTTGAGTGGTGTGCGGTGAAAGGACGTATCAGGTGAAAGCACGGGTCAAATGGGTCGAGGAGCGTACTTTCGTCGGCGAGTCCGGCAGCGGTCACAAGGTGGTGCTGGGAACCGCGTTCGGACCGGATGGCAAGACGCCGGGGCCAAGCCCGATGGAACTGGTGCTGCTCGGCACTGGCGGCTGCTCGGCCTATGATGTCGTCCACATCCTCGAAAAGGGCCGCGAGGCGGTCGAGGACTGCGTGGTCGAACTCGATGCCGACCGGGCGGAGAAGGAGCCGCGGGTGTTCACCCGCATCCATATGCATTTCATCGTCAAGGGCCGCGCGCTTTCGCACGACAAGGTCAGGCGGGCAATCGATCTTTCGATCGAAAAATACTGCTCGGCCTCGGCAATGATGGCCAAGACCGCCGAGATCACCCACGACTTCGAAGTTATTGATACGACGGCGAAGTAGGATAGCGTCCGCCCAGTGGCGGTTCGTTGCGCGAGATGGACAACGAAAATGACGGCCTCGGCAATCAAGCGCGAGGCCGCCTTCATTTTCATGCTGCCATCAACGCCTTGACGCCGTCGGCGACGAACTGCACGGCGAGCGCCGCCAGGATGACACCGAGCAGCCGTGTCAGGATCGAACGGCCGGTCTGGCCGAGGACCCGGTCGATGCGCTCGGCCAGCACGAACACCAGATAGGTGAGGACAAGGCAGATCGCGATGATGCCGACAAGGGCTGCCTGCGCGCCAAAACCTGGAAACGAGCCTGACAGCAGGACGGTCGCTGATATCGCGCCGGGACCGGCGATCAGCGGGATCGCCAGCGGAAAGGCGGCGATGTTGTGGATCATGTCCTTGGTGATGGCGACGTCGCCGATCTTCTCCTTGCGGTCCTGCCGGCGCTCGAACACCATTTCGAAGGCGATGAAGAACAGCAGGAACCCGCCGGCGACGCGGAACGCCGGCAGCGTGATGCCGAACACCGACAGGATCGATGCGCCGGCGATTGCAAACAGCGCCATCACCAGGAAAGCGATGATCGAGGCGCGGACGGAAACCTGGTTGCGCTCCTCGCGGTTCATGCCGCGCGTGACGGCGAGGAAGAGCGGCGCCAGGCCGGGCGGGTCGATGGTCACCAGAATGGTGACGAAGGCGTTGAACAGGCTGTCGAAGCTCGGCATCTCTGACCCTCCCGCCGGGCCGTGCCCGAGATCCCAGCATTGGTAGAGCAAAGCGGCGTCAGGGGAAACCATGCAGGTCAGGCGCTGGCGGTGCGCCGCGCCAGGAACTCGACTTCGAGCCGCCAGGTCGCGCCATCGTCCTGCGAGCGTTCGCCCAGCCAGCGGAACGAATTTTCGGTGATCCGGGAAAAACTCCAGCGCACCGAGGCGCCGGTGCCGTCAGCGCCTTGCTGGACGATGGTGTCGCCCTCGGCGCGGCCGAGCTGGCGGCTGTAATACTGGGTGCGCGGATCGCTCCAGAAGATATGCCAGGCGTCGACGCCGGGGTCATAGACGCGCAGTGTCGTGCCATAAAAGGTCCATTTGCCGAGCGAGCTCTGTGCGCCACTGTTCCGCACGGGCAAGATCCATACGTCCTG
Source organism: Mesorhizobium sp. WSM4844 (assembly GCF_055811775.1). NCBI lineage: Bacteria > Pseudomonadati > Pseudomonadota > Alphaproteobacteria > Hyphomicrobiales > Phyllobacteriaceae > Mesorhizobium > Mesorhizobium sp. WSM4844. Next base: position 141,648 of record NZ_JBVVQB010000006.1, on the reverse strand, counting down.
GATCGCGCGGCCCTCGAGCACCCAGCCGAAATGCACCTCGCCGCGTCCGGTCAGCACCTGGCCGTCCTCGAGATGGCGCGTGGCATCGAACGTCCAGGCGCCGACGAAGCGGCCGTAAAGGTTCAGTTTTTCGGCAAGGCCTGCGTCTGGCCCGTCACTGTGCAGGGCTTCGGCAAAGGAAGACGAATTGAACATGGTTTCTGCCCACTTTGTCAGGAGGCCGGGAGGAATAGGCCGCGCCAGGCTTCTTGCGCTTGGGAAAAATTGCTATCTTTCGGCCATGACGACGAGCGTGCATACACTGGCGTCCGGAAAAGGCTGGCGGGTGTCGGACGTGGTCTGCACTGCCGGTGTCGCTGATCGCCCGTTCGAGGAAGAGCATCGCAGCTTCTGTGTCGCAGTGGTGACCAACGGCACCTTCCGCTACCGCGCACGCCAGGGCACGGCGATGCTGACGCCGGGCGCAGTTCTGCTCGGCAACCCGCGCACTTGCTACGAGTGTGGGCACGAGCATGGCGCCGGCGACCGCTGCATCTCCTATCATTTCAGCTCGGCCTATATGGAGCAGATCGTCGCCGACACGCCGGGCGCGAAGAAGCTGGCCTTCGAGACGGCGCGGCTGCCGCCCTTGCCGGCGCTGGCACGGCTGCTGGCCGAGGCGGAAGCCGCGCGAGAGATGGCCGATAACGAGGCGTTCGAGGAACTCGGACTGCGGATTGCCGGCGCAGCCGTCGCCTCCGGTATCACGCCCGCTGCCCGGTCACCGAGCCGCCGCGATCAGAAACGCGTTGCGGAGGCGGTGCGGCGCATCGAAAAGGATGCCGAAAGGCCGGTCTCGCTCGCCGAGCTTGCAAGCGAAACGGCGACCAGTCCTTATCATTTCCTGCGCAGCTTCCGGGATGTCGCGGGCATGACGCCCTACCAGTTCGTGCTGAAAACCCGGCTGCACAGGGCGGCAGTGCGGCTGCGCATGTCGGACGAGGCGATCTCGACGATCGCCTTCGAAGCCGGATTCAACGATTTGTCGACCTTCAACCGCCGTTTCCGCCGCGTGATGGGGGAGGCGCCCGGCGCCTACCGGCTCCGGCGGCGAGGCGATAAATTGCCGAACGCATCCGTGCTTCCGGCTTTGTGAAGCAAAAAATCGGCCTGCCAATGAGCTTTGCCCCGGCGGCCACGAAAGCGCCTCGGCCATATCGTCGCAATCAGTGATATCCTTTTGAAATCACCACAAAAACCGACACTGGAAAACTGCCGCGGGCGTTGGAGTTTCGCCCCGGCTTCCTATATAAGCACCGAGTGATTCCCGATTTGATTGTGACCTGATTTGACCGACCAGAAGACACCGCGCGGCGCCGACGGCGGGCCCACCGGCATCGAGCCGATATCCATCATCGAGGAGATGCAGCGCTCCTATCTCGATTACGCGATGAGCGTGATCGTCAGCCGTGCGCTGCCCGACGTGCGCGACGGGTTGAAGCCGGTGCATCGCCGCATCCTCTACGCCGCCCATGAGAGCGGCTACCACTGGAACCGCAAATATGTGAAGTCGGCTCGCCCGGTCGCCGACGTGATGGGTAAATACCATCCGCATGGCGATGCCTCGATCTACGACGCCTTGGTGCGGATGGCGCAGGACTGGTCGCTGCGCGTGCCGCTGATCGACGGGCAGGGCAATTTCGGCTCGATCGACGGCGATCCGCCGGCGGCGATGCGTTACACCGAATCGAGGCTCACCAAGGTCGCGCATGAGTTGCTGGAAGACATCGACAAGGACACCGTCGATTTCCAGGACACTTATGATGCGTCCGGCAGCGAGCCGAAAGTCCTGCCGGCGCGCTTTCCGAACCTGTTGGTCAACGGCTCCGGCGGTATCGCCGTCGGCATGGCCACCAACATCCCGCCGCACAACCTGGGCGAGGTCTGCAACGGCGCCATTGCCCTCATCGACAATCCGGCGATCGATCTGCCGGCGCTGATGGAGATCATTCCAGGGCCGGATTTCCCGACCGGCGGCATCGTGCTCGGCCGTTCCGGCATCTACAGCGCCTATTCGACCGGCCGCGGCTCTATCGTCATGCGCGGCCGCGTCAACGTCGAGGCGCGCGGCAACGACCGTGAATCGATCGTCATCACCGAGGTTCCCTACCAGGTGAACAAGTCGTCGATGATCGAGAAGATGGCCGAGCTGGTGCGCGACAAGCGTATCGAAGGCATTTCCGACATCCGCGACGAGAGTGATCGCCAGGGCTACCGTGTCGTCATCGAACTGAAGCGCGACGCGGTCGCCGACGTCATCCTCAACCAACTCTACCGTTTCACGCCGCTGCAGACGTCGTTCGGCGCCAACATGGTGGCGCTGAACGGCGGCAAGCCGGAATTGCTGACGCTGACCGACATGCTGAAGGCGTTCGTCGCCTTCCGCGAGGACGTGATCAGCCGGCGCACGAAATTCCTGCTGCGCAAGGCGCGCGACCGTGCCCATGTGCTGGTCGGCCTTGCCATTGCCGTCGCCAATATCGACGAAGTGATAAAGCTGATCCGCAGCGCGCCGGATCCGCAGACGGCGCGCGAGCAGTTGATGGAGCGGCGCTGGCCCTCGGGCGACGTCGAATCGCTGATCCTGCTGATCGACGATCCGCGCCACCGCATCAACGAGGACGGCACCTACAATCTGTCCGAGGAACAGGCGCGCGCCATCCTCGAACTGCGCCTGCAGCGGCTGACTGCGCTCGGCCGCGACGAGATCGCCGACGAGTTGAACACGATCGGCGCGGAAATTGTTGATTATCTTGACATTTTGTCGTCCCGCGCGCGCATCCAGCAGATCGTCAAGGACGAGCTTGCCGCCGTGCGCGACGAGTTCGGCACGCCGCGCCGCACCGAGCTGTCCGATGGCGGGGCGGATATGGAAGACGAGGACCTGATCCAGCGCGAGGACATGGTCGTGACGGTCAGCCATTCCGGCTACATCAAGCGTGTGCCGTTGTCGCTCTACCGGGCCCAGCGCCGCGGCGGCAAAGGCCGCTCCGGCATGTCGACCAAGGAAGAGGATTTCGTCACCCGGCTGTTTGTCGCCAACACGCACACGCCGGTGCTGTTCTTCTCCTCGCGCGGCATAGTCTACAAGGAAAAGGTGTGGCGCCTGCCGATCGGCAACCCGCAGTCGCGCGGCAAGGCGCTGATCAACATGCTGCCGCTTGAGCAGGGCGAACGCATCACCACCATTATGCCGCTGCCAGAGGACGAGACCAGCTGGGGCGAACTCGACGTGATGTTCGCCACGACGCGCGGCACGGTGCGCCGCAACAAGCTGTCGGATTTCGTCCAGGTCAACCGCAACGGCAAGATCGCCATGAAGCTGGAAGAGGAGGGCGACGAGATACTCGGCGTCGAGACCTGCACCGACAATGACGACGTGCTGCTGACCGCAAGCTCCGGCCAGTGCATACGCTTCTCGGTCAGCGACGTGCGCGTTTTCCAGAGCCGCAACTCGGTCGGCGTGCGCGGCATCGCCATGGCTGCCAGCGACCGGGTGATCTCGATGGCGGTGATCGAACATGTCGATGCGTCGCCGGCCGAGCGCGCCGCTTATCTCAAGCGGGTGGCGGCCGAACGGCGGCTCGCCGCCGGCATTGCGGCGGGCGAGGACGAAGACTTCCAGCTCACCAATGAGGAGGTCGGCGAGGAGACGGAGCTTTCCGACGAGCGCTACGAATTCCTCAAGGCACACGAGCAGTTCGTGCTGACGGTGACGGAATATGGCTACGGCAAGCGCTCGTCTTCCTATGATTTCCGCCAGATAGGGCGCGGCGGCAAGGGCATTCGCGCCACCGATGTGTCGAAAGTGGCTGAGATCGGCCGTCTGGTGGCGACTTTCCCGGTCGGCAATGACGACCAGATCATGCTTGTCTCGGATGGCGGCACCGTCATCCGCGTGCCGGTCAACGGAATTCGCTTCGCCAGCCGCGCCACCAAGGGCGTGACCATCTTCAACACTGCCGACGGCGAGAAGGTCGTTTCGGTGGAGCGGATAACGGAACCGCAGTCGGACGAGGAAGCCGAAGAGAATGTCGAGGGCGACGCAACTCTGGATACCGGTACTGAAGGCGCTGGCCCGGACAACAACGCCGAGTAGGTCTTGATTTGGGGAGTGCCGGCCAGATGGGGCCGGCGCCGTCAACAAATAGCAGCCGCTTCAGAAGTGGCGTGAAGGCTTGCGGATACCGAAGCCTCCGAACCGCTTGGCATTGGACTTGGCGCGGACGCGCTCTGCTTCCTGATGCAGCCCGAATACGGTGGCGATCAGCATGGCGATGGTCATTGCGGTGGCGAGCATGTAGATCAGCATGTGCGTGTTCTCCTGCACCTAGCAACGATCAAATGGGGTTTTGGTTTCATCTTCTGAAGCTGCAATCTAATGAACGCTGCGTGAAGCCTTCGTGATCGGCCCATTCATTGGTCGTTCATCTCGGCCAAAAGGTTCACTCAAAGCGCATCGCGATTACCGCGGCTCAGGCGATGCGCTTTGAAGCCCCGTTTGGGTGGATGCCGTTGTTCCAAACCGCTGCGCACCCTCGGGTCAGGCCCCAAAGGCAGGCGTTTGCGGCGACTTGCATTGGCGGCTCGCCGATCGGATTTGCCTTTGCGAGAGAGGCTCGCTAGAAGCACCTGCCATGACCGAACGCATCGCCCTTTATGCCGGCTCCTTCGACCCGCCGACCAACGGCCATCTCGACGTGCTGAAGGCGTCGCTGGCTGTGGCGGACACCGTCTATGCAGCGATCGGCATTCATCCCGGCAAGAAACCGCTGTTCTCGTTCGAGGAGCGGGTCGGCCTCATCGAAGCTGCGACGAAGGCCGAATTCGGCCGCGACGGCGCGCGCATCAAGGTCGTCGCTTTCGACGGGCTGGTCATCGACGCTGCCAGGAAGCAGGGCGCCTCGATCATGATCCGTGGCCTGCGCGACGGCACCGATCTCGACTACGAGATGCAGATGGCCGGTATGAACGAGACCATGGCGCCGGAACTGCAGACGGTTTTTCTGCCCGCCAGCCCTTCGGTGCGAACCATTACCGCCACACTTGTCCGTCAGATAGCCGCGATGGGCGGCGACATTCGCCCCTTCGTGCCGGCGGCCGTGGCTGGCGCACTCACCGCCAAATTTGCGAAATAATGCATGTCGCCCAAACGTGGAACCCGGTTTGGGGCAACGACATGCGTGAAACGAAGGTTTTCGGAGAAAGATCCATGCAGCTCAAAAGGCTCGCCACCTGTTTTGTCGTTCTTTTCGGTCTTGTGACCGCCTCCGTTTCGGCGTTCGCCGCCGATCCGGAAAACACGATGATCATCACGCTTAAGGACGGCGACGTGACCATCGCGCTCAGGCCCGATCTCGCGCCGAAGCATGTCGAGCAGATCAAGAAGCTGGTGCGCCAGGGCGCTTATGACAACGTCGCTTTCCACCGTGTCATCGACGGCTTCATGGCGCAGACCGGCGACGTGAAGTTCGGCAACATGAAGAACGGCTTCAGCGCCGACGCTGTCGGCACCGGCGGTTCCGATCTTCCCGACCTGCCGGCCGAATTCTCGAAGACCGAGCGCTATCAGCGCGGCGTGCTCGGGATGGCCCGCTCGCAGGACCCGGATTCCGCCAATTCGCAGTTCTTCATCATGTTCGCGCCGGCGCCGCCGCTCGATGGCCAGTACACCATCGTCGGCAATGTCGAGAACGGCATGGAGTTGGTGGACAAGATCAGGAAAGGCGACGCGGCGCAGAACGGGGTCGTCACCGATCCCGATCGCATGATCAAGGTGCGCATCGCCGCCGACGGCAAGTAAACCCATTTATTTCAAAAGGATATTCTGACATGGCCGAGATCAAGGACCGCGAGAACGCGCTCATCATGGAAACGACCAAGGGCAAGGTCGTCATCGAACTGTTTCCCGATCTGGCGCCTGGCCATGTCGGCCGCATCAAGGAACTGGCGCGCGAAGGCGCTTATGACGGCGTGGTGTTCCACCGCGTCATCGACGGTTTCATGGCGCAGACCGGCGACGTGAAATTCGGCAATTCCAGCAAGCCCTCTTTCGCACCGGCGCGCGCCGGCACCGGCGGCTCCGACAAGCCCGACCTGAAGGCGGAGTTCTCCAACGCCAATCACGGCCGCGGCACCTGCTCGATGGCGCGCTCGCAGAACCCGAACTCGGCCAATTCGCAATTCTTCATCTGCTTCGACGATGCCGCCTTCCTCAACCGCCAATACACGGTCTGGGGCCAGGTCATCGAAGGCATGGACAATGTCGACAAGATCAAGCGCGGCGAGCCGGTGCCGGATCCCGACAAGATCGTGTCGCTGAAGGTCGCGGCCGACGTGAAATGACCTCCTCGGCTGTCGCGGCTATCACTCTGATGCTTGCCGCGGCGGCCGCTCCGGCGCTGGCGACGGGGTCGTTCGCTGGCGCCTGGGCGGTGACCTGCCCGAAATTCTGAGGCGGGATTCTCTTGCGCGTCGATCTTTTCGACTTTGATCTGCCGGAGGAGCGCATCGCGCTTCGACCGGCAGAACCGCGCGACAGCGCCAAAATGCTGGTTGTCAGGCCGGGTGAAGGTCTCGAAGACCGGACGGTGCGCGAGCTGCCGTCGCTGATCGAGACCGGTGACGTGCTGGTCTTCAACGACACCAAGGTCATTCCGGCACAGTTGAAGGGCATCAGGCGGCGCGGCGAAGCGGCGGCGCAAATCGAAGCCACGCTGCACATGCGGGTGGCGCCGGACCGCTGGCTGGCTTTCATGCGGCCGGGCAAGCGCATCGCCGCCGGTGACCGCATCCATTTCGGCCATGACGCCAATTCCTGCTTTCTCGGCCAGCTCGATGCCACGGTGATCGAGAAGGGCGAGGCCGGCGAGGCTTTGCTTGGTTTTGACCTCTCAGGTCCGTTTCTCGATGAGGCGCTGCACGCCGTCGGCCACATTCCGCTGCCGCCTTATATCGCTTCGAAGCGCGACGACGACGAACGCGATCGCAGCGACTACCAGACCATCTATGCCAGGGAGGAGGGGGCTGTGGCGGCCCCCACTGCCGGCCTGCATTTCACGCCCGAGCTTTTCGCCGCGCTCGATGCCAAGGGCGTCGAACGGCGCTTCGTCACCCTGCATGTCGGCGCCGGCACGTTCCTGCCGGTGAAAGTCGACGACACCGCCGATCACAAGATGCATGCCGAGATCGGTTCGGTCAGTCCGGAAACCGCCAGGGCGCTGAACGCGGCAAAGGCGCGTGGCGGGCGCATCATCGCCGTCGGCACGACATCGCTGCGCCTGCTGGAGAGCGCCGCGCGGAAGGACGGCATGCTGGCTGGATGGTCGGGTCCGACCGATATCTTCATCACGCCCGGCTATCGCTTCAAGGCCGCCGACATGCTGATGACCAATTTCCATCTGCCGCGCTCAACGCTGTTCATGCTGGTTTCGGCGTTTTGCGGTCTGGAAACGATGCGTGCGGCCTATGCGCATGCCATCGAGAACCGCTACAGGTTCTACTCCTACGGAGATGCAAGTCTGCTGCTCAAGCAGGAGAACGATGGACGCGCGCCCGGTATAGAACAAGGAATTCAATGACTAAAGCGTTCACCTTCAAGGTGTTGGCGACCGACGGCAAAGCGCGGCGCGGCTCCATCACCATGCCGCGCGGAGAAATCCGTACGCCGGCCTTCATGCCGGTCGGCACCGGCGGCACGGTCAAGACCATGTATATGGATCAGGTGCGCGGCGTCGGCTCGGACATTATCCTTGGCAACACGTATCATCTGATGCTGCGGCCGGGCGCCGAGCGTGTGGCGCGGCTTGGCGGTCTGCATGAATTCGCCCGCTGGCCGCATCCGATCCTGACCGACAGCGGCGGCTTCCAGGTGATGTCGCTGTCGAAGCTGAGGAAACTGACCGAAAAGGGCGTCACCTTCCGCTCCCATATCGACGGCGCCGCCTATGAGATGTCGCCCGAGCGCTCGATCGAAATCCAGGGACTGCTCGGCGCCGACATCCAGATGCAGCTCGACGAATGCACCGCGCTGCCGGCCATGGAGAAGGAGATCGAGCGGGCGATGGAGCTGTCGCTGCGCTGGGCCGAGCGTTGCAGGACGGCGTTTGGCGACCAGCCGGGCAAGGCGATGTTCGGCATCGTCCAGGGCGGCGACATAGCGGCCCTGCGGCTGCGCTCCGCGCAGGCGCTGAAAGCGATGGACCTCAAGGGCTACGCGATCGGCGGGCTGGCGGTCGGCGAGCCGCAAGCGGTGATGCTCGACATGCTCGACATCACCTGCCCGGAGCTGCCGGCGGACAGGCCGCGCTATCTGATGGGTGTCGGCACGCCCGACGACATATTGAAATCGGTGGCGCGCGGCATCGACATGTTCGATTGCGTGATGCCGACACGCGCCGGCCGCCATGGCCTCGCCTATACAAGGCGCGGCAAGGTCAATCTGCGCAACGCCCGCCATGCCGACGATCCGCGCCCGCTGGACGAGGAGAGCGACTGCCCGGCCGCCAGAGATTATTCACGCGCCTACCTGCACCATCTGGTCCGCTCGCAAGAGGCGCTGGGAGCGATGCTGCTGACCTGGAACAATCTTTCCTACTACCAGAAGCTGATGCAGGACATTCGTGCCGCCATCGAAGCCGGCGCGTTCGAGGCGCGGGCGGCGGAAATTTCCGAGGGCTGGGCCAGGGGCGATATCCCGGCGATGTGATCGAGCCCTCAGGTGCTCAGCAGAGATGCACGGTTTCAGCGCCCGCATACATCCGCCGTTTGGCTGGTCCGCTTCTGCCTGAGCGCTGTCCTGATGCTTGAAAGCCGGGCGGCAGTCTGCCACAAGGGCGGCCTGTGCGTGCAAGCTTGAGCAGGACCGGGCAATGAAGGCATTTTTCGTGCAGATAAAGTGCGATCTGGGCAAGTCCTATGACGTTGCCGGCGCATTGGCCGATGCCGAGATCGCCTCGGAAATCTACTCGACAGCCGGCGACTACGATCTGCTCGCCAAATTTTATGTCGACGACGATGAAGACATCGGCCACTTCGTCAACGAGAAGGTGCAGACTCTTCCCGGCATCAAGGACACGTTTACGGTGGTCACCTTCCGCGCGTTCTGAGCGGCGCCTGCCACCTGCCCGGGCACAAGGCAAAGCCTGACCCAGGCTTATCGGCGCTGCCCTAATTTTAGGCAGGTCGCGACATACTGATCGCCAACATCCTCCAAATCACCGATTGCGCTTGATTTTCTCCGGTGACGCCAGTGAAATGGCCTGACAGGGAGTAAGCGATTGGCAGCGTTCGACGAAATGCTTCCGGAAATCTCCGGATTGAGAAAACCGTATTCGGCTTACGATCGCTGGCTGAAGGAGCAGGATCCGGCCAGGCTTACCGAAAAGATGCAGGACGCCGAACGCGTCTTTCGCAAGACCGGCATCACCTTTGCCGTCTATGGCGAGCAGGAAGCCTCCGAGCGCCTTATCCCCTTCGACATCGTTCCGCGCATCATTTCCGGCAATGAATGGCGACGGCTGACGCAAGGCATCGAGCAACGCGTCCAGGCGCTGAACGCCTTTCTCGACGATATCTACCACCGCCAGGAGATTTTGCGCGCCGGGCGCGTCCCCAAGGAATTGATCGCCAAGAACGAGGCGTTCCTGCCGGAGATGATCGGAGTGCGGCCGCCGGCCGGTGTCTACACCCATATCATCGGCGTCGATATCGTTCGCATCAGCGAGAACGAATTCTACGTGCTGGAGGACAATGCGCGCACGCCGTCCGGCGTCTCCTACATGCTGGAGAACCGCGAGACGATGATGCAGCTCTTTCCCGAGTTGTTCCAGCAGATCAAGGTGCGGCCGGTGGAAAACTATCCGCAGCTCTTGCGCCAGTCGCTGGCGGCAGTGCGGCCGCAAGGCACCAAGGGCGCGCCGACCATTGCCGTGCTGACGCCGGGCAGCTTCAACTCCGCCTATTTCGAACATGCCTTCCTTGCCGACCAGATGGGTGTGCAGCTTGTCGAGGGGCAGGATCTGCGCGTCGTCGATGGCCACGTCGCGATGCGCACGACCGAAGGCTACAAGCAGATCGACGTGCTTTATCGAAGGGTGGACGATTCTTTCCTCGATCCGCTGACCTTCCGTCCGGACTCGGCACTGGGTGTGCCGGGCATCATGGATGTCTACCGTGCCGGCAACATCACCATCGCCAATGCACCGGGAACCGGCATCGCCGACGACAAGGCGATCTATTCCTACATGCCCGAGATCGTTGAATTCTACACCGGTCGCAAGGCAATCCTCGGCAACATCCCGACTTGGCGCTGCTCGGAGCCGGACAGCCTGAAATACGTGCTCGAACATATAGACGAGCTGGTGGTGAAGGAGGTGCATGGCTCCGGCGGCTACGGCATGCTGGTCGGGCCGGCCGCTACCAAGAAGGAATGCGAGGATTTTTCCAAGAAACTCGCGGCAAGACCGTCGAACTACATCGCCCAGCCGACGCTGGCGCTGTCGACCTGTCCGATCCTGACCGACAAGGGACTGGCGCCGCGCCATGTCGATCTCAGGCCCTACGTGCTGGTATCTGATCGCATCCAGATCGTGCCGGGCGGGCTGACGCGTGTGGCGCTGAAGGAAGGCTCGCTGGTGGTCAACTCCTCGCAGGGCGGCGGGACGAAGGATACGTGGGTGCTGGATGATTAGAGTGGGAAGTAGCGAGTAGTGAATAGTGAATAGTGAATAGTGAATAGTGAATAGTGAATAGTGAATAGTGAATAGTGAATAGTGAATAGATAAGGATGACATGTCGTTGATGTTGGTGAAATGCCCTGAAATGAAGCACGCGGCGTCGTGCCCTGGAAAAATTTGGCCATTCACCATTCACCATTCACCGTTCACCGTCCGAAGGACCGCGTAGAATGCTTCTCGGCCGCACCGCCAACGGGCTCTACTGGATGAACCGCTACATCGAGCGGGCGGAAAACATGGCGCGGCTGGTCGATGCCGGGCTGCGGATGGCGCTGACCCGCACCCAGAACGCCTCCGAAGAGTGGAATTCGGTGCTGCTCAGTGCCGGTTCGGACGCTGCCTTCACGCAGAAATATTCCGACTATACCGCCGCCAACGTTGCCGATTTCCTGCTGCGCGACACATCCAACCCGTCGAGCACGATGACGTCGATCGAAACGGCCCGTAACAATGCCCGCATGGTGCGCACCGCATTGACGCGCGAAACCTGGGAAAGCATCAACGAAGCTTGGATGTCGCTGAAGCGCATGCTGGCCAAGCCGATCGACGAACGCGACCTGCCCAGCGTGCTCGACGCGATCAAGCGCGAAACGGCACTGATCCGCGGCTCGTTCTACGGCACCATGCTGCGCAACGAGATCTTCGATTTCTCGCAGCTCGGCACTTATGTCGAACGCGCCGACAACACGGCGCGCATCCTGGACGTGAAATACTACGTGCTGTTGCCGTCGATCTCGTGGGTCGGCTCCACGCTCGACAACTACCAGTGGGAATCGATCCTGCGTTCGGTGTCGGCGCATCGCTCCTATCGCTGGGTCTACGAGGCCGACTACAAGCCGACCAACATTGCCGATTATCTGATCCTCAACGTTCGCATGCCGCGCTCACTGACCTTCTGCTACCGTTTCCTGACGGAGCATCTCAGATTCCTGGGTGATGATTATGGTGAGCGCCATGCCTGTCATGTGACAGCCGGCAAGACCCAGGCCATGCTGGCCGCCGGCTCGATCAAGGACATATTCGACGCCGGCCTGCATGAATTCCTGGCCAATTTCATCCGCGACAACATCAGGCTCGGCGACGAGATCGCGCAGGACTACAGGTTTAATTGAGCATGATCCCGGAAAGTGGAAGCCGGTTTCCGGGAAAGATCATGCTCGGGGGACGTGCATGATCCCGGAAAGTGGAAGCCGGTTTCCGGAAAAGATCATGCTCAGGGGACGAGAGCAATGCGGCTGAAGATCACTCACAGGACCGAATACCGCTACGATGCGCCGGTGCACTATCTGTTGCAGCGGCTGCGGCTGCTTCCAGTCAGCGGACCGACACAGACCGTCTTGTCCTGGGCGCTGAAGATCGAAGGGGCACGCGAAGAGGTGCGCTTCACCGACCATTTCGGCAACGACACGCGGCTTTTGAGCGTCGAAGGCGAGCGCGATTTCATCACCGTCGAGGCATCGGGCGAGGTGGTGACACGCGACACATCAGGCGTCAGCGGGCCGCATCAGGGTTTCGCGCCGCTGTGGTTGTTTGGCCAGGAAACGCCGTTGACCACGATCGGCGGCGGTATTCGCGAACTCGCGGCCTCGGTCGGCGAGGGGGCCGATATCGAAAGGCTGCACCGGCTGATGGCGGTGATCGGCGAGCGCGTCGCCTATACGCCGGGCACCACCAACGCGGCGACCCCGGCCGAGGACGCGCTGGCGCTCAAGACCGGCGTCTGCCAGGACCACAGCCACATCTTTGCCGCCGCCGCGCGCGCCATGGGGTTTCCGGCCCGCTACGTCAGCGGCTATTTGATGATGGATGCGGCGGTCGAGCAGGCGGCGAGCCATGCCTGGGCCGAAGCGCATGTTGCGGGCCTTGGTTGGGTCGCGTTCGACGTCGCCAACGGCATTTCGCCCGACGAACGCTATGTGAAGGTGGCAACCGGCCGTGATTACCGCGATGCCACGCCCGTATCAGGAATTCGGCTGGGACAAGCGGAAGAACAGCTTGCGGTGACCGTCACCGTGGAGCAGTAATCCCCGGCAAGATTTGCTGCCAAAGGGATTCGATGACCTATTGCGTCGGCTTGAAGATCGATCGCGGGCTCGTGTTCATGTCGGACACGCGCACCAATGCCGGCATGGATTCGATCTCTACCTTCAAGAAGATGCATGTCTGGGAGCAGCCGGGCGAGCGCGTCATCGTGCTGATGTCGGCCGGCAATCTGGCGACGACGCAAGCTGTCGTCAGCCTGCTCGACGAGCGCACCAAGGCAGTGGCCGATCGCCACGCCACGCTGCTTGAAACGCCGTCGATGTACCAGACGGTGCGGCTGGTCGGCGACACCGTCAAGGAAGTCATCGCCAGTTCGTCGCCGGCGGGCGAAAAGGCGGATTCCTACTTCAATGCCTCCTTCATCCTCGGCGGCCAGATCAAGGGCAGCGCGCCGCGGCTGTTCATGATCTATCCGGAAGGCAATTTCATCGAATCGACCGACGACACGCCGTTCTTCCAGATCGGCGAGACCAAATATGGCAAGCCGATCATCATCCGCGCCTATGAGAAGGCGATGAGTTTCGCCGAGACGGTGAAACTGCTGCTGGTGTCGTTCGACTCGACGCTGAAATCGAACCTGTCGGTTGGTCTGCCGCTCGACCTGCTGTTCTACGAAAAGGACGCTTTCAAGGTCAGCCTGAAGAAGCGGATAGCCCAAGACGACCAATATTATCGGACGATCTCGGACGGCTGGTCGAATGCACTGAAGGCTGCTTTTGCGAGCCTGCCTGACTTTCCCGAGTGAAAGCGTCCGTTTTTCGTGCTCTTTGACCGCTGGGCTCGATGCGACGGAGAGCAAGATGAATAGCGACGAATTTCGGGAGTGGTCGCTGCACGCGGCCGAATGGGGTGCCGACTACAGGAGCACACTTCGCGAAAGACCGGTGCGGCCGCTCGTCGAGCCGGGTGAAATCTTTGGAAGCATCGACGTCTCGCCGCCGGAACATGGTGAAACGATGCAGGCAATCTTCGCCGATTTCGAGCAAAAAATCCTGCCGGGCATGACGCATTGGCAGCATCCGCGCTTCTTCGCCTATTTCCCGGCCAATGCCGCACCGGTCTCGGTGGTGGCCGAATATCTGGTCTCGGCGATGGCCGCGCAATGCATGCTCTGGCAGACTTCGCCGGCAGCGACCGAACTCGAGACGCGCGTCGTCGACTGGATGCGCCAGGCGCTTGGCCTGCCGGAAGGGTTTTCCGGCGTCATGCAGGATTCGGCATCGTCGGCGACGCTCGCCGCCGTGCTGACCATGCGCGAGCGCGCGCTCGACTGGCAGGGCAACAAGAAGGGCCTGCAAGGCCAGCCGATATTGCGCGTCTATTCTTCCGATCAGGTCCACACCTCCATCGACCGGGCGATCTGGGTGTCGGGCGTCGGCGAGGACAATCTCGTGCGCATTCCGGTTGCCGGCCGCTTCCGCGCAATGGATGTCATCGCCCTAGAAGCAGCAATCGTCGCCGATCGCGAAAATGGCATGCTGCCGGCTGGCATCATCGCCAGCGTCGGCGGCACCAGCACCGGTGGCACGGATGACGTTGCCGGCGTTGCTGCGGTGGCCAAGCGCCATGGGCTCTATCTGCATGTCGATGCCGCATGGGCCGGATCAGCGATGATCTGCCCCGAGTTTCGCCATTTCTGGGCCGGCGCCGAGCACGCGGATTCCATCGTCTTCAATCCGCACAAATGGTTGGGTGCGCAGTTCGATTGCTCGGTTCAGTTCATCCGCCAGCCGGAGGATCTCGTTCGCACGCTGGCCATCAAGCCCGAATTCCTGAGGACGCATGGGCGTGACGGCATCATCAACTATTCCGAATGGTCGGTGCCGCTCGGCAGGCGTTTTCGTGCGCTAAAACTGTGGTTCCTGCTGCGCGCCCACGGGCTGGAAAATCTGCGGACCATGATCCGCAACCATGTCGCCTGGAGCGAACGTCTCGCCGCGCGGCTGGCCGAAGAGCCGGATTTCGAGATCGTCACCGAACCGATGCTGTCGCTGTTCTCGTTCCGGCATTTGGTGGCCGGCACCGAATCGGGCCAACACAACCTACGGTTGGTCAACGCAATCAACGACGATGGCCGCATCTACCTGACGCAGACACGGGTGGACGGGCGGGTCGCGATCCGCTTTCAGGTCGGCCAGTTCGAGACGACGGCGGCGGATGTCGACACCGCATTCGAGGTCATCACCGAAATCGCCCGCCGGCTGGCCTGAAATTGGTCGGCGAAGTTGCGTCGAGGTTTGTCTTTGGACGCATGCATTTTTCGTTAGCCGGCCCCATGCCTTTTCACCGCTTTCGTTTTTCGCTATAGACAAGGAAAACGAAAACGGGAGGTCACCGATGTATCTGTCGCCGCGTCATTCCGAGATCATCCAGATGGCCAAGGACAATGGCCGCGTGCTGGTCGAGGATCTGGCAACGCATTTCAACGTGACGCCGCAGACCATCCGCAAGGACCTCAACGATCTGTGCGACCAGCGCCTGCTTTCCCGTATCCATGGCGGGGCGCTGTTCCCGTCCGGCATCGAGAACATGGAATATGAGGCGAGGCGCAAGATCGCCGCCGACGAGAAGGAGGCGATCGGCCGCGCCGCAGCCAGGCTGATCCCGGACAATGCCTCGCTGTTCATCAATATCGGCACCACGACGGAGTCGGTCAGCAAGGCGCTTCTCGATCATGCCGGCCTGATGGTCATCACCAACAATATCAATGTTGCCAACAGGATGCGCATATATCCTTCCATCGAAGTTGTTATTGCCGGCGGCGTCGTGCGTGGTTCCGACGGCGGTGTGGTCGGCGAGGCGGCGGTCGATTTCATCAGGCAGTTCAAAGTCGACTACGCGGTGATCGGCGCCTCGGCGATCGACCATGACGGTGCGTTGCTCGATTTCGATTTTCGCGAGGTGAAGGTGGCGCAGGCGATCATCGCCAATGCCCGGCATGTCATCCTCGTTTCCGACCAGACCAAGTTCGAGCGGACGGCGCCGGTTCGCATCGGCCACCTGTCGCAGGTCAACACTTTCATCACCGACCGCTGCGACATCCCGTCGGTGCGCAAGATCTGCCAGGAAGCAGAGGTTCAACTGATCGAAACCTCGCTCTCCTAGATGGGACCGTTGATGGTGCCGTTGCGGTAACTCCCGCTGTTTATATTTCGTTTGACATTCGTTCCTATTTCGAAATAATCCCGACACGGTTTCGTAAAAACCTAAAAATGCTGCAATGCGAAATCCGGGAGGACTTTTTGTGAGCGCATCCCCGATCCATGACATCTTCGTCATCGGTGGCGGTATCAACGGCTGCGGCATTGCCCGCGATGCGGTTGGGCGCGGCTTCTCGGTGTTTCTTGCCGAGATGAACGATCTGGCCAGCGGCACGTCCTCGGGCTCGACCAAACTGATCCATGGCGGCTTGCGCTATCTGGAGTTCTATGAGTTCCGCCTGGTGCGCGAGGCGCTGATGGAGCGCGAGATCCTTTGGAAGAACGCGCCGCACATCATCTGGCCGATGCGCTTCGTGCTGCCCTATGCCAAGGGACTGCGCCCGGCCTGGCTGATCAGGCTCGGCCTTTTCCTCTACGACCACATTGGCGGGCGCAAATTGCTGCCGGCGACCAAGACGCTGGACATGGCAAACGACCCAGCCGGCAAGCCGCTGAAGCCGTTGTTTCGCAGGGCCTTCGAATATTCCGACGGCTGGGTCAACGATGCGCGGCTGGTGGCGTTGAACGCCCGCGACGCGGCCGATCGCGGCGCAACGATACGAACCCGCACGAAAGTCGTCGACGCACGCCGTGAAGGCGAGTTCTGGACGGTCAGGCTGCAAAACACGCAGACCGGCGACACCGAGGAGGTCAAGGCGCGGCTTTTGGTCAACGCCGCCGGCCCATGGGTCGACCACGTGCTGTCGGCTACGGTCGGGTTGAACGACGTGCACAATGTCCGGTTGGTACAGGGCAGCCATATCGTTATCAGCAAGAAATTCGACGATCCGCGCGCCTATTTCTTTCAGAACAAGGATGGCCGCATCATCTTTGCCATCCCCTACGAGGAAGAGTTCACCCTGATCGGCACCACCGACCAGGACTTTTCCGGCGACCCGCGCGACGTGAAGATCAGCGATGCCGAGATCGATTACCTCTGTGCTGCGGCGAGCGAATATTTCGCGCAACCGGTCAAGCGTTCGGACATCGTCTGGACCTATTCCGCCGTGCGCCCGCTTTATGACGACGGCGCCTCGAAGGCGCAGGAAGCGACCCGCGATTATGTGCTGAAGACCGACGGCGGCGAAGGCACGGCGCCGATCGTCAACACCTTCGGCGGCAAGATCACCACCTATCGCCGGCTGTCGGAATCGATGCTCGAGAAAATCGAGGGTTTTCTCGGCAAGCGCGGCAAGCCGTGGACGGCAAACGCGCCGCTGCCGGGCGGCGATTTCCCGGCGAGCGGCTTCGACGCCGAAGTGGCGAAACTGAAAACGGCCTATCCGTTCCTCGATGCGCGTCTGGCGCGCCGCCTGACCCGGCTTTACGGGACTCGCGCAAGGATGCTGCTGGGCCTCGCCAGGTCGAATGCCGACCTTGGCCGCAACTTTGGCGCCGATCTCTACGAGGCCGAGGTACGCTATCTCGTTCAAAATGAATGGGCGATGACGGCCGAAGATGTATTGTGGCGCAGGACCAAGCGCGGCCTGCAACTGAGCCGCGAGCAGGCGGCAGCGCTCGACGAATTCATGCGCGGCATAAGCCGGCGCCATGTCGCGGCTGCCGAATAGTCATGCAGAAAGCCTGGGAGGAGGCATCATGCTGGAACTGAGAAACGTGTCGAAGACGGTCGGCGCGGCGGAGCACATACGCGACGTGTCGCTGACGCTTCAGCATGGCTCGCTCAACGTCCTGCTCGGGCCGACGCTTTCCGGCAAGACCAGCCTGATGCGGCTGATGGCCGGCCTTGACGTGCCGACATCCGGCTCGGTCTGGTTCGATGGCAAGGATGTCACCGGCATCCCGGTGCAGAAGCGCAACGTCGCCATGGTCTACCAGCAGTTCATCAACTATCCGGCGATGACCGTTTACGAGAATATCGCCTCGCCGCTGAGGGTGGCCGGTGCCGAGCGGGCAAAGATCGACAAGGAGGTGCGCAATGCCGCAGCCCTTCTCAAGCTGACGCCCTTTCTCGACCGCACGCCGCTCAGCCTCTCCGGCGGCCAGCAGCAGCGCACCGCGCTGGCGCGCGCCATCGTCAAGAACGCCAGCCTCGTGCTGCTCGACGAGCCGCTCGCCAACCTCGACTACAAGCTGCGCGAGGAGTTGCGCGCGGAATTGCCGAAGATTTTTGCGGCAACCGGCACCATCTTCGTCTACGCCACGACCGAGCCGCACGAAGCCTTGCTGCTCGGCGGCAACACCGCGACGCTTTCCGAAGGCCGCATCACCCAGTTCGGCCCGACGATCGACGTCTTCCGCAGGCCGAACGACCTCGTCACGGCCAGGACGTTCGCCGATCCGCCCCTCAACACGATCGTGCTGAAGAAGAGCGGTTCGAGCTTCCTTCTCGAAGGTGGGGTGAGCCTCCCGGTGCCGGCTGAACTCGTCAGTATTGCCGATACGAGTTACACGATCGGCTTCCAGCCCCACCATCTCTCCCTTGCCCGGCCGAGCCCGTCGGCGGTGGCGGTGAGAGCCAAGGTCTCGGTCACCGAGATTACCGGTTCTGAAAGTTTTGTGCATCTCGATTTCGCCGATGTCCGCTGGGTCATGCTTGAGCACGGCATCCTGGTGTTCGAGCCGGACCAGACCATCGAGGTGTTCATCGACCCGCGGCACATCATGGTGTTCGACGCGAACGGCCGCTCGGCCGCGCCGCCACAGATGCTGGCGGCTTGAGGAGGAGGGCACATGGCGCGCATCGACTGCAATCACATCCGTCACGCCTACGGGCCGCATCCGAAGTCGGACAAGGACTATGCGCTGAAGGAGGTGCATCACGCCTTCGAGGACGGCGGCGCCTATGCGCTGCTGGGGCCGTCGGGCTGCGGCAAGACCACGCTGCTCAACATCATTTCCGGCCTGTTGTATCCGTCGCACGGCGAACTTCTGTTCGACGGCAAGGACGTCACCAATCTGTCGACGCAGGAGCGCAACATAGCTCAGGTGTTCCAGTTCCCGGTCATCTACGACACCATGACGGTCTACGACAATCTGGCCTTCCCGCTGCGCAACCGCGGCGTTGCGGAACCCGACGTCGACCGCAAGGTGCGTGAAACCCTTGACATGACCGGTCTGGCCGACATGGCCACGCGAAAGGCGAGGGGGCTGACCGCCGACCAGAAGCAGAAGATCTCGCTCGGACGCGGGCTGGTGCGCTCCGATGTCAACGCGATCCTGTTCGACGAGCCGCTGACCGTCATCGACCCGCATATGAAGTGGGTGCTGCGCTCGCAGTTGAAGCAGCTGCACAGGCGCTTCGGTTTCACCATGGTCTATGTCACGCACGACCAGACTGAGGCGCTCACCTTCGCCGAGAACGTCGTCGTCATGTATGAGGGCGAGATCGTGCAGATCGGCTCTCCAGCCGAACTGTTCGAGCGTCCCAAGCATACATTCGTCGGCTATTTCATCGGTTCGCCGGGCATGAACGTCATGCCGGTCGCGGTCGAAGGCAGGAGCGCGCGGCTCGGCAGCCAGACCATCGAATTGCCGGGCGCGCCCAAGGCCGGGATCACCGGTGCGATCGAACTCGGCATCCGCCCCGAATATGTCAGGCTTGGCGCCAGCGGCATGCCGGTTTCAATCCGCAAGGTCGAGGACATCGGCCGCCACAAGGTGGTGCGCGCCAGTTTCGAAGGCCGCGACATCGCGGCGATTATCGGCGAGGACGAGGACATTCCCGCCGATCCGAAGATCGCTTTCGACCCGGCCGGCATCAACATCTATGCCGATTCCTGGCGCGTCGAGATGGGAGGCTGAGCATGGGAAGGACCTGGAACAACAAGGCCTGGTTCATGGTGCTGCCGGTGCTGTTGCTGGTGGCTTTCTCGGCGATCATCCCGCTGATGACGGTCGTGAATTATTCGGTGCAGGACACTTTCGGCAACAACGTCTTCTTCTGGGCGGGCGCGGAATGGTTTGAGGAAATCCTGCATTCCGACCGGTTTTGGGAAGCGATGGGCCGCAACCTGATTTTCTCGGCCATCATCCTGGTCATCGAGATTCCGCTCGGCATCTTCATCGCGCTCAACATGCCCAAGAAGGGCTGGGGCGTTCCGGTCTGCCTGGTGCTGATGGCGCTGCCGCTGCTCATCCCGTGGAACGTAGTCGGCACGATCTGGCAGGTGTTCGGCCGCGTCGACATCGGCCTGCTCGGATATACGTTGCGCGCGCTCGGCTTCGACTACAACTATGTCAACGACCCGTTCGACGCCTGGATCACCGTCATTGTCATGGACGTCTGGCACTGGACGAGCCTCGTAGTCCTGCTCTGCTACGCAGGATTGGTTTCGATCCCCGACGCCTATTACCAGGCTGCCAAGATCGATGGGGCGTCGCGCTGGGCGATCTTCCGCTACATCCAGTTGCCGAAGATGAACCGGGTGCTGCTGATCGCGGTTCTGCTGCGCTTCATGGACAGTTTCATGATCTACACGGAACCGTTCGTCGTCACCGGCGGCGGGCCTGGCAACACCACCACTTTCCTGTCGATCGATCTGGTGAAGCTGGCCATCGGCGAGTTCAACCTCGGTGAGGCGGCGGCCATGTCGATCATCTATTTCCTGATTGTCATGCTTCTGTCCTGGGTGTTCTACACCGTCATGACAGCCTACGATGCGGAGCGGTGAGATGGCGCGCCTCGAGGAAACCACGGCCAACGAACGAACGCTGATGCGGCAGACCCCCGCTACAGCGGAAGCGCAGACGGCGAACGCCGCGCTGGCCCGCAAGATGCGGCGACGCGGCGAGGAGTCACGGTTCTGGTGGCTGGTGCCGACGATCTACATCATCTTCCTGATGCTGCCGATCTACTGGCTGGTCAATATGAGCTTCAAGACCAACCAGGAGATCCTCGGCGCCTTCTCGCTTTGGCCGAGAAACCCGACGCTTGCCAATTATGCGGTCATTTTCAATGATCCGTCCTGGTACAGGGGCTACATCAACTCGATCATCTATGTGGTTATGAACACGGTGATTTCCGTCGCCGTGGCGCTTCCGGCAGCCTATGCCTTCTCGCGCTACCGTTTTCTCGGCGACAAGCATCTGTTCTTCTGGCTGCTGACCAACCGCATGGCGCCGCCGGCGGTGTTCGCGCTGCCGTTCTTCCAGCTCTATTCGGCTTTCGGCCTGATCGACACGCACATCGCCGTGGCGCTGGCGCACTGCCTGTTCAACGTGCCGCTGGCGGTCTGGATCCTTGAAGGCTTCATGTCGGGCGTGCCGAAGGAAATCGATGAGACCGCCTATATCGACGGCTATTCCTTCCCGCGCTTCTTCCTCAGGATATTCATGCCGCTGATCGCGAGCGGTGTCGGCGTGGCCTGCTTCTTCTGCTTCATGTTCTCGTGGGTGGAGCTGCTGATCGCGCGGACGCTGACCACGACCGCGGCAAAACCGATCGCCGCGATCATGACGCGCACGGTCTCGGCCTCGGGCCTCGACTGGGGTGTGCTCGCTGCAGCCGGCGTGCTCACCATCCTTCCGGGCGCGCTCGTCATCTGGTTCGTGCGAAATTATATCGCCAAGGGCTTTGCCCTGGGGAGGGTTTGATCATGAGCTTCTCCTGGATGGCCTGGACCTGGCCGACCGCCGCCTTCTTCGGCACCATCTTCCTGCTGCTCTGCGGCATGGCGGTCTGGGAATATGCCTCGCCTGGCGGCAATCCGCGCATCGGCGTCTTGCGCTTCGAGACGACGCGGGGCGACCGTCTCTTCCTATCGCTGCTTGGCAGCGCCTTTATCCATCTCGCTTGGCTGGGTCTTGTCGGACCCAACCTGTGGTGGGCTCTCGCTCTCTCCGTGGTCTACGCCATCGGCGTGTTCCGCTACGTATAGAGGGGGAAACTGTTGGAGCATCCCCGGGGGCTGCTCCAGATAGCACTTGGAACTGAACAGTGGAGGAAATACATGCGAAGGCAATTTCTGACGTCAACGACTGCTCTGGTCCTGCTCCTCGGAGCCGGCCAGGCCTATGCCGGAATGGACGAAGCCAAGGCGTTTCTCGACGCCGAGATCAAGGACCTGTCGACGCTCGATCGCGCCGGCCAGGAAGCCGAGATGCAGTGGTTCATCGATGCTGCAAAGCCCTTTGCGGGCATGGACATCAAGGTCGTCTCGGAAACCATCGCGACGCACTCTTATGAATCGGCGACGCTGGCCAAGGCGTTCACCGACATCACCGGCATCAAGATCACCCATGATCTGATCGGCGAAGGCGATGTTGTCGAAAAGCTGCAGACGCAGATGCAGTCGGGCGAAAACATCTACGACGCCTATGTCAACGACTCCGACCTGATCGGCACCCATTGGCGCTACCAGCAGGCACGCAGCCTGACCGACTGGATGGCGAACGAGGGCAAGGACGTCACCAACCCGAACCTCGACCTCGCCGACTTCATCGGCACCAAGTTCACGACGGCTCCGGACGGCGACCTTTACCAGCTGCCCGACCAGCAGTTCGCCAACCTCTACTGGTTCCGCTACGACTGGTTCAACGACGAGAAGAACAAGGCGGACTTCAAGGCGAAGTACGGCTACGACCTCGGCGTTCCCGTCAACTGGTCGGCCTATGAGGACATCGCCGAATTCTTCACCGGCCGCGAGATCGATGGCAAGAAGGTCTACGGCCATATGGACTACGGCAAGAAGGACCCGTCGCTCGGCTGGCGCTTCACCGATGCCTGGCTTTCGATGGCCGGCAATGGTGACAAGGGGCTGCCGAATGGTCTTCCGGTCGACGAATGGGGCATCAAGGTCGACGAGAAGTCGCGGCCCGTCGGCTCCTGTGTGGCTCGCGGCGGCGACACCAACGGTCCGGCGTCGGTCTATGCCATCCAGAAATATCTCGACTGGATGAAAGCTTACGCTCCGGCCGCTGCCCAGGGCATGACCTTCTCGGAATCCGGACCAGTTCCGGCGCAGGGCGAAATTGCCCAGCAGATGTTCATGTACACGGCCTTCACCGCCAACATGGTGGAGGACGGCCTTCCCGTCGTGAACGAGGACGGTACGCCGAAATGGCGCTTCGCTCCGTCGCCGCATGGGGTGTACTGGAAGGAAGGCATGAAGCTCGGCTACCAGGACGTGGGTTCCTGGACGCTCCTCAAGTCGACGCCCGACGACCGCGCCAAGGCAGCCTGGCTTTACGCGCAGTTCGTCACCTCGAAGACAGTCGACGTTAAGAAAGCCCATGTCGGCCTGACGCTGATCCGCGAGAGCACGATCCAGCACAAGAGCTTCACGGACCGCGCCCCGAAGCTCGGCGGCCTGATCGAGTTCTACCGCTCGCCGGCCCGCGTCCAGTGGTCGCCGACGGGTACGAACGTCCCTGACTATCCGAAGCTGGCACAGCTTTGGTGGCAGGCGATCGGCGACGCCTCGTCGGGTGCCAAAACTCCGCAGGAGGCGATGGACTCGCTCTGTGCCGAGCAGGAAGAGGTGCTTGAGCGCCTCGAGCGCGCCGGCGTGCAGGGCGACATCGGACCGAAACTCGCCGAGGAAAAGACCCTGGAGGAGTGGAACGCCGATGCCGTCGCCAAGGGCAATCTCGCGCCGCAGCTGAAGATCGAGCCGGAGAAGGACAAGCCGCAGACCATCAACTACGACGAGCTGGTCAAGAGCTGGAGCAACTGAGCATCGGTCCGGGCGTTCGCGCCCGCATCGCACCAATCGGGGGAGGCGGCATCTTGCCGTCTCCCCTGTTTGTGCCGAGGGAGTGAGAATGACTGGCTTTATCCTAGCAATCGACCAGGGGACGACGTCGAGCCGGGCGATCCTGTTCGACGGTGACATGAAGGTCGTAGGCAGCGGCCAGAAGGAATTCACCCAGCATTATCCGGCCTCCGGCTGGGTAGAGCATGATCCGGAGGAAATCTGGTCGAGTGTTTTGGCGACGACGAAAGCTGCGCTGAAGAGCGCCGGCCGCGATGCATCGGATGTCGCGGCAATCGGCATCACCAACCAGCGCGAGACCGTCGTCATCTGGGACAGGGCGACCGGCAAGCCGATCCACAACGCGATCGTCTGGCAGGACCGCCGCACCGCGCCGCTGTGCCAGAAATTGAAGAAGCAGGGGCTGGAGAAGAAGTTCACCAGGAAGACCGGCCTGCTGCTCGATCCCTATTTCTCCGGCACCAAGATCGCCTGGATGCTGGACAAGGTGAAGGGCGCCAGAAAACGCGCCGAGAACGGCGAATTGCTGGCCGGCACCATCGACAGCTTTCTGATCTGGCGGCTGACCGGCGGCAAGGTTCACGCCACCGATGCCACCAACGCCTCGCGCACGCTGGTCTACAACATCGAAAAGAATGCCTGGGACGACGAGCTCCTGGCCATTCTCGGTATACCGGCAAGCATGCTGCCGCAGGTGAAGGATTGCGCCGACGACTATGGAATCACGGAGAAAAGCCTGTTCGGCGCAGAGATAAGGATCCTCGGTGTGGCCGGCGACCAGCACGCGGCGACCATCGGTCAGGCCTGTTTCGAGCCGGGCATGATGAAATCGACCTATGGCACCGGCTGCTTCGCGCTGCTCAACACCGGCAGCGATCTGGTGCGCTCGAAGAACCGCCTGCTGACGACCATTGCCTACAGGCTGAACGGCAAGACCACCTATGCGCTGGAAGGGTCGATCTTCATCGCCGGTGCTGCCGTGCAATGGCTGCGCGACGGCATCAAGGTGATCGGCAAGGCCGAGCAGAGCGGCGTGCTGGCTGCGAGCGCCGACCCGACTCAGCAAGTCTACCTGGTGCCGGCTTTCGTCGGGCTTGGCGCGCCGCATTGGGATGCCGAGGCGCGCGGCGCCATTTTTGGACTGACCCGCAATTCGGGTCCGGCGGAATTTGCCCGTGCGGCGCTCGAATCAGTCGCGTTCCAGACGCGCGACCTGCTCGACGCGATGCGCAGGGACTGGAAGAGCGCGTCAGCGAAGACCGTTCTCAGGGTCGATGGCGGCATGGTGGCGTCGGACTGGACGATGCAGCGGCTTGCCGACATCCTCGATGCGCCGGTCGACCGTCCGACCATTTTGGAGACGACGGCGCTCGGCGCGGCATGGCTGGCCGGTTCGAAGGCGGGCGTCTGGCCGAAGACAAGGGAATTCGCCAGGAGCTGGGCGCTGCAGCGACGTTTTCGACCGGACATGGATTCATCGGTCCGTTCCGCAAAGCTGGCGGGTTGGCGCCATGCTGTGCGCCGGACACTGAGCCCGCTGTAGATTCGCGCACCAGAAGGATAGAGCCTGCGCCGTTGCCGGCGCAGACTCTTCAACAAGCTTATTCAACTCTGCCCTGGCTTATCAATAGGGCGAGATGCACTGCCGGCGGGGGCCGTAGTAAGGCTTAAACGTGTTGTCGTAGGCCCGGTAAGATCTGTAGCGGCTGTAGCACCACTCCACGTGGGCATCGCCGCGATAGATGCGGCGGCTCTGGTTGTTCATGATCGCGCCGGTGATCAGCGCGCCAGTGGCGAAGGCCGCCAGCGGGAACCAGTAGTCGTTGTAGCGACGATAGCCAGGACGATAGTAGCGATAGCCGCGATAGCCGCGCCAATACCTGAAATCGTCGTTACGGGCGAAACGACGAAAATCGCGACGGGAAAAGTCACGGCGGGAGAAATTGCGACGGAACTCGCGGCGAGAAAAATCGCGACGGAAATCACGGCGAGAAAAATCGCGGCGGAAGTCGCGGCCGCGACGGAAATCGCGACGGGAGAAATCCCGATCCCTCCACCTCCACCACCGTTCATCCTGAACGGTCTGGACATCCGACGAGACGTTCTGACCCAGCGGCACGTAGATGGGCTGAGCGTTGACGGGCACGATCTGCGCTACAGCGAAAGACGCTGACAGCACGGTCGCCAGCAAGCCCGACATGATTTTGTTCATGGTCTTCTCCTTGATAGCGTCGTCCCTTGTGCCGATAAAAACGGGGAGGTTGCGCAATTGTTCCGCGAAAAATAGCAAGCTGCTGATTTGTAATGCGTCTCGGCTTTTGTGCGAGACAGCCGCTCCGATCTTGTCAAGACGGTTTGCGAGGCGTCAGGAGACCGCGAAAAGTCCGGCTCGCGAGGCCTCTTTTTCCGGTTGACCGTTCGAGACACTCTCCCTATGTTCCGCGCAATTTCGAGGGCGGCATCCTGAGCCCGCGGGAGCGCGTAGCTCAGCCGGTAGAGCAACTGACTTTTAATCAGTAGGTCCAGGGTTCGAATCCCTGCGCGCTCACCATTTTTTCACGTGCTAAATCAATGGGTTAGCGTTTTGGCGTTTGGAACAGAGCCGGAACCGTGCGACTTTTTGCGACCCGTGCGGCTGCAAAAGCCGCACGGGCCGTTCGCCGTTATTCTCACGCCGAAAGCCGCAAGCTTTGTGGCGTGCTGATTCACGCGGCCAGGCGCGATTCAGGAAACAGGCGGGGAAGCCGGCTTGCCCGGTTTTGACGTTGCCGGAGGGACCACTGTCGTGCTCGACTTTGCCGAGCCCACTGGCTCTAGGGCGATCACCGCCGGGTTGGGAAAATGATCCAGTGTCGCACCGGTCGCCGCATCGACGCCCATGCCAATGATTCCGCCGATCAGAATATTACCGGCGAGGCCAGCGGCGCCTCCGCCGCTGAACTTGGTGCCGATAAAAAGACTGCCCGGCTGATAGCCTTCCTTTTCGGCGTAGGCGGTGAATTCGGTCTTCCGGCTAACCTCGACGGTGCATGGCGAAGTCGGGCAAGAGTGCCCGAGCGACGTGCGCACCGACGCATCCGGCGTCGCATTGATGACCACCTTTTCGGTCGTGCCGCGCACGGCCGACGCGCAGCCGCACAGCATCGAGACGGCCACCAGGCCGCCAATCGCAGATTTCATTGTGAAAGTTCCCCCATAAGCCCCAGCAAAGGCTGGCAGATCAGCCGGCTTTTGTCGAATTTATTTGCGCCAAAGCGTGCTCATTCCACAGTAAAAAGCGGCGGAAGGGGGCGTTCAGACCTTTCTTCCGCCGCCCCGTATGCCGCCGGGATCGCGCGCATCGATGGAGGAAATCGGCAACCGACTCGGTCATCGGTATGCCCGGAAATACAGGTTGCATTTGCGGCTCCGGATCGACGTTCAGCACGCATTCGATGTCACTGACGAAAGGCATCCGGGCTAGCGGCGTCGAGCCAGGTTTTTTCAACAATCGTCTCGATCACACCAGCGAGACATTGCCGCCGGCGTGGCGCTCCAGCCGGCCGGCGAGGTCGAGTTCCAGCAGCACCATGAAAACCTGGGCGGGATGCAGGCCGGTGTGGCGGATGATTTCGTCGATCGCCACCGGCGTTGGGCCGAGCGCTTCGATGACGCGGGCGCGGTCGCCTTCGCCGGGTGGCGGCGTTGCCGAAAAGTCGGGCGGCTCTTCGAACGACGCCGTCCTTGGCGCCAGTGCGCCGACCAGCGGCGCGATCGCGCTGGTGATATCCGATGCCTCGGTAACCAGGGTGGCGCCGTCCTTGAGCAAGGCGTTGGCGCCGGCGGCGCGCGGATCGAGCGGCGAGCCGGGGACGGCGAAGACCAGCCGGCCCATCTCGCCGGCAAGCCTGGCGCTGATCAGCGAGCCGGAGCGCAGCGCCGCCTCGACCACGACCAGCCCCAATGCCGCACCGGCGACAAGGCGGTTGCGGCGCGGGAAATCCTGGGCGCGCGGCTGCCAGCCGAACGGCATCTCTGAAATGACGGCACCGCCGCGCTCGGCAATCTCGTTGCACAGTGCGGCATTCTCGGGCGGGTAGGGCAGGTCGAGGCCGCCGGCCAGCACACCGATCGTGCCTGACGCAAGGCTGCCCTGATGGGCTGCCGTGTCGATGCCGCGCGCCAGGCCGGAGACGATGCCAAAACCGTCGCGGCCGAGTTCGGCGGCGAGCGTCCGCGCCATCTTGATGCCGGCCAGCGAGGCGTTGCGGGCGCCGACTATGGCGACCGCCGGCAGCCGGAACACCGCGCCTTCGCCCTTGACCGCGAGCAGCGGCGGCGGATGGTCCATGCTTTTCATCAGCGGCGGATAGTCGGCCTCGCCAATGCCGACGAAGCGGGCGCCGGCGCGCCGTGCGGTCTCCAGTTCCGCCTCGGCCTCGGCCACCGTCGGGATGCGGACGGCCTTTCTGGCGCCGCCCGAAACCATCAGCTCGGGCAGCATCTCGAGCGCCGTCTCGGCCGAGCCAAAACGGTTGATCAGGTCGCGAAAGGTGGCCGCACCGACATTCGGCGTGCGGATCAAACGAAGCCAGCTCAACCGCTGCCGGTCGCTGAGCCGCGTCCCGGCGGCGCGCTGGCTCACTCCCTGGCTCCGATCTTGTTCTCGGTGCCGGCCAGCAGCCGGGTAATGTTGGCCCGGTGTTTTATGATGACGATCAGGCTCATCAGCGCGAACAGCCCGGCAATCTCGGGCGTGCTGAGGACATAGAGCGCGATCGGCACGACGATTGCTGCCGTCAGCGCCGCCAGCGAGGAATAGCGGAACAGGAAAGCCATGGCCAGCCAGACGACGGCAAAGATCAGCGCCACCTGCCAGGCAAGAGCGATCAGCACGCCGAGATAGGTGGCGACCCCCTTGCCGCCCTTGAAACCGAGCCAGACCGGGAAGAGATGGCCGAAAAAGGCGCCGAGACCGGCCCAGAGCCCGAGCTCCGGGGCAAAGTAACCGGCGATCAGCACCGCCGCCGTGCCTTTGAGCGCGTCGAGCAGCAGCGTGGCGGCAGCCAGGCCCTTGTTGCCGGTGCGCAGCACATTGGTGGCGCCGATATTGCCGGAGCCGATGTTGCGGACGTCGCCAAGGCCGGCGGCACGGGTGATCAGCAGGCCGAACGGGATCGAGCCGAGCAGATAGCCGAACACCAGCGCCAAGACGATGCCGTAAGCCATTGTTCCCCCGTATATGCCCTAAAGCGCGTCGCGTTTGACCGGCCTCATGCGACGCGCTTTAGGTTGTTCTCTTATGCATGTCGTAATCGCAAAACCGCTGCGCACCCTCGGGTCAGGTCCGAGGGCATGCTTTTGCGCGACATGCATTAGGCTGAAAACACTGTGCGGCCCGCCACCATCGTTTGCAAGACCTTGCCCTGCAGCCGTGCGCCTTCGAAACAGGTGTTTTTCGAGCGCGAACGGATGCCGCTTTCGCTGACGATCCATGGCTCGTCGAGATCGACCAGCGCAAGGTCGGCGACCGCACCCGGCTTCAGCGTGCCGCCGGGCAGGCCGAACAGTCTTGCCGGCGCAGTGGACAACGTCTCAACCAACCTGAGCAGCGTCATATCGCCAATGTGGTAGAGCCGCAGCGCCGCGCCGAGCAGCGTTTCCAGTCCGATGGCACCGGCCGCGGCGTCGGCGAAAGGCAGCCGCTTGGTGTCGACGTCCTGCGGGTCGTGCGAGGATACGATGATGTCGATGGTGCCGTCCTTGACCGCCTCGATCATCGCCAGCCGGTCCTCCTCGGCGCGCAGCGGCGGCGTCAGCCGGAAGAAGGTGCGGTATTCGCCGACATCGTTCTCGTTGAGCGACAGATTGTGGATCGAGACGCCTGCTGTGACTTTGGCGCCGTCGGCCTTGGCCCTCGTTACCGCGTTTGCCGCCATCGCAGTCGAAATCTTGGCCGCGTGATAGGCGCCGCCAGTCAGCCGCGCCAGCGCAAGGTCGCGCTCCAGCGGAATGGACTCGGCCTCGCGCGGAATGCCGGCAAGGCCGAGCCAGCTGGCATAGAGGCCTTCGTTCATGACACCTGACGAAGCGAGGTCGGCGTCCTGGGTTTCATGCGCGATCACGCCGCCGAAATCGCGCGCATAGGTCAGCGCGCGGCGCATCACCAGTGCGCTTGCTATGGTGTGCCGCCCGTCGGTGAAGGCGATCGCGCCGGCCTCGCGCAGCAGGCCGAATTCGGTCATCTCGCGGCCTTCGAGCCCCTTGGTGATCGCCGCCGCCGGAAAGATGTTGACGATGGCCGTGTCCTTGGCGGTGCGCAGCACGAATTCGACCAGCGCGACATTGTCGATCACCGGGTCGGTGTCGGGCATCATGACGATGGAAGTGACGCCGCCGGCGGCCGCCGCCACGCTGGCCGAAGCGATGGTCTCGCGGTGTTCGCCGCCCGGTTCGCCGATGAAGACGCGCGCATCGATCAGGCCGGGAATGATTGCCTTGCCGGCGCAGTCGATGACATTAGCATCTTGCGGAGCGCCCTGGTTCAAGGCCGCCTTGCCGGCAGCGACGATCTTGCGGCCCTCGACAATGACAGTGCCGACCTCGTCAATGCCGCGCGACGGATCAACGATGCGGGCCCGGCTGAAGACCGTTGTGCTCATCGGGCAAGTTCGCGATTGCGGCGGGGATCGAGCAGCGCTTCCATCACCGCCATGCGCACGGCGACACCCATCTCCACCTGCTCCTGGATGACGCTCTGCGGACCGTCGGCGATTTCCGAGGCGATCTCGACGCCGCGGTTCATCGGGCCGGGGTGCATGACCAGAGCGCCGTCCTTGGCCACTTTCAGCTTCTCGGCGTCGAGGCCGAAATAGTGGAAATACTCACGCACCGAAGGCACGAAGGCGCCTTCCATGCGCTCGCGCTGCAGCCGCAGCATCATCACCACATCCGCGTCCTTGAGCCCTTCGGCCATCGAACGGGTGACGATCACGCCCATTTTCTCGATGCCGGCGGGCAAAAGCGTCGACGGCGCCACGACGCGCACCTGCGCGCCGAGCGCATTGAGCAGCATGATGTTGGAACGCGCCACGCGCGAATGCAGGATGTCGCCGCAGATCGCCACGATCAGCTTCGACAGCGGGCCCCTGGCGCGACGGATGGTCAGCGCGTCGAGCAGCGCCTGCGTCGGGTGCTCATGGGCGCCGTCGCCGGCATTGATCACCGAGCAGCCGACCTTTTGCGCCAGCAGCGCGGCGGCACCCGCCGACTGGTGGCGGATGATCAGGATGTCGGGATGCATGGCGTTCAGTGTCATCGCCGTGTCGATCAGCGTCTCGCCCTTCTTCACCGAAGAACTGGCCACCGACATGTTCATGACGTCGGCGCCGAGCCGTTTTCCGGCCAGTTCGAACGACGATTGCGTACGGGTCGAAGCTTCGTAGAACAGATTGATCTGGGTGCGGCCACGCAGCGTCGAGGCCTTCTTCTCCGACTGCCGCGAGATCGCGACCGACCGGTCCGCCCTGTCCAGCAAAAGCTCGATGTCGGCGGGGGAAAGATCGCGGATGCCCAGAAGATGGCGGTGAGGGTAGAGTGGCAGGGACGAAGCGTCGGTCATCTCAAGGCGCTGCTATAGGGTGGAGGACCTTTGGCTGCAAGCACCAGCTTTGGATTGCGGCCTTTCTCCCCGGTATTTTCGTCGCGCGCGCAGCAACGCTTGGGCTATATCTAGCTGATGGCTTCGGATTCGTGGCCTTGTGATGATAAGGACAGTGTGTGACCGACGACGTGACGAACCAGCCGCCGCCGCTGGCAGGCGGCAACGCCTGGCGAGGCGATCCGTTGCTGATCCAGCTTGCCGAGCGTTTTTCCGATCCGGTGCGCAAGGATATCGATGGGCTTGGCCGTTTCGTGCTGACGCAGGAGGCGCAGGAACTGGCTCGCCTCGCCAATGTCGAGACGCCGAAGCTCAGGACCCACGACCGCCAGGGCCGGCGCATCGATCTGGTCGAGTTCCATCCAGCCTATCATGCGCTGATGCGCCGGTCGGTGGCGAACGGGCTGCATTCGTCGGTTTGGGAAAATGGCGATGCCGAGATCGGCCGCCGCCATCAGGTGCGGGCCGCCCGTTTCTACCTGACGGCGCAGCTCGAAACCGGGCATCTCTGTCCCATCACCATGACCAGCGCCTCGCTGGCAGCGCTGATGACAAGCCCAAAACTGTTTCGCGAATGGGCGCCGCGGGTGACGACACGCAAATATGACCAGAGCCAGAAGCCACCGGTCGAAAAGGCCGGGCTAACGCTCGGCATGGGCATGACCGAGAAGCAGGGCGGCACCGACGTCCGCGCCAACGTCACCAGGGCCGAGCGCGCCGGCAGCAGCTTCTATCGGCTGACCGGCCACAAATGGTTCATGTCGGCGCCGATGTCGGATGCGTTCCTGGTGCTTGGACAGGCGCCGGAAGGACTTTCGTGCTTTCTCGTTCCGCGCATTCTCGGCGATGGCTCGGGCAACGGCTTCCGCTTCCAGCGACTGAAGGACAAGCTTGGCAACCGCTCCAACGCCTCGTCCGAAGTCGAGTTCGTCAATGCCATCGGCGAGATGGTCGGCGAGCCCGGGGCAGGCGTCAAGACGATCATGGATATGGTGACGCTGACCCGGCTCGACTGCGCGATCGCCTCGTCGGCGATCATGCGAGCCGGGTTGGCCGAAGCCGTCCACCACACCCGTCACCGCCAGGTGTTTGGAACCAATCTGATCGAGCAGCCGCTGATGCAGCGCGTGCTGGCCGACATGGCGCTCGACGTCGCCGCCGCCACCGCGCTGTCATTCCGACTGGCGCGCTCTTTCGACGAGGCGGCCGGCGACCGCGGCGAGGCGGCTTTTGCGCGCGCCATGACGCCGGTCGTCAAATACTGGGTCTGCAAGATCGCACCGCCGCTGCTCTATGAGGCGATGGAGTGCCTTGGCGGCAATGGCTATGTCGAGGAGGCCCCGCTTGCCCGCTACTATCGCGAAGCTCCGGTCAACGCGATCTGGGAGGGATCCGGCAATGTCATGGCGCTCGACGTGCTGCGCGTGCTGGGGCGTGCAACCGGACTGTTCGAGGAGGTGCTGGCCGGCATCGATCGCGATCTCGGCGCCGGCGGGCGTGGCACCGTCGGTGTGCTCAAGGCAGCAATGCAGGTCGCGGCAACCGATGAGGGCTCGGCCCGTCTGCTCACCGAGCAACTGGCGCTGTCGGCGGCGGCGGCGGAGCTTCGCAGGCTGGGGGCAGGGCGGATCGCCGACGCCTTCGTCGAGACGCGCCTCGCCGGCCAGTGGCGCAACACCTATGGCATGCTCGATTCACGCCATGACGCGCGCATGATCATTGACACGCTCTACCCACCGGTCACCTGAAGCGACTTCGGCAAGGCTTCTCGTCGTCTGTCACGCCGCTAGATGATTGCGAGCGCGGCGCAAATAATCTGAGACTGTGGGAACTCCCACGTTCGCGCCCGATTAGATAGGGTTGTATACGGCCACGACAGGCTCATGCGCAGCGAGATGGCAATGGCAGTCAATTTCAGTGAGCTTCTGGACGCGTTCGAATTCGTGAGTTCCGGCGGAGCCGGCGAAAATACGGCCTATCTGTGCAAGGAGACAGGCAAGATCTACTGGCATTCCGACTGGGTGGACGATGTTGAAGAACTGCCTGACGACGTCGAGGACAGCGAGAGATACATCCCCATCCCGGACAAGCGGGAACTCGATCTCGGCAAACCGCTGGTGCTGACATTCGCGCGCCATCACCTGCCCGACGATTTCGACAAGGTTCGGGAGATCTTCAGCCGGGCGGGTGCCTATGCCCTCTTTAAGGATCTTTTGGAGCACAGGGGCGCCGTTGATCGATGGTACGACTTCGAGCAAAAAGCCACGGAAGAAGCGTTGAAGACCTGGTGCGCGGATAACGACATCAAGGTCAGCAGCTGAGGTTGAGGGAGAAGGTAAGAAGGGATCCAGCGCGATGCTGATGAGGGCAAGCGCGGTTCTCCCTTCTCCCCTTGTGGGAGAAGGTGGCCGCGAAGCGGCCGGATGAGGGGTGTTCCAGGGAACGCCCACGCCTCATTTCTTCCAGCACCCCTCATCCGTCTCGGCGCTGCGCGCCGATCCACCTTCTCCCACAAGGAGGGTTTTGCACAGAGATTCTGTTCACGAGACGTCTCAGAATCAGACGCGAACAAACCAGAATCGAAGACGGAACCTTGTTCTTCTGTGCAAAGCCCTCACAAGGGGAGAAGGTAAAAAGGCCTTTGGATGACCGTTAACCTTAACAAATGGTTTCCATTGCAGCGGCAGGCCGCAAAGCCCACTGTCCTGTCTACGGAAGCAGGAACGCTATGCGGCATATATTGAGCTCCTTGATGGCGAAGGCGGCGGCGCACAACGCGGCGCTCTCGCGCATTTCAGGCCTCTTGGACACGAACTTGGGGCTGGACACGAACTTGAGGCCGGACACGAACTTGAGGGACCGCTGATGCGCACCTTGTTCGCGCTATGGGCGACGCCGCTCGCCCTGTTCTGGGGCTGGTTCTTCCTGTCGTTCAACGACATCAATTTCGGCTACGTCATGCTGAGCCGCCAATTGCATGACCTCGTCTTCCAGCTCTATGGTGAGATGCTTGGCATCGATCCGGCGCTCATTCCGGGCATGGTGGCAAAGGCCTGCATCCTCGACAGCCTGCTGCTCATGGCGTTTTGGGCGTTTCGCCGACGCCGGGTGATCGGTGGCTGGATCAGGATAATGCGCGACCGCTATTTCGACCAGGCGTCGACGCCGAGCGCCTGAAGCCGGTCGAGCGCGCCCTGCAGAATAAAGGCCGCCGCGGCCGAATCGATCTTGCCGGCGCGTTTGCGGCGCGAAAAATCCATCTCGATCAGGGTCCGCTCGGCCGCCACCGTCGACAGCCGCTCGTCCCACAAGACGAAGGGCAGGTCGGTCACACCAGCCATGTTACGGGCGAATGCGCGGGATTTCTGGGCGCGCGGGCCTTCCGACCCGTCCATATTGACCGGCAGGCCGAGCACCACGGCCCCGACATTCTCTTTCTGCAGCAAGGCGAGCAGCACTGCGGCATCCAGCGAGAATTTCCTGCGCATGATGACGGGACGCGGGTGGGCGAAGGCAAAGCCCCGGTCGGAAACCGCCACGCCAATCGTCTTGTCGCCAAGGTCGAGCCCGGCCAGCGTCTTGCCGCCGCCGAGCCGCGCCGGCAACTCCTCGATGGTGATGATGCTCAACGGCTTTCCTCGGACTACACGCCGCAAAGGACGCTGTGGGACTTTAATTTCACTGCCGGCGTTCTATCCTTTGGCGAAGCAAAAATCGAGGAAGGCATCCATGAAACTGACCTGGTACGGACATTCCGCATTTCGCGTCGAAACCGCCGACGCGAAAATCCTCATCGATCCCTACCTGATCGGTAATCCGTCATGGACGGGCGGCTGGGAAGAGCCGGCGGAAGGGGTCACCCATGTTCTGTTGACCCACGGCCACAGCGACCACATCAGCGGTGCGCTTGAAGTGCTTGGGAAAAGCGGCGCCATGCTGGTCGCCAATTTCGAGGTCTGCATGTACCTGATCGGCAAGGGTGTCAGCGACAAGAAGATCAATCCGGGCAATATCGGCGGCACGATCGATTGCGGCGGCTTCACCACCACCTTCGCCCAGGCGCTGCATTCCTCGTCGTTCCCGGGCGACAAGGGCCAGAACACCTATCTCGGCAATCCCGGGGGCCTCGTGCTGCATTTCCAGGAAGACAAGACGCTCTATCATATGGGCGACACCGACATCTTTTCCGACATGGCGCTGATCAACGAACTGCACGAGCCGAAGATCGGCATCGTGCCGATCGGCGACCGCTTCACCATGGGCGGCGCGGTGGCAGCCCTTGCCTGCCGGCGCTTCTTTCAGTTCGAGACGGTCATTCCCAGTCACTTCGGCACGTTTCCGATCATCGACCAGACCGCCGACAAGTTCGTCGCGGGGCTGGAGGGTTCCGGCGTGAAGGTGGCGTTGCCGGAGATCGGCGGGACAATCACCTTGTAGTGCATGCACCTTGTAGAAGCATGCACCTTGTAGAGCATGCCAAAGGCGCAAGCTGTTCGCTGCGACGGCGTTGCGCTGCCATCGACCTCCGGGCCGGTTCTCGGCACGATGCATGTTGCGCGGCACGCGCCGCGCCGCTATAGCGCGGACTGGTTTTCCCGAGGCACAAGCAAATATGTCCGTTGATCTGCAGACAGTGAAGCGCGTCGCGCGTCTCGCCCGCATTGCGGTGAGCGAGGCGGATGCCGAGCGCATGACCGGCGAGTTGAACGCCATTCTCGGCTTTGTCGAGCAGTTGAACGAGGTCGACGTCTCCGGCGTCGAGCCGATGACGTCGGTCATTCCGATGGAGATGAAGAAGCGCCCGGACGTCGTCACCGACGGCAGCAAGGCGGCCGACATCGTCGCCAACGCACCGGCGACCGAAGAGAATTTCTTCCTCGTTCCGAAGGTCGTGGAGTAGCGGGCCGATGGCAATCGAGATCGCCATCGAAACGCCGCTGCAGGACGACGTGCGCGGGCTGGTCAAGGAGCTCAACGACACGCTGCTGGAACTGACGCCGCCGGAGCACTGCTCCCACATGACCGTCGAGCAGATGGCCGACAAAGACACGACTGTCTTCATCGCTCGCGACAACGGCCTCGCCATCGGCTGCGGCGCGCTGAAACGCCATGACGGCGCCGTCGGCGAGGTCAAGCGCATGTACACGCGGCCTTCGCATCGCGGGCAGAAGATCGGCGCCGGGATCGTCGAGCGAATCGAGGCGCTGGCGCGCAATGAAGGACTGAAGCGTCTGGTGCTGGAAACCGGCGACCGCCATCCGGCTGCGTGGACCGTCTATGAACGCGCCGGATTTTCGCGCTGCGGCCCGGTGCTGGACTATCCCGACTCCGGGTGGTCGGTGTTTTACGAAAAGAGCCTTGCCTGATGAGCGACCTGACCCACCTGACGATATCGCAGGCCCGCGCCAAGCTGCGCGCCAGGGAAATCACCGCAACCGAGATCACCGAAGCCTATCTCCAGGCAATCGATCGGGCCAATCCGGCGCTCAATGCCTATGTCGTCGTAACCGATGACAAGGCGCGCGACATGGCCAAGGCCTCGGACGCGAAGCTTGCGAAGGGCGAGGGCGGGTCGCTCGAAGGCATTCCGCTCGGCATCAAGGACCTGTTCGGCACCGAAGGCATCCACACCCAGGCCTGCAGCCATGTGCTGGACGGCTTCAAGCCGCACTACGAATCGACCGTCACCGCCAATCTGTGGGCCGACGGCGCCGTCATGCTCGGCAAGCTCAACATGGACGAGTTCGCCATGGGCTCGTCCAATGAGAGCTCCTACTACGGCCCGGTCGTCAATCCGTGGCGGCGTTCACGCGTCGACACGATGGTGATGCCGACCACGCATCAGGGCGATGGCGGTTTTGTCTCGGCCGGCGGCACCAGGACCGCGCGCACGCTGGATAACGCCCAACTCGTGCCGGGCGGCTCGTCGGGTGGCTCGGCCTCCGCCGTTTCGGCGTTCCTGTGTGCCGGCGCCACCGCCACCGACACCGGCGGCTCGATCCGCCAGCCCGCCGCCTTCACCGGCACGGTCGGCATCAAGCCGACCTACGGCCGCTGCTCGCGCTGGGGCATCGTCGCCTTCGCTTCGTCGCTCGACCAGGCCGGTCCGATCGCCCGCGACGTGCGTGACGCCGCGATTCTGTTGAAATCCATGGCCTCGGTCGATCCGAAGGACACCACCTCGGTCGATCGCCCGGTGCCGGATTACGAGGCGGCGATCGGCAAGCCGATCAAGGGCATGAAGGTCGGCATCCCGAGGGAATACCGCGTCGACGGCATGCCCGACGAGATCGAGGCGCTGTGGCAGAAGGGCATTGCCTGGCTGAAAGATGCCGGCGCCGAGATCGTCGACATTTCGCTTCCGCATACCAAATATGCGCTGCCGGCCTATTACATCGTCGCGCCCGCCGAAGCCTCGTCGAACCTAGCCCGCTATGACGGCGTTCGCTACGGGTTGCGCGTGCCGGGCAAGGACATCGTCGACATGTACGAGAAGACCCGCGCCGCCGGCTTCGGCCGCGAGGTCAAGCGCCGCATCATGATCGGCACCTATGTGCTCTCCGCCGGCTACTACGACGCCTACTATCTGCAGGCGCAGAAGGTGCGCAACCTCATCAAGCGGGATTTCGAAAATGCATTCACTGCCGGCGTCGACGTCATCCTGACGCCGGCGACGCCGTCGGCGGCCTTCGGCATCGCCGACGAGGACATGGCCGCCGACCCGGTCAAGATGTACCTCAACGACATCTTCACGGTGACCGTGAACATGGCCGGACTGCCGGGCATCGCCGTGCCCGCAGGGCTCGACGCCAAGGGCCTGCCGCTCGGCCTGCAGCTCATCGGTCGGCCGTTCGACGAGGAAACCTTGTTCCAGACCGCCCATGTCATCGAACAGGCTGCGGGTACGTTCCAGCCGGAAAAGTGGTGGTAGTGTCGTTTCCCACCTGAAGGGGTGAGGGGCGTCGCCTACCGGCTGTCGGGCCGCATCGATCGTCTTTTTCCCGGACCGGGTGTCGGCTCGGGCGGCTGACCTATCACGGCTTGCCGCGCCGCCGAGAAGAATTGGCGACGCACCAGAACCGCCAGCAACAGCAGCGTCGACAGCACGAATACTTTTGGGTCGACGAACCAGCCGAGATAGCCGATCGAGAAGAACACGCCGCGCATGCCGGAATTGAAATGTTTTCCGGCCAGCATGTTCATGCGCGCCGCCCGCCATACCGCCGTCTCGCTGACCGGGTTGCGTGAAGCCTCGCCGTGCGGGATCGGCACCGCACCGATCAGGATCGAGCAATAGTTGAACAGCCGGTAGGCCCAGCCGAACTTGAAAAAGGAATAGGCAAGGATCAGCACCAAACCGAACACCTTCATCTGAAAGGCGGAGCGGGACGACGTCGCGCCGAGCGGCAGGTCACTCAGCACCGAAACAACCTGGTCGGAGGCGCCGAGCAGGGCAAAACAGCCGCCGATCGCAATCAGCGAACTGGAGGCGAAGAAGGCGGTTCCCTGTTGAAGGCCGGCCATGATGGCGGTGTCGACAATGCGGACCTCGCGTTCGGCCATGTTGCGCATCCAGGCTTGACGCTGGACGTTCATCGCCGTCGTCAGCGACATGCGCCTGACCAGCTTTCCGTCGGAGGCGAGCGTATGCAGCACCCACACGAAAACGAAGAAGGCAAGCGCAACGAGGTCTGCCGTCGACAAATGGAAGGAATCGCCCATGCAACCCTCTTACCACAAGCGGTGGCGGCGCTTCGATGGCGGAACGCAACGATGTCGCTGCCGGAGCAAACAAGGTCGGCAGGTGCAGCGCCGCAATCTTCGAAAGAGCGGAAACATCACAGGAATTCCTATATGTAAATTCCAATAGGAGAGCGACGCGTGTTCCTTTCGGTTTTCGACCTGTTCAAGATCGGCATTGGACCATCGAGTTCGCACACGATGGGACCGATGACGGCTGCGCGGCGTTTTCTCGACGAGGTCGCGGGAGATGACTGGCCACGCCCGGTCGGCGCCAAGGTCGACCGCATCGCCGCCAGCCTGCACGGCTCGCTTGCCTATACCGGCATCGGCCATGGTTCCGATCGCGCCGTCGTGCTCGGGCTTGCCGGCCAGACGCCGCAGACGGTAGACCCCGATCAGGCCGACAGCATCGTCGACCGTATCGCCGCCGAGAAGCGGATTTCGCCGCCCGGCCATCCGTCCTATCGCTTCGAGCCGGCCACGGATCTGGTGCTGGATCGCAAGACGCCGCTTTCCGGCCACGCCAACGGCATGGCTTTCTCCGCCCTTGATGCCGACGACCGCCTGCTGCTCAAGCGCATCTACTATTCGATTGGCGGCGGCTTCGTGGTTTCCGAAGAAGAACTGCAGCGGATGAAGGCGAAGGGCTCTGTGACGAGCGAAGGCAAGAAGGTTCCATACCCCTTCAAGAATGCTGTCGAGATGCTGTCGATGGCCGCGAAAAGCGGTCTTTCCATCGCCGACATGAAGCGCGTCAACGAAGAGACGCAGATGTCGCGCGAAGAACTCGACGCCGGCCTCGACGGCATCTGGAGCGCCATGAAGAGCTGCATCGAGCGCGGCCTGTCGCAGGACGGCATCATGCCGGGCGGCCTGAAGGTGCGCCGACGCGCGCGACAATTGCATGACAAGCTGCAGGAGCAGTGGCGGCAGAACCGGCCCAATCCGCTGCTCGCCAACGACTGGCTGTCGATCTATGCCATGGCGGTGAACGAGGAGAACGCCGCCGGCGGGCGCGTCGTCACCGCGCCGACCAATGGTGCTGCAGGCACGCTGCCGGCGGTGCTGCGCTACTGGCTGCATTTCCATCCCGAGGCCGACCAGCCAAGCATCCGCGATTTCCTGCTGACCGCAGCAGCGGTCGGCGGCATCATCAAGACCAACGCTTCGATCTCGGGCGCCGAGGTCGGCTGCCAGGGCGAGGTCGGTTCGGCCTCGGCGATGGCGGCAGCGGGGCTGTGCGCCGTGATGGGCGGCACGCCCGAGCAGGTCGAGAACGCCGCCGAGATCGCGCTTGAGCATCATCTCGGCATGACCTGCGATCCGGTCGGCGGGCTGGTGCAGGTGCCTTGCATCGAGCGCAACGCGCTCGGCGCCGTCAAGGCGGTGACTGCCGCGTCGCTGGCCATCAAGGGCGACGGCGTTCATTTCGTGCCGCTCGATGCCGCGATCGAGACCATGCGCCAGACCGGCCTCGACATGAACGAGAAATACAAGGAAACCAGCCTCGGCGGACTGGCCGTCAATATCGTGGAATGCTGAGCCAAACCTTGCACTGTGGATTGGCGCCGTGGAGAACAGCGGCACTGTGGAGAAAGTCGGCACTGTGGAGAAAGTCGATTGGGCCAGTTGACGCCTTCGCGCGCCGGACTAAACCTTGATCCATGTCCCTCAATCTCATAAAGCTCTGCGTTGGCTGCGACAGCGTCGAAGATCTCGAAGAGTGGATCGCGTTCCGCCTCGACGAACGGCGGCGCGCCGGTGAACCGGTCGAGCACTACCACACCACCCGCATGACGCCGACGCGCAGCGCCGAGGTCACCGATGGCGGTTCCCTCTACTGGGTAATCAAGGGCAACGTGCAGTGCCGCCAGTTGATCACCGAAATCCGTCCTTTCACCGATGACGAGGGTATCGGCCGCTGTCACCTGATCCTCGATCCCGCGGTCGTGCCGACTGAATGGCAGCCGCGCCGCGCCTTTCAAGGCTGGCGCTATTTGAAACCGTCGGACGCACCGGCCGATCTCTCCAAGGGCAAAGCGGGATTGGTCGAAATGCCGCCGAAACTCAGGCGCGAGCTTGCCGATCTCGGCCTTCTCTAGGAAGGCCCAAAATTCAAAGCTGCGGTGATCGCCGGCCCTCCAGATAGCCTCATGCTGGGCTTGCAAGCTGTGCGACAACGCCACATCTTGAATGTCATGAGCGACAAGAAGCAGCCCGTGCCCGCAAAGGCCAATCCTGCGCCGGTCGAATCCCAATCGAGCACCGGCGAAATCGACGCGTTTATCCGTCAGGCAAGGACGCTGGCTGCGTCCGCGACCGGTACTGGCAGGCTGATCCTTTCCCTCGACGCGACCATGAGCCGCCAGCCGACCTGGGATCTCGCCTGTGCGCTGCAGGGCGAGATGTTCGACGCCGTCGGCAAGGCCGGGGCGCTCAAGGTCCAACTGGTCTATTTTCGCGGTTTTGGCGAGTGCCGCTCATCCGCATTCGTCACCGATACGAACGCGCTGAAGCAGCTGATGACGCGGATCGAATGCCGCAGCGGCCACACCCAGATCGGCAAGGTGCTCGCCCATGCGCTGAAACAGACGGCGGCGGCCAAGGTCAACGCGCTGGTCTATATCGGCGACGCGATGGAGGAAAATATCGACGATCTGGCGGAAAAGGCCGGCAGCCTCGGCCTGCACGGCGTTCCTGTCTTCGTCTTTCAGGAGGGCCATGATGCCGGCGCGGAAAAGGCGTTCAAGGATATTGCGCGGCTGTCCAAAGGCGCCTGGTTCCGATTTGATCGGCGGGCCGCCGCAACCTTGGCCAGCCTGCTATCGGCGGTTGCGGTGTTTGCGACGGGCGGGCTGAAGGCTCTGGAGGCCAGGGGCAGGCCGGAAGACCGGCTGCTGATCGAGCATCTGCGGAGCGGCAGGAAATGATGGGCGCGACTATCGCATTCGTGGCGTTGCTTTTGGTGCTGCTCGGCGTGGCCATGGTGTTTCTGCGCTCCGACCCCGCGAAACTCGCAAGCTGGATGAGGACGCTTGGGCCTGTCCTGCTGGCGCTGATCGGCGTCGCCGCGCTTCTGGTTGGACGCGCAGGCATCGGCGGCTTGATCCTGTCGACGGCGCTCGCCTGGTATGGCTCGATGCGGATGAAGCGGCCGACGGCGAAACTGGAGCCGGGCAAGTATTCGACGGTGCGCACCGCGGCCCTCGAAATGGAGCTTGATCACGATACCGGCAATCTGGAGGGGCTCGTGCTCGCCGGCCGCCATGAAGGCAAGATGCTAGGCACGATGAGCCTTGCGGAATTGCAGCAGCTTTATCGCGAACTCCCCGGCGACCCGGAGAGCCGCCAGCTCCTAGAGACGTATCTTGACGGCAGATTTCCCATCTGGCGCAAAGACGCGGAGGCGAATGGTGGCGACGGGCTGGGTGTTTCGCCAGGTTCGGGCGCCATGACTAAGGAGGAGGCCTACAAGATCCTTGGTCTTGAAGCGGGGGCCGCCGCGGCGGATGTCCGCAAGGCGCACCGCCGCCTGATGCAGCGCCTGCACCCCGATCTCGGCGGCACTTCGTTTCTGGCGGCGCGGATCAACGAAGCCAAGGACGTCTTGCTCTCCAATCACAACTAGTCTCCTTCGACGCAGAATTCTTCCGGGAGAAGTTTCGACGCCGCCTACTGGTGGACGGCGTAGCACTCGATTTTCTTTTTCTTCAGGGCGTTGCAGGCTTTCGAGGCGGCAGTCTTCGAGCCAAAGCCGAACCGGGCGCGGTAGTAGGTGACGCCGCCCTTCTCGAAGGCGACGGTGAAGCCCACAGCATCGGCCAGGACCGAAGGCGCCTGTTTGCTCGTCTCGTCCAGGAGAGCCTGGGCTTCGGACTGTTTTGGCGAAGAGGCGACCTGGACTGCCCAGCCGGACGGCACCGATGCCGTGTTGACGGGATCGACCTTTGCCGGTTCGCCATAGGCTGCTGCGACCCGTGCGGTCGCCACATCGTCCGCCGTGGCCGCGGCCATTGTCTCGAGCTTTTTGGTCCGAGAGACGGGCGTGGTCTCAACGACGGGGGTGGCTTCTTCAACGACGGGCTCGGCCTCCTCGACCAGGGAGGCAATGGCATCGCCTTCCGGGGCCTCGTTGTACGCCGCATCGTCTTCCGGCCTGCTGTCCGGCGTCGGCGCGTCGCGCTTGGGCAGGAATACTTTCGCCAGAGCGGTGATCGGGTTGCCGCCGCCAGCCTTGGCGATCAGCATGCCGCTGCCGCGCGACGACGCCTTCGGCAGGTAGGTTTTGATCAATGCGGCCATCTGGTTGTCGCGGCTGCCGCCGGATTTCCCGCCTATGACCACCGCGACGATGCGGCGATCGCCGTCGTCGACCGAGGAGACGAGATTATAGCCGGAGGCGCGGGTGTAGCCAGTCTTGATGCCGTCGACGCCCTTGATGCGTCCAAGCAGCCGGTTGTGGCCGTTGATGCGCCTGCGGCCGTAGAGAAAGGAACGCTGCGAGAAATAGCTGTAATACTGGGGAAAATGCTCCCGCAGCGCGATGCCGAGCATCGCCATGTCGCGCGCGGTGGTGAACTGACCGGGATTGGGCAAGCCGTGGGCGTTGCGGAAAACGGTCCCCTTCATGCCCAGTGCCCGCGCCTTGGCAGTCATCATGTGGGCGAAATTGGCTTCATTGCCGCCGAGAAGTTCGCCGATTGCGGTTGCCGAGTCGTTTGCCGACTTGGTCACCATCGACAGGATCGCGGTCTCGACGGTGATCGCGCCGCCCCGTTTGACGCCGAGTTTGGTCGGCGGTTCGGCAGCAGCATTGGCCGAGAAGACGACGCGGGAGTTCTTGCCGATCTTGCCGTTCGCCATGGCCTCGAAGGCCAGGTAAAGCGTCATCATCTTGGTGAGCGAGGCGGGATAGCGTCGGCCATCGGCATTCGAAGAGTAAAGCACCTTGCCGGTCTTGGCGTCGATGACGATGGCCGCCGACCTCGCCGCCATGGACGAAGCAGCGCCGGCAACGACGAATGTCATCGCCAAAGCGAGGATCATGATCGTTTTCAAGGAGGACGCGGATTTGGAGAGAATGCCCGACAACGCCTGACGCACCGATGGTTCCTTTGAATTTTTGTTGCGGTGGAGGCGGCAAAGGGGTCCTGCCTCACTTCAAGCCAAGCTATCGCGGCCAGCGTTACCAATCCGTTTATGGTAACCGCGGCGTTCACCATTTTCTTCGAGCTTGAGCTTTTCTTTATTCGAATCTTAGCCATTTCCCGACGGTTGCGCCGATCTGCTGGCCGGATGGCCGGGGCCGCACCCGGTGAAACCCGCACTCGGTAAAAAACTTGACTTTTGTGCAGTGCACAATATATTACTCGCATTGCACAACGCGGCCCGGACAAGGCCGCGTCCACCGCTCAAGGACAACTGGCAAGGGATTGCGTGAATGACCCAGACCTATGAAGATTTCAGCAAATACGGCAAGGAGTTTGCGGATAGCGGCTTGAAGAGCTTCGCATCCCTTTCCAAGGGCGCGCAGGCCATCGCCACCGAGGCGGGCGAGTACACCAAGAAAAGCTTCGAGGCCGGCAGCGCAGCAGCCGAGAAACTTTTGTCGGCCAA
The DNA here is from genome assembly GCF_055811775.1 of Mesorhizobium sp. WSM4844. Lineage (NCBI taxonomy): Bacteria > Pseudomonadati > Pseudomonadota > Alphaproteobacteria > Hyphomicrobiales > Phyllobacteriaceae > Mesorhizobium > Mesorhizobium sp. WSM4844. The sequence continues at coordinate 96,956 of NZ_JBVVQB010000006.1, read as the reverse complement.
GTCGCTGGAGAAGGCGATCGAGATCCAGTCCGATTTTGCCAGGCAGTCGTACGAAGCCTTCGTCACCGAAGCCACCAAGATTGGTGACCTCTATGCCGAACTCGCCAAGGAAGCCTACAAGCCGTTCGAATCGATCGTCGCAAAGGCGAAATAATCTCGCTACAAGATGTGAACACGGCCCTTGGGCCAGCAAGACGGACCCGGTCGCGAACGTGCGGCCGGGTTTTTTTCATGGCAATTAAGTTTCCAGCCGATCGACGCTGATCTAAACAGCTATGAGCCAGCTTGTCGGTTTAGCTTAAGGGCGAATGATGCATGGGTCGATAAATGATGCCGGCGCTCCGCTAACGCTGGAACACATCAGCCGATGCTTCGGCGACACCCAGGCGCTGGATGACGTTTCGCTTTCGATTGCGCCTGGAGAGATCGTCTGCCTGGTCGGCCAGTCCGGTTGCGGCAAATCCTCGCTTTTGCGGATCATTGCAGGCGTCGATACTGCGGACAGCGGAAGAATTCTGCTCAATGGCATTGAGATCGCGGGCGCGAACAGCTTTGTCGAGCCCGAAGACCGCAACATCGGATTCATGTTCCAGGATTATGCCCTGTTCCCGCACCTGACCGTCGAGGAGAACGTGGCCTTCGGCCTCAAGCGGCTGTCGCGGCGCGAGGCGAGCGCCCGTGCGGCCGAGGTGATCGCCCGAATCGGCATCCAGGCGCTTTCCGGCCGTTACCCACACACGCTTTCAGGTGGCGAGCAGCAGCGAGTCGCACTGGCGCGGGCGCTTGCCCCAAAACCCGTCATTCTCCTGATGGACGAGCCTTTCTCGAACCTTGATCGTGGCCTGCGGGAGCGGGTGCGCGAGGAGACCATTTCAACGTTGAGAGCCTTGGGGACGACGGCGATCCTCGTCACGCACGACCCGGAGGAGGCCCTTTCCGTCGGTGATCGGGTTGTGCTGATGCAGGAGGGGCGTGTTGTGCAGGTCGGGACGGGCTACGATATCTATGATCATCCCAATTCACTCTACGCCGCCGAATTTCTGTGCCCGTGCAACAGGGTAGAGGGCATCTACCGCGATGGCCGGGTCAAAACGGTGCTGGGCAGCTTTCCAGCCCAGCTCGATCTTCCGGAAGGCGGCAAGGCGTTTGCCTGCATCCGCCCGCAGGCTGTTTCCCTTTCAGGTCCCGACGAAGGTCTGCCGGCGCTTGTCGTCAACCGCTCTTTTCTGGGTGAGATCGAACAATTGCTGGTCAGGATCGAGGGCGTTGCTGACCTCTTGCGCTTGCGCACCACCAGCCGGATCGATGTAAAGCCGGGTGAGCCGATCCACCTGACCGTAGATCCAGGCGGCGTCCTGATATTCGCTGCGGCATAAGTCGCAAGCGCTTTGGTCGCAAAGTAACTTGACTAAATTAGTCACATATGATCGAGCAATTCCTGGGCTGTCAACCAATGCCGGCCGCACCAATCAATTAATGGAGGACCGCTTCATGAAGAGCCTTTCCACATTGCGACTCGCCCTGGTGGGCGGCGTCTTCGCCCTCGTTGGCGGGGCCAGCGCCATGGCGGCCGAACTGAACATCTACACCACGCGTGAGCCTGGGCTGATCCAGCCGCTGCTTGACGCCTTCACCGCCTCGAGCGGCGTCAAGGTCAATACAGTCTTCATGAAAGATGGTCTGGCGGAGCGTGTGGCCTCGGAAGGGGAAAGCTCACCTGCCGATATTCTCATGACGGTCGATGTCGGCAACCTCGCTGATCTGGCCGAAAAAGGCCTGACGCAGCCGGTCGTATCAGATGTTCTGAAAGCCGCGGTCCCGGAGAACCTGCGTGACCCGGCCAACAACTGGTTTGCTCTGTCGATGCGGGCCCGGGTACTCTACGCGGCCAAGGATCTCGATCTTGCCGCGTTCAACTACGAGGACCTGTCCGATCCAAAATGGAAGGGCAAGGTCTGCATCCGGTCCGGCCAGCATCCCTACAACACCGCTCTTTTCGCCGATTACATCGCACATAACGGCGCCGAGGCGACGGAAGCATGGCTTGCCGCCGTCAAGGGGAATCTCGCCCGCAAGGCGGGCGGCGGCGACCGCGATGTGGCCAAGGACATCCTCGGCGGCATTTGCCAGATAGGCATCGCCAATTCCTACTACGTCGGACTGATGCGCTCCGGCAAGGGCGGTGAGGAGCAGGTCGCCTGGGGCGACGCGATCAAGGTCGTCCTGCCAACGTTCAAGGATGGCGGCACGCAGGTCAACGTCAGCGGCGCGGCCGTCGCAAAGCATGCGCCGAACAAGGGTGAGGCGGTCAAGCTGCTGGAATATCTGGTCTCCGACGACGCCCAGACACTCTATGCCAAGGCAAATTTCGAATACCCGGTCAAGGCCGGCGCTCCGATCGACCCGATCATCGCCTCGTTCGGCGCGTTGAAAGTCGATCCAGTGCCGATGACGGAAATCGTCAAGCATCGCAAGCAGGCAAGCGAACTGGCCGAGAAGGTCGGCTTCGACAACTGATGGGCGATCCGGGCGTGGGCAGTGCTGCGCCCGGTGATCTCCCGATGTCGGATGTCGATCTGCGAAGAGCCTCCACTGTGAAGGTCGCCCGGTACTGGTCCGGGCGACTGTGGTTCATGGCGACCGTGCTTGTCGCTGTGCTGGTGGCGACTCCGGTTCTCGCCCTTATCTGGCAGGCGCTGCGGGGATCGAGCGGGCTCTGGCCGCATCTCCTCGCCTATGTGCTGCCACAGGCCTTCCAGCAGACCACGGCGCTACTCATCGGCGTCGGTGTCCTCGTCACGCTTCTTGGCACCTCGACGGCCTGGCTTGTCACCGCCTATGACTTTCCCGGCCGCAGGTTTCTCGAATGGGCGCTGCTCCTCCCGCTCGCGGTGCCGACCTACATAATCGCCTACGTCTATCTCGATCTTCTCCATCCGATCGGCTTGGTCCAGGGTGCGCTCAGAGTGGCACTTGGCTTCACCAGCCCACACGAATTCCGCCTTCCCGACATCCGGTCGATGGCCGGCTGCATCGTGCTGCTCGGCTTCGTGCTCTACCCCTATGTGTACCTGACGACGCGGGCGATGTTTCTCACCCAGGCGGCCAATCTGGTCGAGGTGTCGCGCACGCTTGGAAGTGGCAAAGGCGGCGTCTTCTGGCGCGTTGCGCTGCCGCTGGCACGTCCGGCGATCGCCGTCGGCGTCAGCCTCGCGCTGATGGAGGCGCTGAACGACATCGGTGCCTCGGAGTTCCTGGGCGTGAAGACACTGACGGTCTCGGTCTACACGACATGGGTGACGCGGTCCGACCTGCCGGGCGCGGCGCAGATTGCGCTCGCCATGCTGTCATTGGTGGTCGCGCTCGTCACTATCGAGCGTTGGGCGCGCCGTCGTCAGCGTTATTGGTCGAGCGCACAAAAGGCGCGGAGTTTCACACCGCATCGTCTCGGAACCGTTTCGGGTCTGGTGGTTTTTGCGCTCGGCCTTCTGCCGGTGTTCATCGGGTTCATCGCCCCGGCGAGCTATCTTGTCGTCGAGGCGTGGAAGCGCGTCCGTTTCGCAGGGCTGTCGCCCCGGCTCTTGTCGGAAACGCTCAACACCGTCACCCTGTCGGCCATGGCCACGCTCGCCATCCTGCTCTTCGGCGTGATCATCGCCTATACGGCGCGCTCGCTTCCCGGCCGCGTCACGGCGGCTTTGCAGCGGATTTCCACGGTCGGCTATGCGATGCCTGGCACCGTGGTGGCCATCGGAATATTGTTGCCCGTCGCGGCCCTCGATCAGATGATCGACCGAACCGCGCTGGCATGGCTGGGCGCGCCAACCGGCCTGCTGCTGATCGGATCCGGAGCAGCGCTCGGCTACGCCTATGTCGCACGCTTCCTGGCGATTGCGGTCGGTTCGGTCGAGGCGGGCTTCAGCCGCATTCCGCGCTCGTTCGATCACGCCGCGCGCAGCCTCGGCCACAATGTGACCGGCACATTCCGGCAAATTCATCTGCCGCTTTCGAAACCGTCGCTCGTCGCTGCGGGCTTGCTCGTGTTTGTCGATTGCATGAAGGAGTTGCCGGCGACGCTTCTGTTGAGGCCGCTTAATTTCGAGACCCTGGCGACGCATCTCTACGGCGAGGCGGCGCGGGGGACCTACGAGGAAGCGTCGATCGCGGCACTTGCCATAGTTCTCGTCGGCATCTTGCCTGTCGCTGTTCTCGCTCATGTTGGACGATGGAAATCCTGAGTGTGCCCGGCCTAAACAGTCTCGCTGGCACCTAAAGCGCGTCTGAAGGGATCATGCGACTCCAGGTTCGTTATTCAGATGCATGTTGTTTCGTTAGCTGACGCATCTACGATAAATCGTAAGTGCTCCACGCCTATCGGATCGTGCCGCCAAAGCGACGGGTCGGAAAACCGCTCAACCTATCGACCGAAGCAGTGGGCAGCATGACAGAGTTCAGGCTTCGTTTTCCCTCGCCGTTGACTAGCGTACTTTCGATGCGATGCCCTCAATTTGAAATCAGGGGCTCTGCTGCCTTCACGATTTCGAAAAATCGGTCAAGTTTGGCCACCTAGCCATATTGTCAGCTAAACAGAAGGGCTTAAAATCGTTCATCGATGACCTACATGTCGAACTCATATGGGGATTCGAAAAGGCAGGGTTACGTGACGACAGGTTTGACTGCCACAACAGATGTGGTGCGGATGCAAAACGGCAGCGACGGCAACGAGACCGGTCGCGGCACGGCCGTCATCACGCGCACCAAAACCAAGACCAAGAAGCCTAGCCTTTATCGGGTCCTCATTCTCAACGACGACTACACACCCATGGAATTCGTGGTTCACGTGCTGGAGCGCTTTTTCCAGAAGGACCGTGAAGCCGCCACACGCATCATGCTTCATGTTCACAATCATGGAGTGGGCGAGTGCGGGGTCTATACATTCGAGGTGGCCGAGACCAAAGTGTCTCAGGTCATGGATTTCGCCCGACAGAATCAGCATCCGCTGCAATGCGTGATGGAGAAGAAGTGAGGTAACATGCCGGCTTTCTCCCAAGGCCTGGAAAAGGCGCTTCACCAGGCGCTGACGCTCGCCAATGAGCGGCACCACGAATACGCAACCCTTGAGCATTTGCTGCTCGCGCTCATCGACGACACCGAGGCGGCCGCGGTCATGCGCGCCTGCAACGTCGATCTCGACGAGTTGAAGCACACGGTTCTCACCTACATCGATACCGAGCTTGACAATCTCGTTACCGGCTATGACGAGGATTCCAAGCCGACGGCCGGTTTCCAGCGCGTCATCCAGCGCGCGGTGATCCATGTGCAGTCGTCCGGCCGCGAGGAAGTCTCCGGCGCCAACGTGCTCGTTGCCATATTCGCCGAGCGCGAGAGCCATGCCGCCTATTTCCTGCAGGAGCAGCAGATGACCCGCTACGACGCGGTCAATTACATCTCGCATGGCATCGCCAAGCGGCCCGGCGCGTCCGAGACGCGGTCGCCGCGTGGCGCCGATGACGAGCAGGGCCAGAGCGGCGCCGAGCCGCAAGAGGACAGCGGCAAGAAAAAGCAGCAGCAGGACGCGCTGACCGCCTATTGCGTCAATCTGAACAACAAGGCCAAGGCCGGCAAGATCGATCCGCTGATCGGCCGCGAGTCCGAGATCAACCGCACCATCCAGGTGCTGTGCCGCCGCTCCAAGAACAATCCGCTCTATGTCGGCGACCCCGGCGTCGGCAAGACGGCGATCGCCGAGGGCCTCGCCAAGCGCATCGTCGAGGGCGACGTGCCGGAAGTGCTGCACAACGCCACCATCTTCGCGCTCGACATGGGAACATTGCTGGCCGGCACCCGCTATCGCGGTGATTTCGAGGAGCGGCTGAAGCAGGTCGTCAAGGAGCTTGAGGATTATCCGGGCGCGGTTCTGTTCATCGACGAGATCCACACCGTGATCGGGGCAGGAGCGACGTCTGGCGGCGCCATGGATGCGTCGAACCTGTTGAAGCCGGCGCTGTCGTCCGGAACGATCCGCTGCATCGGCTCAACCACCTACAAGGAGTTCCGCCAGTTCTTCGAGAAGGACCGCGCCTTGGTGCGGCGCTTCCAGAAGATCGACGTCAACGAACCGACCATCGAGGACGCTATCGAGATCATGAAGGGTCTCAAGCCGTATTTCGAGGAGTTCCACAAGGTTCGCTACACGGCTGAGGCGATCAAGGCTTCGGTTGAACTGTCGGCGCGCTACATCAACGACCGCAAGCTGCCGGACAAGGCGATCGACGTGATCGACGAGACCGGCGCCTCGCAGATGCTGGTGCCGGAGGCCAAGCGCAAGAAGACCATCGGCATCAAGGAGATCGAAGCGACGATCGCCACCATCGCCCGCATTCCGCCGAAGACGGTTTCCGCCGACGACGAGAAGGTGCTGGCCGGTCTCGACATCGAGCTGAAGCGCGTCGTCTACGGTCAGGACACCGCGATCACGGCTTTGACCTCGGCGATCAAGCTGGCGCGGGCCGGCCTGCGCGAACCGGAGAAGCCGATCGGCTCCTACCTGTTCTCGGGACCGACTGGCGTTGGCAAGACCGAAGTGGCAAAGCAGCTCGCGGCCTCGCTCGGTGTCGAGCTGATCCGCTTCGACATGTCCGAATATATGGAACGCCACACCGTCTCACGGCTGATCGGTGCGCCTCCCGGCTATGTCGGCTTCGACCAGGGCGGCCTGTTGACCGACGGCGTCGACCAGCATCCGCATTGCGTGCTGTTGCTGGACGAGGTCGAGAAGGCGCATCCGGATCTGTTCAACATCCTGTTGCAGGTCATGGACCATGGCAAGCTGACCGACCACAACGGCAAGCAGATCGACTTCCGCAATGTCATCCTGATCATGACCACCAATGCGGGCGCCTCGGATGCGCAGCGCGCGGCTATCGGTTTCGGCTCGACCAAGCGCGAAGGCGACGATGTCGAGGCGATCAACCGGCTGTTCACGCCGGAGTTCCGCAACCGTCTCGATGCGATCATCCCGTTCGGCTCGCTGCCGGTGCCGGTCATCCACCAGGTGGTGCAGAAGTTCGTCATGCAGCTCGAGGCCCAGCTCTCCGAGCGTGGCGTCACCTTCGACCTGTCGCAGGAGGCGATCGCCTGGCTGGCCGAGAAGGGCTATGACGAGCGCATGGGAGCACGGCCGCTCGGCCGCGTCATCCAGGAGCACATCAAGAAGCCGCTGGCCGACGAGGTGCTGTTCGGCAAGCTCAAGAAGGGCGGCACGGTGCGTGTCACCGTCGACAAGAAAGAGACCGGCGAAACCGGGCTGAAGCTCGAGTCGCTCGCCGACGAGGCGCCGGTCAAGCCGAAGAAGGAAGAACCGGACGACACGCCGAAGCCCAGGAAAGCTGCCGGCAAGAAGCCGGCCGCGAAAAAGGCGGTCGCGCAGAAGGCGGAGCCCAAGGGCAAGGACGGCAGCAAGCGCAGCCTGGTGCCGCAACTGCCCCGCAAGGGATGATGGCCTGAAAGCTAAAAAAAGCCCCGGAAACGGGGCTTTTTTGCTTCGAGGGGCTGGTGGGCGGCCGGACGTGCGACGCGCCCGACATCAGTTTGTCAGCGCCGTCCGTATCTTGCCAGCATTCTCAGCCAACACTTCCGGCTTCTCCATCTGCCCACTATGCGGCTTCAATGGGATGCCCTCGAAGCGTGGAATGACGTGGACATGGAGGTGGTAGACGGTCTGGCCCGAAGCGGGCTCGTTGAACTGCAGGATGGTGACGCCATCGGCGCCGAAGGCCTTCTTCACCGCCACCGCCACCTTTTGCACGACGGCGAAGAGTGGGCCGAATGTTGCCGGATCCGCGTCAAGCAGATTGCGCGACGGCGCCGTCGGCACAACCAGCGTATGACCCGGACCTTGCGGCATCACATCCATGAAGGCGACAACCGCGTCATCTTCATAGACGCGATGCGACGGGATTTCACCGCGCAGGATTTTCGCGAAGATATTGTTGCTGTCGTAGGTGGTTTGTTCGGCCATGGCGTGCGCTCCGGATTGTGCCTTGCTCCTACCGCATCGACCCGACAATCGGAATCGATTTTCGGAAACTACGATGCTTTCGAGCGTGCTTTGTGCGTCCAATTGGACGCACGTCGCTCTAATCGTCCGCCAGATCCTTGCGGAACGGGGTGTGCTCTTCGAGATAGCCGGCCATCCGCTCCACTTCGCGGCGCTCGCGCCTGAGATAGTCGGCGACCGCGTTACGCAAGCCGGGATGCGCAATGTAATGCGCCGAATGCGTGGTCACCGGCCTGTAACCGCGCGCCAGCTTGTGCTCGCCTTGTGCGCCGGCTTCGACCACCTTCAGCTTACGGTCGATGGCGAAGTCGATCGCCTGGTGATAGCAGACCTCGAAATGCAGGAAAGGGTGGTCCTCGATGCAGCCCCAGTTGCGCCCGTAGAGCGCATCGGAACCGATGAAATTGATGGCACCGGCAATGTAGCGTCCATTGCGCTTGGCCATCACCAGCAGGATGTCGTCGGCCATGCGCTCGCCGATCATCGAGAAAAACGCGCGGCTGAGATAGGGCCGCCCCCATTTCCTGCTCCCGGTATCCATGTAGAAGGCAAAGAAGTCGTCCCAGACCCTTTCGGTCAGGTCCCTGCCGGTCAGCCAGTCGATCGAGATGCCGTGAGCGAGCGCCTCGCGCCGCTCCTTCTTCATCGCCTTGCGCTTGCGCGATGCCAGAGTGGCAAGAAAATCGTCGTAGGTCGAATAACCTTCATTGAAGAAGTGGAACTGCTGGTCGGTGCGGTGCAAAAAACCCGCCGCTTCCAGCGCCTCGACATCTCTCGGCTGCGCGAAGGTTACGTGCGCGGAAGAAACGCCGAGCTTTTCAGTCACCGCCTTCAGGCCGGCTGCCAAGCCGGCCTTCACGGCGCGACTGTCTTCGCCCTTATTGACCAGCAGGCGAGGGCCGGTGACCGGCGTGAACGGCACGGCGCATTGCAGTTTTGGATAGTAACGCCCGCCGGCGCGCTCGAACGCGTCCGACCAGCCGTGATCGAATACATATTCGCCCTGGCTGTGCGATTTCAGGTAGCAGGGAATGGCACCGAGCAGCTTTCCCTGCGCTGTCTCGAGCCTGAGATGATGGCCCTGCCAGCCGGTGCGCCGCACGGCGCAGCCGGACTCCTCAAGCGCGCTCAGAAAAGCGAATGAAACGAGTGGGTTGTATCCGTTTTCTGTATCGCCGCGTGAGGTCCCGCCGAGGCCATCCCATTCGGCGCAGGTGAAGGCTCCGATGCCGGAGGCAACCCGGATCGCATACTCTCCATTCGCCGTTTGCCCGTCGCCTTCATCGCCTTGATCCATGAGGCCTATTTAAGCTCCGTGCCGGTCCATGCAAGTTCAGTTCAAGCAAGCTCGGTTCAGGCGACCTGCACAAGATCCGGCTCAAATCCTTCGAACGTCATCTGGTCGGCATATCTGAAGGTCAGGTCGACCGCCGGTTGGTCGAGCACGGTCCAGGTGATGACCGGCATTTTGAGCCTTTCGCGCACAAAACTGACAAACCGGTTCGGCAGGTCGCCGGCGGCGTAGGAGGTGAAGGCAATGTCGTGCGCCAGCATGGCGAAATGCGCTTCGATCAGCTTGGCTTCCTTGCCATATGCGGTCAGCCCGCCCGGAATGCCGGGCGCGTGTTTCGGGAAATCGCGGATCAGCCAGTGGTCGAAAGACATGATCGCCGCCTTGCCCTTGTAGTTTCTGAGCATCTTGCCGACGCTTTCCACCAGGCCTTCGTCGCGGCCGGGAACCCCTTTCAGCTCGACGACCACCGGCACGCGGCCATCGACCAGGTCGAGGGCCTGCTGCAGCGTCGGCAGACGATCTGATGTGCCGCCGATCCTGAGGGCCGTCATTTCCGCTGCCGTGCGCTGCCAGACGAAACCGTCCTGGCCGGTCAGCCGCTTCAGATCGCTATCGTGGATGATCACCGGGATGCGGTCTGACGACAGATGCACATCGCATTCGATCGCATAGCCGCGTTCAGCCGCAGCGGCAAAGGCGGAAAGCGTGTTCTCCCAGCGCGTCTTGTTCATGTCGTGGAGGCCGCGATGGGCAATGGGTCGGGCGGTCAGCCAGGAAAGGTCGGTCATGCCGGGCTCATTCGACTTCGAAGATGGCTTCGATTTCCACTGCGGCATTAAGCGGCAGGGAGGCGGCACCGACGGCGGCGCGAGCATGCTTGCCGGGATCGCCGAGCACTGCAACCAGTAGATCCGAGGCGCCGTTGGCAACCAGGTGCTGCTCGAAAAAATCCGGCGCCGAGGCGACGAAGACGGTGATCTTCACCACGCGGCGGATTTTCTCGAGATCGCCAAGTGCTGCCTTGGCCTGCGCCAATATGTTGATCGCGCAGTATTTTGCCGCTTCCTGGCCGATTGCGATGTCGACATCACGGCCGAGCAGGCCACTCGCCTGCAGCTTGCCCTGCTTGAGCGGCAGCTGTCCGGCGATGAACAGCAGATTGCCTGATCTGCAATAGGGCACGTAGTTGGCGGCGGGCGCGGCAGCGACCGGAAGCGTCACGCCGAGATCGCTTAGCCGCTTTTCGATTGTTTCACTCATGGTATTTCCCTATTGCTTGATGACGCTGCGCAGGCCGGGCCGAAATTGCAATTTTTGCCTCGCTTCCGCCACGACTTTTTTTAAGCTGGACCCTCTTTCCCTGCGGCCTGCCATCAGGCGCGATGATCGGAGCCCCTCATGCGCGCAACACGCCTCGCATTCCACGCTGTCCTGCTGCCAGCGGTGTTCTCGATGGCGCCGGCTTTTGCCGTACCGGCGCTGCAGGCGCATCGCGCGGTTTACGATCTGACCCTGGACAAGGCCTCCGACCGCTCCGGCATCACCGGCATTTCCGGCCGCATGGTCTATGAGTTCAACGGCTCGCCTTGCGAAGGCTATACGGTGAAGTTCCGTTTCGTCACCCAGATCGTCACCAACGAGAATACAAGGCTGACCGACCAGCAGACGACCACTTTCGAGGACGCCGAAGGCAAGACCTTTTCGTTCGTGACAAAATCCTTTGTCGACCAGACTCTCGACAAGGAGGTCAAGGGCACCGCGACGAAGGAGACAAACGGCCTCAAGGTCGACATCGACAAGCCGGAGAAGAGCAGCGTCGAACTGCCGGCCACACAGTTTCCGACGCAGCATCTGGCCGAACTGATCGACAAGGCCGAAAAGGGCGAAAATTTCTACGAAACCAACCTGTTCGACGGTTCGGAAGATGCCAACAAGGTGATGACCACCACCGTCGTCGTCGGCAAGAAAGCCGATGCAGACAAGACCGATCCGGAAGTGCCGGCACTGGCAAAACTCGCCACCGACAAATACTGGCCAGTCGACATCGCCTATTTCGACAGCACCGACAAGTCAGGCGAGGAGGTGCCGGAATACCGGATCAGCTTCAAGCTGCATGAGAACGGCATCACGCGCGACCTGCTCATGGACTACAACGACTTCTCGATGACCGGCAAGCTGGTCAATCTTTCGCTGTTCGATCAGACGAAACCCTGTCCGCCGAAATAGAGCCTTGGGTTAGCCACGCCCGCAAGGCGGCGGCGAATGACTTGAACACGCCGCAATTGCATTTCAACCTCTACGCCGAGGGATCGATCGGGGGGTGGGTTGAGCAAAATCGATGTGTTCGTGGCGCCGACGCCCAATCCGGCGCTGATCAGGATCATGACTGTCGTCAATCGGGTCGTCATGCTGCGTGGCATTCCCGGGTTTCGCGACCTGTTGCCGTTCAACCGCGTGGCCGGATTGCGCGGTGTCGCCAATGTCCGCCATATCGACTTTCCCGACGACGACCGGCAGCGGCTGAAGGCCTGTTGCGGCGCAGGCAAGGCAACGTTCATCACGCCCAACCATCCGGAATTCTTCACCGACTGGATGATCGACAAGGAGATCGTCTCGAGGGTAAGTCCGCTCGCGGCATCCTGGGCCACGCATGGCGTCGTCAACGGCCTCGGCCGGATCATGCAGAAATTCTGGCTGGCCAACAATCTGATCGCCCAGATACCCGGCAACAGCGGCGCTGCCAAGGAACACTCGATCGCCTGGGCGCTGAAAGGGCATGGCGTTCTCTTGCATCCCGAAGGCGGCGTCGGCTGGCATGGCAATGTCGTCGCTCCGCTTCTTCCGGGGGCGGTCGAGATGGGGTTCGAAGCGCTCAAGCGCGGTCGCGTCACGGATCAGGATTTCAAAGTCTGGATCGCGCCGGTTGTCTGGAAGCTCGCCTTCACCAAAAATGTCGAGCCGGCGCTGGCGCAGGAATGCGCCTATGTCGAGAAGAGCGTGAAGATTGAGCGTCGTGCCGCCGATACGCTGCCGGAGCGCGTCCACCATATCTATGCGACGCTGCTGTCGCGCGATGAGATTGCCTGCGGCATGGCGCCCGACGAACGGGCTTCGTATGCTACGCGGCACAAGCAATTGCTGCTCGAATTGAGCCGGCGCCTGGGGGAGGGTATTTCGGTCGATCCCGGCGCCAGCGAGATCGCCGAGCTTTTGCGCCGGGCGCGCCGCTGGCTGCGGGAAGGCACCGGCGACGCCGAGCGACAAAAACAGATCCGCTCGCTGGCGGACACGATCCAGCGTCTCCAACGCGTCGGACCGTGGGCCTCAGCCAATCCGCGCATCGCGCAAGAGGAGATCGCAGAGCATCTGAAGCGTATCCGCAACGATTATTGCAAGGGCACGCTGCGCGACACGATCAATTGCTTCGTACCGCAACCGGCCGGGCCGCGCTGCGCGCATATCCGGGTGCCGGAGCCGTTGGGATTGCACGCCTTTCCGGGCTCTATCGACGATGCCCTCGCCGAACTGCACCGGCGCATGCAGGAAACCATCACCACGACCGTGGCCGAACTCGAAGCCGCCGGCAGCTTCATTTTCTATCCGAATCCCTTCTATCATCGCTAGGATTGGCATCTCTAGCATTGGCATCGCTGACGTTGGATTTCGGCTGCGGGTGAGCTGCGGCTCCGCTGATCGGCGCAAGATGAAGGAGTGCGGCAAGCCTCATGGCGGTCTATGTCGACGCGGCGATCTGGAAATGGGTCGGCCACCGCTGGTGTCACCTGCTGGCCGACGACACCGACGAGCTGCATCGTTTTGCGGCACAGCTCGGCGTCAAGCGCTCATCCTATCAGGGGCCGCCGAAGACATCGGCGCCGCACTATGACATAACCGGCTTCGAGCGCGACCGTGCGGTGCGGCTAGGCGCCGTCGAATGCAGCCGCGAGGAGATCGTTGCTGTTTTCCGGCGGGTCCGGGTGCCGAAGGGGAAGATACGACCATGACGTTGACGGCATTTCTGGCTTACTGCGCTGCGATCACATTTGCCGCCGCCACGCCTGGCCCGGCGGTATTCACGGTCATTGCCAACGGCGTTTCGCGCGGGTTCGTTCGCGCGTTCCTGGCCGGCCTCGGTATCGCCGCCGGCGACGCGGTGCTGGTGACTTTGGCGCTGCTCGGTCTGGTGGCACTGGCACAGACCTTCGAATGGGTTTTTCTCATCCTGAAATATGCGGGTGCAGCCTATCTGATGTTTCTTGGCATCAGGATGTGGCGATCGGCTTCCGCGCGATCGAATGGACTGGAGGTTACGCAGGCAAGACTGTCTCGATCGTTTTACCTCGGCATCTCCATCGCATTGGGCAATCCCAAGGCGATCCTGTTCCACGCCTCCATCATGCCGTTGATCCTCGATCTCAATGCAATGAACTTCGCTGAGGGGCTGCTCGTGGTTACGGTCGTGATCGGCGTCAACATTATCACTATGGGCGTCTATGCGGTGCTTGCCGGGCAGGCTTCGGGCTGGTTCAAGACGCCAAGGCGGATGCGCTTGATGAACAGGTTTGCCGGCGGCGCCATGATCGGCACCGGTGCGCTGATCGCCGCACGCTGAGCCGCAAGACACCGCAGCGCTTGCGTTTGCCGCGCATCCCCTCTATATGCGCGCTCATTCCACACACGGACTTTGGTGTCTGCCCGGGAGAAATCCGGCTGAAACCTCCGGTGGCGTTCGAGGACAAAGTCCAGAAATGCCTGTGTCCGTGGAGGCTAACCGGAAAAGGACATAAGAATGGCTCTGCCTGATTTCAGCATGCGCCAGCTTTTGGAAGCTGGCATTCACTTCGGCCACCAGACCCACCGCTGGAACCCGAAGATGGCGCCCTATATCTATGGCGCCCGCAACAACATCCACATCATCGACCTCTCGCAGACAGTGCCGTTGCTGCACCAGGCGCTGAAGCAGGTTTCCGACACCGTCGCCAAGGGCGGCCGCGTGCTGTTCGTCGGCACCAAGCGCCAGGCGTCCGACATCGTTGCCGACGCCGCACAGCGCTCGGCCCAGTACTATGTCAACTCCCGCTGGCTCGGCGGCATGATGACCAACTGGAAGACGATCTCGAACTCCATCCAGCGCCTGCGCAAGCTTGACGAGATGCTGGCTGGCGAGGCCCAGGGGCTCACCAAGAAGGAGCGCCTCAACCTCGACCGCGAGCGCGAGAAGCTCGACAAGGCGCTGGGCGGCATCAAGGACATGGGCTCGACGCCAGACCTGATGTTCGTGATCGACACCAACAAGGAAGCGATCGCCATCCTCGAGGCCAAGCGTCTCGGCATCCCGGTCGTCGCCATCATCGATTCCAACTGCGACCCGGACAAGATCGATTTCCCGATTCCGGGCAATGACGACGCGGCCCGCGCCATCCAGCTCTATTGTGATCTGATCGCCAAGGCTGCAATCGACGGCATTGCTCGCCAGCAGGGCGCGCTTGGCGTCGACGTCGGCGCTTTGGCCGAGGCTCCGATCGAGCCGGCACTCGAGCCGACGCCGGCCGCCGAGACACCGGCCGCCCAGACACCGGAAGCGTAACAGCGAAGGCCGGTTTCGGCCTTCATCTTTCTCATAATTTTGGCGCGCTGAGCGCTGGCGCCAGGCGCATCATCGAAGACCGGTGGTGCGTCGGTGCATTTTAAACGAAGAGGCGACAATGAGCATTTCGGCTGCACAGGTCAAAGAACTCCGCGACTTGACCGGCGCGGGCATGATGGACTGCAAGATGGCGTTGAACGAGACCAACGGCAACATGGAAGAGGCCGTCGACTGGCTGCGCAAGAAGGGCATCTCCAAGGCCGACAAGAAGGCCGGCCGTACCGCGGCCGAAGGCCTCATCGGCGTCGATTCCGGCGTGCGTGAGGCGGCGGTCGTCGAGGTCAACTCCGAGACCGACTTCGTTGCCCGCAACGCTGCCTTCCAGGAGATCGTCGCCAACGTCGCCAAGGTGGCGCTCGCCTATGGCGGCAAGACCGAGGCCGTTGCAGCCGCCCCGTATCCGGGTTCCGACAAGTCGGTTGCCGACACCATCAAGGACGCCGTCGGCACCATTGGCGAGAATCTTGGCTTCCGCCGTTCGGCCAAGCTCACCGTCGAGCAGGGCGCCGTCGCAACCTACGTCCACAATGCGGTTGCCGACGGCCTTGGCAAGCTCGGCGTGCTGGTCGCCATCGAGACGTCAGGCAACGCGCAGGCCGCCAACGCCTTTGCGCGTCAGGTCGCCATGCATGTGGCCGCCACCAACCCGATGGCGCTGACCACGGAAGAACTCGATCCGGCGGCGGTCGAGCGCGAGAAGGCGATCTTCGCCGACCAGGCGCGCCAGTCCGGCAAGCCGGAAGCGATTATCGAGAAGATGGTCGAGGGCCGCCTGCGCAAGTTCTACGAAGAGGTCGTGCTGCTCAAGCAGGCTTTCGTGCTCAATCCCGACATCACCGTCGAGAAGGCGCTGCAGGACGCCGAGAAGGAAATCGGCGCAGCGGCCAAGATCACTGCCTATCTGCGCTTTGCGCTCGGCGAGGGCATCGAGAAGGACGAGACCGATTTTGCGGCGGAAGTCGCGGCGGCGGTCAAGAAGTAAAACGCACTCTATCTTTCTGAACGACTTTACGGCCGGGTGTCCGCGAGGATGCCCGGCCGATTTCTTGCGCGGTATCGATGAAGGCCAGGCGTCGGCGACAGGCCGGCTGGCTATCTGCTCATGCCCGGATCTGCTCATGCAAGATTCTGCATGCACAAGTTGCATTTTCCGGTGTAAGCCAATGGCTGGAAGAGCGTTTGCCGGTTCCGGCGCCGCGTGACATCGCAGCGCCCTTCGTGTATCGGAACGCCAATGTTTCGGGGCAGCGCCTGAGCGGGGAAGCCGCCCCGGGCGCGTCACACGCATAATGATGAGGACCAGATGACGGTGAAGCCCCTCTACCGACGTGTCTTGCTGAAAGCGTCGGGCGAAGCGCTGATGGGTGAACAGCATTTCGGCATCGACGTGTCGGTGGTCGATCGCATCGCCGCCGACATCGCCGAGGCCCGCACCCTTGGCATCGAGGTTGGGGTCGTCATTGGCGGCGGCAACATCTTTCGCGGCGTCGCCGTTGCCTCCAAGGGCGGAGATCGCGTCACCGGCGACCACATGGGCATGCTCGCCACCGTCATCAACTCGCTGGCGCTGCGCACCTCGCTGAACAAGATCGGGGTCGACGCTGTGGTGCTGTCTGCAATCGCCATGCCTGAGCTTTGCGAGAGCTTTTCGCAGCGCCAGGCGACCGCCTACATGAACCAGGGCAAGGTTGTCATCTTTGCCGGCGGCACCGGCAATCCGTTCTTCACCACCGATTCGGCCGCGGCGCTGCGCGCGGCGGAAATCGGCGCCGACGCGCTGTTCAAGGGCACCCAGGTCGATGGCGTCTATTCCGCCGATCCCAAGAAGGACCCGCATGCGACCCGCTTCGAGCGCATCAGCCATGGCGAAGTCATAAAACGCGGTCTTTCGATCATGGATACGGCCGCGATTGCACTTGCGCGCGAAAACAACATCCCGATAATCGTCTATTCGATCCACGAGAAGGGTGGTTTCGGTGATATTCTGAGGGGCGGCGGACGTTGCACGGTCGTCACGGACGACTGATCGGGAGCCCGATGCCGAACCGAAGGTTTTCCGTAGGCGAAAAACGGGAACCGGTTTTCGGATCGAGGCTTGAATACGGGTTACCCTGAAGTGAACCCGGCTAACGGGTCGAGGAGACGATGATGAGTGGCGAATACGATGATCTCAAACGGCGCATGGACGGGGCGATCGCTGCGTTCAAGCACGATCTGGCTTCGCTGCGGACCGGCCGCGCGTCGAGCAACCTGCTCGACGCGATCCAGGTGCAGGCCTACGGCACCACCATGCCGATCAACCAGGTGGCAAACGTGTCGGTGCCGGAGCCGCGCATGATTTCGGTTTCGGTCTGGGACAAGTCGATGGTCGGTGCGGTCGATCGCGCCATCCGTGAATCCAATCTCGGCTTCAATCCGATCGTCGACGGCACCAATCTCAGGATTCCGCTGCCCGAGCTCAACGAACAGCGCCGCAAGGAGTTGGTCAAGATCTCGCATGGTTATGCCGAGAATGCGCGCATCGCCGTGCGCCACGTGCGCCGGGACGGCATGGAATTCCTCAAAAAGGCGGAAAAGGACGGCGATATCAGCGAGGACGATCATCGCAAGCGGTCCGACCAGGTCCAGAAGCTCACCGACGAGATGATCGGCACCATCGACCATCTGCTTTCCGATAAGGAAGCTGAAATCATGCAGGTTTAGGGTCTGGCCACTGCTGGCTCGAAAGCGAGAACATGACAAGCCCCGCGCATGTCGCAATCATCATGGACGGAAACGGACGCTGGGCCAAGGCGCGTGGCTTGCCACGGCTTGCTGGGCATCGTGCCGGCGTCGAGGCGCTGCGCAACACGGTGCGCGCCGCTCCTGGCCTTGGCATCTCGTTCCTCACCGTCTACGCCTTCTCGTCGGAAAACTGGTCGCGGCCGAAGTCCGAAGTCAGCGACCTGATGGGCCTGTTGAAAATCTTCATCCGCCGCGACCTCGCCGAACTGCACCAAAATGGCGTGCGGGTCAGGATCATCGGCGACAGGGCAGGGCTGCAACCTGACATCAGGAGCCTGCTTGAAGAGGCCGAAACGCTGACCGTCCGCAACGACGCTCTGACCCTGGTCATCGCTTTCAACTATGGCGGACGCGACGAGATCGTGCGCACCGCGCGCAAGCTTGCCTCGGCGGTGGCGCGCGGCGAGCTCGACAGCGAGGAGATTACGGCCGGATCCTTTGCCGGCTCTCTCGACACCCAGGGTATTCCGGATCCGGAACTGGTCATCCGCACCAGCGGTGAGCTCAGGCTGTCGAATTTCCTTCTGTGGCAAGCGGCTTACAGCGAACTTGTCTTCCTGCCTTGCTACTGGCCCGATTTCAGCCGCGAGCATTTGGCTGACGCATTGCGCGACTTTGCCGGTCGCGAGCGCCGTTTCGGCGGGCTTGGCGCTGAAGGCGTCGCCGTGACAGCCAAGGGATGAGCAACCTCCAGCTTCGCGTTATTTCTGCCGTCGTGCTTGCGGTCGTTACGCTCGGCCTGACCTGGCTCGGCGGACTGCCCTTCCGGCTGCTTTGCGCCGCCATGACGATCCTGATCTTCTACGAATGGACGCGAATGTGCCGCCCGGTCGCCGCCACGGGTGTTGGTCTTCTGCCGGAAGCGCTGCTTCTGGTTTTCGTCGGCGCCTTGGTCGCCGGCCTGCCGGCGTCCTGGCTGCTGCTTCTTGTGGCGGTGATGGTCGTTGTCACCGTGGTCGTGGCTTCGATGCACCAGACTTCGATGCATCAAACGGGACAGTGGGACGCGTCCGGCCTTGCCTATGCCGCCATTTCCGGACTGTCACTTGCTCTTTTGCGCGACGGCGACCATTCCGGCCTCGTCGCCATTCTCTTCCTGTTCGCGGTGGTTTGGGCGACCGACATAGCAGCTTATTTCGTCGGCCGCGCTGTCGGCGGGCCGAAGCTGGCGCCGTCGATCTCACCCGGCAAGACGCAGAGCGGTGCGCTCGGCGGCGCCGTCGGCGGCGTGGTTGCCGGGCTGCTTCTGGCCGCTGCGGCCGGAGTCGGCAATCTCGCAGTGCTCGGCGTCGTCGCGCTGGTGCTTTCGCTCGTCTCCCAGGCCGGCGACCTTTTCGAATCATGGGTGAAGCGGCGCCACAACCGCAAGGATTCGGGCACGCTGATACCGGGCCATGGCGGCGTCATGGACCGGGTCGACGGGCTTGTCGCGGCGGCTTTCGCCCTGTACGTCATCGGCTGGATTTCGGCGACCGCCGACCATCCGGCACAGTGGCTGTTTCCAGCTTGATCGGCATTGGCTCTTTATCGGCATTGATTCGGGGGCCTGGTTTCTTGACCTGCGCAGGATGCGCCATGGATTCGCCTGGATTGATGCCACAGTCGCGGTACCACCGTGCTGCGGACGAATTTTGAGGACATGAATTGAACGAGCTTCTTCACGCGGTTTTCAGCACGGAGGGCTTTGTCCTCGGCACGCTGGTGCCTTTCCTGTTCGTGCTGACCGTCGTCGTGTTCGTTCACGAGATGGGCCATTATCTCGTCGGCCGCTGGTGCGGCATCGGCGTGAAGGTCTTTTCGATCGGCTTCGGCCCGGAACTCTTCGGCTTTAATGACAGCCATGGCACGCGCTGGAAACTCTGCGCCATTCCACTCGGCGGCTACGTCAAATTCGTCGGCGACATGAACCCCACCTCGAGCCAGCCCAGTTCGGAGGAGATCGAAACGCTGACGGCTGCCGAACGCAAGATCGCTTTTCACACGCAGCCGGTCTGGAAGCGCGCGGCAACTGTGGTGGCTGGCCCGCTGTTCAATTTTCTGCTGACGATCGCCGTCTTCGCGGTGCTGTTTTCCGCCTATGGCCGGCCCGTGCTGGAGCCAATGGTGGCTGAAGTCACTGCGGGCAGCCCAGCGGCCAGGGCCGGCATCCTGCCCGGAGACCGCTTCGTCAGCGTCGACGGCAGCAAGGTCCAGACCTTCGCCGACGTCCAGCGCCGTGTCTCGGGCCGCGGTGGCGACCCCATCACCTTCGTCATGCTGCGCGACGGCAAGGAGATCACCGTTACGGCGACGCCGGAATTGATGGAGCAGCAAGACGGGCTGGGCAACAAGGTCAAGGTGGCGGTGATCGGCGTCGTCAACAACCAGGAATTCGGCCAGCCCAGGCTGATCACTTACAGCCCGGTCGGAGCGGTAGGGGCGGCGGTCGAGGAGACCGGATACATCATTCAGCGCACCGGTCAGTTCCTGAAGCGTTTCGTTGTCGGTCGCGAAGACAAATGCCAGCTGGGCGGCCCAATCAAGATCGCAAAGATGTCGGGGCAGGCGGCAAAACTCGGCTTCGACTGGCTTGTGCAACTTGTCGCGCTGCTGTCGGTCGGGATCGGTATTCTGAACCTTTTGCCGATTCCTCCGCTCGACGGCGGCCATCTCCTGTTCTACGGCGTGGAGGCCATCATTCGGCGACCGGTGTCGGAACGGATGATGGAGTTGGGCTACAGGGCTGGCCTGCTTCTCGTCTTGGGCTTCATGGGGTTCGTTTTCTGGAACGACCTGTTTGGATGCTGAAATCATGAAGAAATTTGGCTTCAGCACAGCCAATGTTGAGACGCCGTTTACCATGCGTGGGGATATGCGTGACGGGAAAGCCACGCAATTGGGTTAAGTAAATACAAATTAACCAGGAGCCTTGCGTGTAGGGAAAATCCGGTTAATACGGTAGGGGAAATTACCGCACGTCCGGTTTTCTCGCCGTGGGGACTTCGAGAAAAGGTACAAAAGCCCGATGAAGGCAGCATCCAAGTTTCTGAGCGCCGCGTCCGCGGTGGCCCTGTCCGCCGCCCTGGTCGTACCAGGTGCGCTCGCAGTGCAGTTCGTTGCCACATCGGCGGCCGAGGCCGCAGTTGTTTCAAGAGTTGAAGTCAGCGGCAATCAGCGTGTCGACGCCGAGACGATCCGCAACTACGTCACGATCAAGCCCGGCAGGCCGTTTTCCAGCGCCGATATCGACGAGGCGGTCAAGGCGCTGTTCGGCACCGGGCTGTTCTCGGACGTCCAGATCAACCAGGTCGGTTCGACGCTGGTCATCAAGGTTTCCGAATATCAGGTCGTGAACCAGGTGCTGTTCCAGGGCAACAAGAAGCTCAAGGACAACGCGCTGGCGGCCGCGGTCCAGTTGAAGCCGCGTGGAACGTTCTCGCAGCAGGCGCTCGATGCCGATGTCGAGGCGGTCAAGGCTGCCTACAGGCGTATCGGCCGCGACGACGCCGCCGTGACCACCCAGATCATGGATCTCGGCGACAACCGCGTGAACGTGGTGTTCAACATCAACGAAGGCGGCCGCACACAGATCGCCGCGATCAATTTCGTCGGCAACAGCGCCTATTCGAGCCGTCGCCTGTCCGATGTCATTTCGACCAAGCGCTCGACCATCCTTTCGTTCGTGCTGCGCGACGACGTCTATGACGAAGACAAGCTCAACGCCGACCAGGAGTTGCTGCGCCGTTTTTATTACAATCACGGCTATGCCGACTTCCAGGTGATTTCCGCGGTCGGCGAGCTCGACGAAACCACCAATAAATACACGGTAACCATCACCGTGCAGGAGGGCGAGCGCTACACCTTCGGCGACATCAGCGTCGAGAGCACGATTCCCGAGGTCGACGGCGCATCGCTGCAATCGGTGGTCGAAACCCACAAGGGCGATGTCTACAACGCCGAGAACGTCGAAGACACCATCATCGCATTAACCGAGAGGGTCGCCGGTTCCGGCTATCCGTTCGCCCAGGTGACGCCGCGCGGCGACCGCAATTTCGAGAACCACACCATTTCAGTGGTCTATACGATCGACCAGGGCACCAAGGCCTATGTCGAGCGCATCGAGATTCGCGGCAACGACCGGACACGCGACTTTGTCATTCGCCGAGAATTCGACGTGAGCGAGGGCGATGCCTTCAACCAGGTTCTCATCCAGCGCGCGAAGAAACGGTTGGAAGCGCTCGATTTTTTTGAGAAAGTCGAGGTTTCGACCGTGCCCGGCTCTGAGCCGGACCAGGTGGTGCTGGTGGTCGACGTGGTCGAGAAGTCGACCGGCGAGTTCTCCGTCGGCGCCGGCTATTCGAGCGGTGGCGACACTGAAGGCCCGACCGTCGAAGGATCGATCAGCGAACGCAACTTCCTCGGACGCGGCCAGTTCATCAAGCTCTCCGCGGGCGGCGGCAAGAATTCGCGCGACTACAGCTTCTCCTTCACCGAGCCCTATTTCCTCGGGCGGCGCATTGCCGCCGGTTTCGATGTCTTCAACCGGACCAGGGAACGCGACGACTACAAGAGCGAGACGCTAGGCGCGACAGTGCGCTTCGGCCTGCCGATCACCGACGACATCTCGACGCAGCTGGCGTACAATATCTCCCAGGAGAAGTACGAGCTCGACGAAGACTGCGAGACCAACGGCGACTACGACCCCCTCAAATGCAACATTTCTACGGCTATCCTGGACGGCATCGCGGAAAGCCCGTGGCTCAAGTCGTCGGTCAGTCTCGGCCTGGTCTACAACACCATCGACGACATGAAGAACCCGCATGAAGGCATCTTCGCCAATGTCACCACGGAATTCGCCGGCCTCGGTGGCGACGCCAAATTCGTCAAGGTGACAACGCGTGGCAGCGTCTACCAGACATTGTCCGAGCAGCTTGATCTGGTGGCGGTGATTTCCGGCGGGGCTGGTCATATCCAAGGCTACGGCGGCGATGGCGACCTGCGCATCTTCGATCATTTCCAGAGCAACGACCGCATGATCCGTGGCTTCGCTTACGGCGGTATCGGCCCGGTCGACAGTGACGACGCCGGCGACCATCTTGGTGGCACCACCTATTTCAATGCCTCGGCGGAAGCCCAGTTCCCAATGCCGGTTATTCCGGAAAGCTTCGGCCTGCGCGGCGCGGTGTTCGCCGACGCGGCGACGCTCTATGGCAGCAAGATCGATGCTTCACTGGTCGATCAGTCGACGGTCGACATGCAGTGGCGCGCCTCTGTCGGCGTCGGCCTGATGTGGGCGTCGCCCTTTGGTCCGATCCGGATCGACTATGCGATCCCGGTCCTCGAGGAGGACACCGACGACGTGCAGGAATTCAACTTCGGCATATCGTCCCGCTTCTGATTGGCGGGCAACGATACTTCCGGGCCGTAGCGGTCCGGAAGAGAGTAATTCGACACTACGGCGCCGCGCATCCTCCTGGACGCGCATAGGACGCTGCAGGACTTTGATTTTGCGCATTATCCTTTCCGAAAATCGATTCCGATTTTCGGGGTCGTGCGCTAGCTGGATATAGCTTCTGGAATGACCGATCCGGTGTTCTTCGCGCCATCACGCCGGTATACGGCTGGCGAAGTCGCGAATCTGACCGGCTCGGTGCTTGTCGATTCCGACCTCTCCGACAGATCGATCGAAGCCTTGGCGCCGGCAAGCGAAGGCGGCGAGCACGCGCTTGTCTTTGTCGATGGCAGACGCAACTTCGCGCTGATGCAATCGCTGCGAGCAGCGGCGGTTCTATGCCCCGCCGAATTTGCCGGCAAAGCGCCGGCCGGTATCGCGGTTCTGATCCATCCGCGCCCGCAACAGGCTTTCGCGATGGTCGGCCGCCTGCTTTTCCCGGCGGCTGCGACACCGGCACCGATGACCGGCGAAACTGGTATATCGCCGCATGCCCATGTCGATCCATCGGCGCGCGTCGAGGCAGGCGCGATCGTCGAGGCCGGCGCGATCATCGGCCCTCGCGCTTCCATCGGCAGCGGAACCGTCATTGCTCCTCATGCCGTTATCGGCCCCTCCTGCCAGTTCGGCCGCGACGGCTATGTCGGCCCAGGCGCCAGCATCCAGTACGCGCTGATCGGCAACCGCGTCATCATTCATGGCGGCGCCCGCATCGGCCAGGACGGTTTTGGCTTCGTGGCCGGCGCCAAGGGTCCGGAGCGTGTGCCGCAAATCGGCCGGGTCGTCATCCAGGACGACGTCGAGATCGGCTCCAATACCACCGTCGATCGCGGCGCCATGTCCGACACGATTATCGGTCAAGGCACCAAGATCGACAATCTGGTCCAGATCGCTCATAACGTCCGCATCGGCCGCAATTGCATAATCGCCGGCCTTTCGGGTATTTCCGGTTCCGTAACGGTGGGCGACAACGTCACCATGGGTGGCGGTGTCGGTCTTGCGGATCATCTGACGGTAGGGACAGGGGCCAAGCTTGCTGCAAGAAGCGGGTTCATGAGCAACGTCCCCGCAGGCGAGATTTGGGGAGGGTACCCGGCGCAGCCGATGGCGGAAGCCATGCGGGAGATCGCGGCTCTGCGAAGACTGGCCAGGGCGCGCAAATCGGGCGACGGAGGGAAGAGCTGAGATGGTTGCGGCGACAACGCTCGAGGCGGTCGACATATTGGGGCTGATGAAGCTCCTGCCGCATCGCTACCCGTTCCTGATGATCGACCGCATCATCGATATCGATGGCGACGAGTCCGCCACCGGCATCAAGAACGTGACCATAAACGAGCCGCATTTCCAAGGTCATTTCCCGGATCAGCCGGTCATGCCCGGCGTGCTGATCGTCGAGGCGATGGCGCAGACGGCCGGCGCCATCTGCATCCGCAGCCTAGGCACCGAAAAACCGTCGCTGGTCTATTTCCTGACCATCGACAACGCCAAATTCCGTAAACCGGTCGTTCCTGGCGACCAGTTGAAGATCCATGTGAAGAAAATCAAGAAACGCGGCAACCTTCTCAAATTCGCCTGCGAGGCTCTAGTCGACGGCGTCAAGGCCGCGGAAGCCGAGATCTCGGCGATGATGGTCGCGAGCGACTGACGATCGAATGCTTATGAAAATCCAGACAGTCATCCATCCATCGTCGGTCATCGAGGCCGGCGCAAAAATCGGCGAAGGCGTCCGCATCGGGCCATTCTGCCACATCAGCGCCGACGCGGTGCTCGGCGACCGCGTCGAACTGGTCAGCCACGTCTCGGTGATCGGCGCGACCACCATCGGTGCGTCGACCAAGGTCTATCCGATGGCGACACTGGGCGCGCCGCCGCAGAACAACAAGCACAAGGGCGGCCGCACCACGCTGGTCGTCGGTGAGAACTGCACGATCCGCGAAGGCGTGACCATGCACGTCGGCACCGATTCCAGCCGCGGCGAGACGACGATCGGTGACAACGGCAACTTCCTTGCCTACGCCCACATCGCCCATGATTGCATCGTCGGCAAGAACGCCACCTTCGCCAATCAGGCGACGTTGGGCGGCCATTGCGAGATCGGCGACAACGTCTATATCGGTGGTCTCAGCGCCGTTCATCAGTTTGTCCGCGTCGGCGACAACGCCTTTCTCGGCGGTTGCTCGGCATTCGTCGGCGATGTCATTCCCTACGCCATCGCCGTCGGCAATCGCGCCAGCCTTCGCGGCCTCAACATCATCGGCCTGAAGCGCGCCGGGCTGCCGCGCTCCGAGATCCACACGCTGCGCAAGGCCTACAGGACGATCTTCGATCGCTCCCGAACTGTCGGCGAAAACATCGAGTTCGCCAAGGCGGAATTCGCCTCGTCACCGACCGCCATGAAGATCATCGATTTCATCGCCAGTCGCGGTAAGCGGCACTATGCCGTCCCGTCGCTCAAGGCCGGCGGCGGCGGCGATGCCGATGACGAAGATTGAGGGCACCCGGACGGGCCTTGATCTCGCGCCAGACGTCAAAGTCGGCATCATTGCCGGCGGCGGCAGTTTGCCGGTCGAAGTCGCCAGGGCGCTTGCTGGGCAAGGCAAGTCTCCCTTCGTGGTAATAGTGGCGGGCGAGGTCGACCGGATAGCCGACTTCGACGCCTATGAGCAGGCGACGTTGAGGCTGGAGGATGTCGGCTCACTGCTGCCGACGCTCAAAAATAGTCATGTTACCCATTTGGTGACAGCGGGCCATATCACACGCCGCCCCAGGCTGAGCGCCATGCGCCTCAATCTCGGCCTGCTCGCCTGGGTGCCCAGCCTTCTTGTCGGCGTAACCCAAGGCGACGACACCGTGTTGAAACTGTTCGTGCGAAGGGTCGAGCGCAGCGGCATCAAGGTGGTCGGCGCCCATGAGATCGTGCCGGAACTGGTCGCCGCCGAAGGCGCGCTGACCAAGGCAGCGCCGCGGAAATCCGACTGGCGCGACATCAAAGCGGCCCACGCAGCGGCAATGGCCATCGGCGCGCTGGATATCGGCCAGGCGGCTGTTGCGATCGGCGGCCGCGCCATCGCGCTGGAAGGCATCGAGGGCACCGACGGATTGCTCGATCGAACACGGCAGTTGCGCGGCCATGGCAGGCTGGCCGGCAGAACGCGCGGCGTCCTGGTCAAATGCGCCAAGCCTGGCCAGGAGTTGCGCGCCGATCTGCCCTCCATCGGCCCGCAGACGATCGAGGCGGCGCATGCCGCCGGACTTGCCGGCATTGCCGTCGAAGCCGGCCGCTCGCTGATTCTTGAAGGCCCGACAGTCGTCGCTCGCGCCAACGCGCTCGGCCTGTTCGTGATCGGCCTGCCTGCTGCGGAGCCGGTGCATGGCGACTGAGCGACCGCTGAAGATCGCCATCGTCGCCGGCGAGGAATCCGGCGATCTGCTTGGCGCCGACATCGTAGAGGCGCTCAAGCGCGTGACCGGCCGCGAGGTCCGGCTCGTCGGCATCGGCGGCCGGCATTTGCAGGCGCTCGGCCTCACGCCGCTGTTTGACGGCGGCGAGATCGCGCTGATGGGATTGAGCGCCATCCTGCGCGATCTGCCGCGCCTGATGCGACGGATCAGCCAGACAGCCGGTGCGGTCGCCAATGAAAAGCCGGACTGCCTCATCACCATAGACAGCCCGGATTTTTCGCTGCGCGTGGCGAAAAAGGTGCGTGCCGCCGATCCGGCAATCCCGATCGTCCACTATGTCTGCCCGAGCGTCTGGGCATGGCGGCCGGGCAGGGCGGTGGCGATGAAACCGTATGTCGACCACATCCTCTGCATCCTGCCTTTCGAAGTGAGGGAACTCGCCCGCCTCGGCGGTCCGACCGGCACCTATGTCGGCCATCGCCTTACCCACGATCCAGGCGTGCTCGGCGCCGCCAAGGCGCAAAGCCTGCCGCGCGACCTGTCCGACGATCGTGTGAAGACACTGCTTGTGCTGCCCGGCTCGCGTCGCGGCGAGGTGCGACGGCTGGCCGGCCCGTTCGGCAAGACGATCTCGATCCTGCGTGCGCGCGGACACCGCTTGCGCCTGCTGTTGCCGACGGTGCCGCATGTCGCCGACCTGGTCAGGGCTTCGGTGGCAAGCTGGGACGAGAAGCCGGAGATCATCCTTGATCCCGAGCGCAAATGGCAGGCCTTCGGCAAGGCCGATGCAGCGCTGATCGCATCGGGAACGGTGTCGCTGGAACTGGCGCTGTCGGGTCTGCCGATGATCTCCTGCTACCGGCTCGATCCGGTCATGCGGATGGCCCAACGCCTGATCACCGTATGGAGCGCCTCCTTGCCCAATCTCATCGCCGACCGCCCGATCGTGCCGGAAAGCTACAACGAATATGTGCGACCGCACTATCTGGCGCGGCAGTTGGAGGCGCTGTTTTCCGACACCGCCTATCGTGCATGGCAGAAGGACGGTTTTGCCGAGGTGGCCAGACGCATGGCCGTCGACAGACCGTCGGGCGACATCGCTGCGGGGGTCGTGATGAGGTGTATCAAGCGGTGAATGGTGAAGTGGTGAATAGTGAATGGTCAAAATCGGCTTGACCATAGGCCACAAAGAGACCCTGCTATTCACTATTCACTATTCACTATTCACCGTTTAGCAATCGGCACGTAGTCGCGTTCCGGCGCACCTGTATAGAGCTGGCGCGGGCGGCCTATCTTCTGGTGCGGATCCTCGATCATCTCCTTCCACTGCGCGATCCAGCCGACGGTGCGGGCGACCGCGAACAGCACGGTGAACATGGTGGTGGGGAAGCCCAGCGCCTTCAGCGTGATGCCGGAATAGAAATCGACGTTCGGATACAGCTTCTTCTCGATGAAGTAGGAATCGGTCAGAGCGATCCTTTCCAGTTCCATGGCGATATCGAGCAGCGGATCGTCCTTGATGCCGAGTTCGCCCAAGACCTCATGTGCGGTCTTCTGCATGATCTTGGCGCGCGGATCGTAGTTTTTGTAGACGCGGTGGCCAAAGCCCATCAATCGGAACGGATCGTTCTTATCCTTGGCGCGGGCGATGAACTCCGGGATGTGGTCGACTTGGCCGATCTCGCCCAGCATGTTCAAGGCTGCCTCGTTGGCGCCGCCATGGGCCGGTCCCCACAGGCAGGCGATGCCGGCGGCGATGCAGGCGAACGGATTGGCGCCGGACGAGCCGGCGAGGCGAACGGTCGAGGTCGAGGCGTTCTGCTCGTGATCGGCGTGCAGGATGAAGATGCGCTCCATCGCACGCGCCAGCACCGGGTTGATCTTGTATTCCTCGCACGGCACGGCAAAGCACATATGCAGGAAGTTGGCCGCGAAATTCAGCTCGTTCTTCGGGTAAATGAAGGGCTGGCCGATGTGGTATTTGTAAGCCATCGCCGCGATCGTCGGCATCTTGGCGATCAGCCGCATCGATGCGACCATGCGCTGGTAGGGGTCCGAGATGTCGGTGGAATCGTGATAGAAAGCTGACAGCGCACCGACCACGCCGCACATCACCGCCATCGGGTGGGCGTCGCGGCGAAAGCCGGTGAAGAAGCGCGACATCTGCTCGTGCACCATGGTGTGGCGCGTCACCCGGTAGTCGAAATCGTCCTTCTGCGCCTTGGTCGGCAGTTCGCCGTAGAGCAGGAGATAACAGACTTCGAGGAAGTCGCCGTGCTCGGCCAACTGGTCGATCGGATAACCGCGATGCAAAAGGATGCCGGCATCGCCATCGATGAAGGTGATTTCCGACTCGCAACTTGCCGTCGAGGTGAAGCCGGGATCGTAGGTGAAGGCCCCGGTAGTGCTGTAAAGCGCGCCGATATCGATGACGTCAGGTCCGACCGAGCCGCTTCGCACCTTGAGTTCGTGAGTTTTGCCGCCGAATTCAAGTTTCGCAGTCGACGCGTGGGTTTTGCCGCCATATTCCATTTTTGTCGCAGCTTCGGACATTGCAAACTCCTTTTTGTGTTCTCATGTCGGCAAAGGCAAAATTTCTGCAACGCAACACGTCGAAAGTATCGGAGTTCGCGCGTTTGCGCCCGCAATTGGATTTGCGTGCCAAATTGGGCCAAGACCTAATGTTGCACTGCGAAACCCACCTTTCAATGCCAATCTTCTTGGGCCAGTTTTGCTAATCG
Source organism: Mesorhizobium sp. WSM4844 (assembly GCF_055811775.1). Classification (NCBI taxonomy): domain Bacteria; kingdom Pseudomonadati; phylum Pseudomonadota; class Alphaproteobacteria; order Hyphomicrobiales; family Phyllobacteriaceae; genus Mesorhizobium; species Mesorhizobium sp. WSM4844. The sequence goes on along the minus strand of NZ_JBVVQB010000006.1, from coordinate 67,598 downwards.
ATTTGATCCGCGACGCGCGCCAGGCTTTCCTCGCGGCCAAGCACGGCAAGCACGTCGAACACGCCGGGCGAGGTGCTTTTGCCGGTGAGCGCGGCGCGCAAAGGTTGGGCCACAGCGCCAAGCTTATGGCCGCCGGCGAGCGCATATTGGCGGATCGCCGCTTCGGCCGCTGCGGCCGTCCAATCCCCTGAAATCGCCTTCAGCGCCGCATGGGCGCCCCGCAGGATCTCGCGCGCCTCACCGCCGAGCAGCGCCGCCGCCTTCTCGTCGATCGGCAGCGGCCGCTCGGCAAACAGGAAGGCGGCACCGTCAACCAGCTCGACCAGCGTCTTGGCGCGCTCCTTCAAGCCGGGCAGGGCGGCCAGCAACTGCGCCTTGCGTTTGTCGTCGAGGCGCGCTGCGATCGCCGGGCCGCCTTCAAGATAGGGCAAGGTGTTGATGAAGATATCGAGCAATTCGGCGTCATTCATGCGCCGCATATGCACGCCGTTCAGCGCCTCGAGCTTGGCGAAGTCGAAGCGGGCGGCCCCCTTGTTGACATCGCCGATGTCGAACCACGCAATCATGTCGGCGATCGACATGACCTCGTCGTCGCCGTGGCTCCAGCCGAGCCGCGCCAGGTAGTTGAGCAGTGCCTCGGGCAGATAGCCCATGGCGCGATAGGCTTCGACGCCGAGGGCGCCGTGCCGCTTCGACAGCTTGGCGCCGTCGGCGCCATGGATCAGCGGGATATGCGCCATTGACGGCACCTCCCAGCCCAAGGCTCGATAGATCACCATCTGGCGGGCGGCATTGGTCAGATGGTCGTCGCCGCGGATGATGTGGGTGATGCCCATGTCGTGGTCGTCGACGACGACGGCATGCATATAGGTCGGGTTGCCGTCCGAGCGCAGGATGATGAAATCGTCGAGGTCCTTGTTGGGGAAGCGGACTTCGCCCTGCACGCGGTCATGCACCACCGTCTCGCCTTCGGCCGGCGCCTTGATGCGGATCGCGCCCCTGGCGCCAACCGGCGCCTCTGACGGGTCGCGGTCGCGCCAGCGGCCGTCATAGCGGGGAGGCAAGCCCTTGGCCCGCGCACTCTCGCGCATTGCCTCCAGCTCAGCGGGCGCCGCATAGCAGTAATAGGCTTTGCCGAGGCGCACCAGCTCCTCGGCGACCGCGCGGTGGCGCGGCGCGCGCTCGAACTGCGATACCGGCTCGCCGTCCCAGGTGAGGCCGAGCCAGGAGAGCCCATCGAGGATGGCAGCGGTTGCCGCATCGGTCGAACGCTCGCGATCGGTGTCCTCGATGCGCAGCAGCATCCTGCCGCCGGTGTGTTTCGCATACAGCCAGTTGAACAACGCCGTGCGCGCCCCGCCAATATGCAGGAATCCGGTGGGCGAAGGGGCAAAACGGGTGACGACCTTGTCGGACATGGAACTCTCGGGGCAAGCGCAGGAAACGGATGTGGCTGCGCGGACTTTCGCGCGTTGCGCGTTCATGTAGCATAGGAGGTCAAGGGCGCAAGGGGCGAACCCTATGGCTGGACCAGGCCGCGGCGTGGACGAGAGCGAGGGCGCGAACGCAAGCGTCAGCGAACGATCGCTGTTCGCCGACGTTCCTCACGCTGAGCCGCTACCCGTTTCGCTGCCTGCGTCGCCGCCGGGCATCCAGCCTCTTTCGCCGGATCGCTCGGTGCCGATACCGGCTCCAGCACCCGGCCCTGTCATTCGTTTTCGCCGACAGCTCAGCCATCTTTCACCATCCGGTGTCCGCAACAGCGTGGCCTCGGCAGCCGGCCTGGAACTCGACCGCGGCGTCGCCTTCCTGCTGGTGCCGGTTTTTCTGGCATGCGGGGTGATCGTCTATTTTTCGCTTGCCGTCGAACCGGACTTTGCCCAGCCCGTCGCCGTCGTGGTCCTCACGGCATTGTGTGCGGCCGTCACGCGCTCACGCCGCAAAACGCATCTGTGCTTCATGGCAGCGTTGCTGTGCGCGCTTGGTGTGCTCGCCGCCAAGGTTGAAACCTGGCGCGCCGGAACGAAGATGCTCGGTTCGGAAATCCAGACCCGGCTGACCGGCCGTGTCGTCAGGCTCGACCAGATGGCGAACGGCCGGATCAGGCTGACCATCGACGTGATGTCGACCGCCCGGCCGACACTGCGTTATGCACCCGAACGTGTCAGGGTGTCGGCACGCAAGATTCCCGCTGAGATGACCGCAGGCTCGGTGGCAACCGGCTATGTGAGGCTTCTGCCTCCGACTGGCCCGGTCAGACCGGACAGCTTTGACTTCTCCTTCGACAGCTATTTCGCCGGTATCGGTGCCAGTGGCTTTTTCCTCGGCAGTCCAAAGATCGTCGTCTCCGAAGATGCACCGTTAACCGCACGCCTTTCTTCGTCGATCGAGAAGGCGCGCGAAACCATCGCCGACCATATCAGGGACAGCATCCGTGGTGCCGAGGGGGAGATTGCCGCTGCGCTGATCGTCGGCGTGCGTGCCGGCATCCCCGAAGAGATAAACGAATCGATGCGGCGCACCGGCATCTACCACATCATCTCCATTTCCGGCCTGCACATGGCGCTTGTCGCCGGCACCGTCATGGGATTGCTGCGCGGCGCCTTTGCGCTGTTTCCCGACTTTTCGTCGCGCCGGCCGGTCAAGAAATATGCGGCTGCTGCCGCACTCGTCTCCATCGCTGCCTATCTGATCTTTTCCGGTATCGTGGTCGCGGCTGAACGCAGCTTCATCATGCTGGCGGTAATGCTTGTCGCCGTGCTGTTCGACCGGGCGGCACTCACCATGCGCAACCTGGCGATTTCGGCCATCGTCGTCATCGTCGTGTCGCCGCATGAGGTGGTCGGCGCAAGTTTCCAGATGTCCTTCGCCGCGACTGCGGCTCTCGTGGGCGCCTATGCCGGTTGGTCCGACTACCGGGCCGACAAGGCCAAGGCGCCGCGACAGCGACGGTCACCGGTCGCTTTCGTCACGCGCAAACTCGTCGCTGGGGCAGGCACCATCGCAATGACCTCCATCATTGCCGGCAGCGCCACCGCGCTGTTCGCCATCTGGCACTTCCAGCGCGTCTCGCCGCTCAGCCTGTTCGCCAATCTGGCCGTCATGCCGATCGTCACGATCGTCATGTTCCTGGCCGTCCTCAGCGCCTTGGCAATGCCTTTCGGCCTCGACGGCCCTTTCCTCTACATGATGGGCAAGGGCCTGACGGCGATGATCGCAATTTCGGGATGGATCTCGGAGCGTTCGCCGGTCGATGCAGTCGGACTGATTTCGTTGCAATCGGTCCTGCTGGTGACAGTCGCCCTGGTCATAGCCACGATGGCGACGACATGGCTGCGGCTTGCCGCACTTCCCTTTGCGCTCGCCGGCCTGCTGACGATTTCCGAGACGCGCACCCCCGACGTGCTGATTTCGGAGGATGCGCATCTGGTGGCGCTGCCGATCGGCGGCGGCGAACTTGCCGTCAACCGGATGCGTTCGAACGAATTCACCACCGACAACTGGAAACATGCGCTGGTTTCAACAACGATCATCGAGCCGGAGACATTCGAAAAAGGAGATGTGCAGTTCGACATCGCCGACCCGGCCGACCTGCCGTCGGGAGCGCCTTTCACCTGCACTGCCGGCCTGTGCTTGGCCCGGCATCCGTCCGGCGCGCTCATTGCGCTCGCCGACGACCGGAAAACCGCGCGGCCGGCCTGTGCCTTTGCGGATTTGATCGTCATCGACGACGCCACAGCCTATTACAAACCCTGCCGCAACCCGCTGGTTCTCGTCGTCACCAAACGGCAGCTCGCTCGCATGGGCAGCGCCGCCGTCTTCTTCGATCCGCTATCGGCGACGACGCGCGCAGAAATCCGTTTTGCCGTCAGACAGCCATACAGGCCCTGGCATGAGCAGCGGCGATTTTCGCGCGAGGCAAGGGGCCTGCCTCCATACCGCAGGGCCAAGAAACCCCAGAAGCCTGCCCTTCAGTAACGCCGGATCAGTCCGACGAGCTTGCCCTGCACCTTGACCCGGTCCGGCCCGAAGATGCGCGTCTCGTAGGCCGGATTGGCGGCTTCCAGTGCGATCGAGGCACCTTTGCGGCGGAATCGTTTCAGCGTCGCTTCCTCCTCGTCGACCAGAGCGACAATGATCTCGCCAGGCTGGGCGGTGTCGGCGTTGCGGATGATGACCGTGTCGCCGTCGAAGATGCCGGCCTCGATCATCGAATCACCCTTGACCTCCAGCGCGTAGTGGGTGCCGCCGGTGATCATGTCCGGTGGCACCGAGATCGAATGCGTCTGGTGCTGGATGGCGTCGATCGGCACACCGGCAGCGATGCGGCCCATCACCGGTATGGAGACGGTGGCAACGACGTCGTCGTCATTGCCGGCAGCACGCATGCGCGAAGGCGCCGGCTTGATCTGGCGTCCGAGGCCGCCCTGTCCAAGCCCGCCCTGGCCAAGGCTGCCTTGAATGACGCTCGGCGAGAATTTGCGCGCCGCATTGAGGCCCGGCGCGATCGAATCGGGCAGCCGCAGCACCTCCAGCGCGCGGGCGCGGTTGGGCAGGCGGCGAATGAAACCGCGTTCCTCCAGCGCCGTGATCAGCCGGTGGATCCCTGATTTGGAGGCGAGGTCGAGCGCTTCCTTCATCTCGTCGAACGAGGGCGGAATGCCGCTTTCCTTCAGCCGTTCGTGAATGAACATCAGCAGTTCATGTTGTTTGCGTGTCAGCATCGCGACCCCCAACAGAATCAGAAAAACAAACCCAGAACAAACACTATCTGTTCCAGTTGTGTTCCGCAACCATTTAAAGTTTAATGAATGTGTTGACGGTTTGTTCAGCGTAGCATCAGCACGCTGCAGGCGGCGCCCGCTGCGGCTGCGGGAGCGAATGGCTCGCGCACGACCAGTCCGTTGGCGTCGGCCAGCATTCTGAGCATCGAGGAATCCTGGATACTGAACGGCGTTGCCTCAAGCGTGCCGGCTTCTTCCTTCACCACCGCGCGTACATAGTCCTGCCTGAGATCGTTGGCCGGCATGGCGGCGCCGAGCCGCGCCTGACGCATGTCCTGGCGGAAGGCGCGGCCGCCGAGCCGCGCCAGCAGCGGCTTCAGAAAGAGCTGCGTGCAGACCAGGCTGGCCACCGGATTGCCGGGCAGGCCGATGCAACGGATGGCACCCAGCCGCCCGAACATCAGTGGCTTGCCGGGCCGCATGGCGATTTTCCAGAAATCAAGCGCCATGCCTTCGCCGGTCAGCACGTCATGGACGAGGTCATGGTCCCCGACCGAGGCGCCGCCCAGCGTGACGATGACGTCCGCGCCTGCGTCGACGGCTTTTGTCACCAGCGCGGCGATCGCCTCCTTGCGATCGGGGGCGATGCCGAGATCGAGTGCGCTGGCGCCGACCGAGCGGGCCGCGGCGGCGACGCCAAAGGCATTGGAGGAGATGATCTGGTCGGGGCCAAGGTCGCTGCCCGGCGGCAGCAATTCGTCGCCGGTGGCGATGATGGCGACCAGCGGCCGTTTCACCACGCGGACCTGCTGGTGGTTGGCCGACGCCGCCAGCGACAATGCCGCCGGATCAAGCAGGCGGCCTTTCTCCAGCAGCATGTCGCCCTGCGAGAAATCGAGCCCGAGGCGGCGGATGTTGCGGCCTTCAACCGTCGGCGCGGTCACTTCGACGATGCCGCCACCGAGGTCGCGGACATTCTCCTGGATGACGATGGTGTCGGCGCCTGCGGGAAGCGGCGCGCCGGTGAAGATGCGCACGGCCTGCGCCGGGCCGACCGTTCCGGTAAAGCCGCGACCGGCCGGCGCCATGCCGATCACCGAAAGTCTCGCGGGCACGGACGCGACATCGTCGGCCCGCACGGCATAGCCGTCCATGGCCGACGCGTTGAATGGCGGCTGGGTGCGGAGCGCCATGAGCGGCTCCGCCAGCACGCGGTCGGCGGCATCCATCAGCGCGACGCTTTCAGCCTGCAAGGGCGCAGCATCCGCAAGCAGGTGCTCGAGCGCCTCGGCGACCGCAAGCAGCGCCATTATTGGCCTGCCCCCTGGGCATCCGCCTTGTAGTCGGCGGATTTGCCGCCGGTCTTTTCCACCAGCCTGATGCCGGAGATCGCCATGCCGCGATCGACCGCCTTGGCCATATCATAGATGGTCAGGCAGGCGACCGAGACGGCGGTCAGCGCTTCCATCTCGACGCCGGTCTTGCCGGTGACGCGGGCCAGCGCCGTGACCTTCAGGCCGGGCAGCGTCGCGTCAGGTTCGATGTCTACCGATATCTTGGTCAACAGCAGCGGATGGCAGAGCGGGATCAGCTCATGCGTCCTCTTGGCCGCCATGATGCCGGCGATGCGCGCCGTGCCCAGCACGTCGCCCTTCTTGGCATCGCCGTCGAGAATCATTTTCAGCGTTTCGGGCCGCATCGAGACAAGACCTTCGGCGATTGCCGTGCGGGTCGTCTCCGCCTTGTCGCCGACATCGACCATATTGGCTTCGCCTTCCGCGCCAAGATGGGTGAGGGCGGCCGACATCGTCAGGTCACCCTGGAGCGACGTGCGTCCGTTTGGACGCACAAACTACGCTCTGACGCTTTGTATCTATGCATCATGCTCTCCGAACATCGATTCCGATTTTCGGGCAGATGCATTGGCGGGCGCCTTGCCCGTCAAAAGCAGGTGCGTCGCAGTGGCCACGTCCTGTTGCCGCATCAGGCTCTCGCCGACGAGGAAAGTGCCAATGTCGCTCCGTTCCAGCCTGCGGCAGTCCTGGTGCGAGAAAATACCGCTCTCGCTGACCAGCAGCCGGTCGGCCGGCACCATCGCCGCGAGCCGCTCCGATGTCTCGATGCTGGTTTCGAACGTCCGCAGATTGCGGTTATTGATTCCGATCAGCCGCGACGACAGTTTCAGCGCGCGTTCCGTCTCGGCCTCGTCATGAACCTCGACCAGCGCATCCATGCCGAGCTCGAACGCCGTCGTTTCGAGTTCCCTGGCCACGGCGTCATCGACGCTCGCCATGATGATCAGGATGGCGTCCGCGCCCCACGCACGGGCCTCGAACACCTGATAGGGCTCGAACAGAAAATCCTTGCGCAAAGCCGGCAATGTCACGGCGCTGCGCGCATCGGTGAGGAATTCAGGCGCCCCCTGGAAAGACGGCGCATCGGTCAGCACCGACAGGCAGGCAGCCCCACCTTTGGCATAGGCCGTGGCCAGCGCCGGCGGATCGAAATCGGCGCGGATCAGGCCCTTGGACGGGCTCGCCTTCTTGATCTCGGCGATCAGCGCGAAACTGCCGGATTTGCGTTTGGCTTCAAGGGCCGAGAGAAAGCCGCGTGGTGCGTCGGTATCCTTTGCCCGCGCCTTGATTTCGGCAAGCGGCACCCGCGCCTTCGCCGCCGCGATCTCGTCGCGCTTGTAGGCTTCGATCTTGCGCAGGATATCAGACACGGCGCTATCCGTTCGAAATCTCGACCAGCCGGTCAAGCACCTTTAGCGCCCGGCCGCTGTCGATGGCTTGCGCCGCCGTCGCCATGCCATCGGCAAGCGTCGTCGCCTTTCCCGCCACCACCAGTCCGGCGCCGGCGTTCATCAGCACCGTATCGCGAAAGGCGCCGGCAGCGCCGCCCAGCATGTCGCGCAGCGCCTGGGCGTTGTAGGCGGCATCGCCGCCGCGCAACTCGTCCTTGGTATGCCGCTTCAGCCCGACCGCTTCCGGGGTCAGCGTAAAGCTGCGGATCTCGCCGCCGACCAGTTCGGCGACCTGGGTTTCGCCGGTGGTGGTGATCTCGTCATAGCCGTCGCCATGGGCGACCCAGGCGTGGTCGGCACCCAGTGCCTTCAACGTCTCGGCCACCGGCATGATCCATTCCGGCAAGAAGACGCCAACCATCTGCCTGACGACACCAGCCGGATTGGAGAGCGGGCCAAGCAGGTTGAAGATGGTGCGGGTGCCGAGCTCGACGCGGATCGGGCCGACATGCTTCATCGCCGGATGATGCGCCGGCGCGAACATGAAGCCGACGCCTGCGTCGTGGATGCAGCGGCCGATCGTTTCCGGCGGGATGTCGAGCTTGACGCCGAGCGCGGTCAGCACGTCGGCGGCGCCGGTCTGCGAGGACAATCCGCGATTGCCGTGCTTGGCCACCGGCACGCCGCAGGCGGCGATGACGAAGGCGGATGCGGTCGAGATGTTGACGCTGTGCGAATTGTCGCCGCCGGTGCCGACGATGTCGATGGCGCCAGCCGGCGCGTCGACGCGCAGCATCTTGGCGCGCATGGTGGCGACGGCGCCGGAAATCTCGCTCACCGTCTCGCCGCGCACGCGCAGCGCCATCAGGAAGCCGCCGATCTGGCCGGGCGTAGCGTCGCCCGACATGATGATGTCGAAGGCATCGCGCGCTTCCTCGAAGGAAAGCGAGCTGCCGGCGGCGACCTTGGCGATGTGGGTCTTGAGCGCGCTCATCTGGTCAGGGCTTGGGCAACGGCGGTCTGGTCGATGCGAACGTCATATTGCGTTTGCAGCTGCGCCACCAGCTGGTCGAGCAGGTCGTCGGACATGCCGGCGGTGAACGATTTCTGCTCGTCGTCCGGCACCGAGCTGGCGTCGGCCCCGGCAGGCTCGAAGACTTCGGCAATCCTGAACAGGATCTGTCCGTCGCCGGTGGGCGAGGGGATCAATCCGGTCCCGCCTTCGCCTTCGCCGAACATCGCAGCCGCCCCTTCCTTGCCGAAATCGGCGTCGTCCGCCCCGCGCTTGACGCCGCGCTTGGTCTGTTTCTCAAGCTTGAGTTCGCTCGCGATCACGTCGAGCGTGGTGCCGGCCTCGAGACGCTTTTCGAGCTCCTGCGCTTTTGCGGTGAGCCGCTTGGTCGTTTCCGCCGCCGTCCAGTCGGCCACGACCTTCTGGCGGACTTCATCCAGCGTGCGGTCGCGGGCCGGCGCGATCGAATCCACCTCGTAGAACACGAAGCCATTGTTGGCGGTGGTGAGGTCGGGATTCTCGGTGCCGGGCTCGGCATCGAACACCGCCTTGATGAGATCCGGCGATTCCGGCAGATCCTTGACGATGGCGCCGTCCGGCCTCAGGCCGGTGCGATCGATCGCGTCGACGGTGACGACCTTCAGCTTCAGCTTTTCGGCCGCTTCCTTGAGCGTGCTGCCCGAAGCGCGGCTATCTTCGTAGCTGTCATGGACGTCGAGCAGAATGCGGCTTGCCTCGCCGAGCGCCAGGTCCTTGCGGATGTCGGCGGCCACTTCGGCCAGCGGCTTCACCACTTCGGGCTTGATCTCGGTGACGCGCAGCAGCACCGGACCGAAGGCGCCCTGAACGACCGGGCTGACTTCGTTGACCTTGAGCGCAAAGGCCGCATCCGCCACCGCCTTGTCGGCGATCTTGTCCTTGGACAGCGTGCCGAGCAGCGTGTCGGCCTGCGTCTTGCCCTCGGCGGCGACGAGTTTGTCGAAGGTCGCGCCGGTCTCGAGTGAATCGAGCGCGGCCTTCGCAGCATCGGGCGTTTTGAACACGAGCTGTTCGATGGTGCGCGTTTCCGGCGTGGTGTAGCGCCCCTTGTTCTTGTTGTAGTCGTCGCTGACCTGCTGGTCGGTCACGGCACTCACATCCGTGATGTCTTCCGGCTCGAGCCTGACATAGGAGAATTTGCGGTATTCGGGCGCCGCATAGGTCTTCTTGTTTTCCTCGAAATAAGCCGAAAGCGTAGTGTCGGATGGCGCTTCAATCGGCTCGACCAGCGATTTCGGCAAGGTCAAATAGTCGATGGTGCGGTCTTCGCCACGATAAAGCGCCACCGCCCTCAAGAACGTATTCGGGGCCTTGAGGCCGTCCGAAACCGCCTCGACGATCTGCTGGCGCACAGCCAGCTGGGCGCGATTCCTGAGATAGTCTTCCGGCCGCATGCCGACCTGTTGCAGTATGTATTCGAAAGTCCTTCTGTCGAAGTTGCCGCCGGGACCCTTGAAGGCCGGGTCTTCATGCGTGAGTTGGGCCAGCCGGTCCTTGGACAGCCCAAGCCCGAGCTTGCGGGCCTGCTCATCGAGGACCGCGCCCGACACGAGTTGCGCCAGCACCTGGTTGTCGAGGCCGAGCGCCGTCGCCTGCTCGCGGCTGATGCGCTGGCCGAATTGCTGCGACATCACGCTGATCTGCCGGTCATAGGCCAGCCGATACTCGTTGATCGACACTTTGGTGCCGCCGGCCGTGACAACGGCGTCGTGGCCTGCAAAACCACCGACCATCTGTCCGGAAATGCCCCAGACGGCGAAGCTCAACACCAATAATATCAGCAGCGCTTTCGCGATCCAGGTCCCCGCGGCGCTTCTCAAGATACCAAGCATGGTCACTTCCGATTTTTTCGCGCATTTTCGCATGCGCCGAGTCTGAAACAAGCGCAATAGCGTCCTTCCGGCCCACTGTCGATTGCTTTGTGGGCTGAGTTTGGTAGTGAGGACGCAGCCGAATATTGCCCGGAGAAGCAAATCCCATGACGCCTGGAATCCGCCCGTTGGTCGCTGGCAACTGGAAAATGAACGGCACCAGCGCCTCGCTCAACGAACTCAGGATGATCGGCAACGGCTTCATGAGCGGGCTCGATGCCGAGACCGAAGCGCTGGTCTGCGTTCCGGCGACGCTGCTTGCGCATGCCGCGGAGATCTTGTCGCGCACGCCGGTCCGGGCCGGGGGCGAGGATTGCCACAGCAAGGAGAGCGGCGCCCATACCGGCTGTATTTCGGCCGAGATGCTGAAAGATGCGGGCGCCAGTCACGTCATCGTCGGCCATTCCGAACGCCGCGCCGATCACAATGAGGACGACGCCATTGTCCAGGCAAAGGCGTCCGCCGCGTGGCGCGCCGGGCTGGTTGCCATCATCTGCATCGGCGAGACGAGAGCCGAGCGCGAGGCGGGCGCCACGCTCGACGTGCTGTCGCGCCAGGTCGCCGGCTCGGTGCCGCCGAATGCAACAGCATCGAATACCGTCATCGCCTACGAGCCGGTATGGGCGATCGGCACGGGACTGACGCCGACCGCCGCCGACGTTGCTGAGGCGCATGCGCATATTCGCGAAAAACTGTCGGAAAAGCTTGGCAGCGCTGCGGCAAAGATGCGCATCCTCTATGGCGGCTCGGTCAAGCCGTCGAACGCGGTCGAACTGCTCGGCGTGAAAAATGTCGACGGCGCGCTGGTCGGCGGCGCCAGCCTGAAGGCGGCGGATTTTCTCGGCATTGCCGAAGCCTATCGAAATATCTCCTAAAGCGCGTCGCGTTTGGCCGGCCTAATGCGACGCGCTTTAGGTTGTTGTTTTTACGCATGTCGTTGTCGCAAAACCGCTGCACACCCTCTGGTCAGGCCCGAGGGCAGGCCCAAGGGCATGCTTTTGCGCGACATGCTTTAGCATCGAAAGGCTGTCGGGCACTTCGGATACTGTGCCGCAGCGGGAAAATGTTGCAACGGCCGCATTGCTTCCCATATTCCGGCCACGGGCTTGGAATTGCCGTCAAAGCATTGTATTGAGCCGCCTCCAAATCACCGGTCGTATCTGCGGCCGCGCAAGGCTTTGCCAGGATAAATTATGGAAACCGTACTGATCGTCGTCCACCTCATGGTCGTGCTCGCTCTTGTCGGCGTGGTGCTGCTGCAGCGCTCCGAAGGCGGCGGCCTCGGCATCGGCGGCGGATCGGGCTTCATGACCGCGCGCGGTGCCGCCAACGCCCTGACGCGGGCGACGGCGATCCTGGCGGCGGCGTTCTTCGCCACCTCGCTGACCTTGTCGATCGTCGCCCGTTACGGCGAGAAGCCGATCGACATTCTCGATCGCGTGCCTGTGACGAACGGCGGGGGCGGCGTGCTCAACCAGTTGCCTGGCACCACAACGCCGACACCGCCGTCCGGCAATACGGCGCCAACGCCGCCTTCCGGCAATGATGCCGCAGCCCCGGCCCCCGCTGCACCGCCAGCGGCGGGAGCGACCACGCCGCCGGCCACAAACGGCGCCACCCAGCCAGTAACGCCGCAGGTTCCAAACCAGTAATCAGCAGACGTCCGGCGCCGCGATCTGTTGTTGTTTGAACACAGTCGCGGCAAATGCCGCACGATCGCTAGGATTCGACCGGGCGCGGCACGCCAGGGCGCTTGAGGCGTCTCCGATTAATCGATTATAGATTGCGCGCGGCACATTCGGGGTCCTTGGGGGACGCCGGGCGACGCCGTGGCAACAAGCATTGAACGATCGGATCTTCGCCATGCAGCTTCGCAGCTTCATTTTAGCCGGCCTTTGGGCCGTGCTCAGCCTTGGTGCGCCCGCTTACGCGGCCATGCCGGCGGGCAATTCGGCCCCTAAATCCGCAGTCACAACTGACGTCGTCAACGTCGCCGCCAAAAGCGATGCGGCGCAACTAAGGCTGCTCAAGAAGAAAAAAGACCCGAGCGCGGCAGATCTTGCCCAGATCAGGAGGATCGAGGCCAAGATCGCGGCTGACAAGCAAGCTGCTCGAGTAAAGGCGATCGAGGCAAGGAAGCTGGCGATGCGCGAGGCGGCCAAAGCCAGGTCGGACGCGGAACGGCAGGCGTTTCTTGCCAGGAAGGGCCTCGCCAAGAAGGATAAGTCCGCTGGCAAGGCCAGGCTGGCCGATGCCAGGCCGGTCAAGATCATCGAACCGATTCAACCCATCGCTGCAATCCAGTCGGCCGAGGCAATTCCCGCCGCGGCCATGAACGTTGCGCTGACCGGCAACAACGGGGAATTGCGCAGCGAGCCGGTCGGGCAGAAGCCGCAGCGCGTCGGGCTGTTCGCCGGCCTGTTCGGCGGCACGTCCCCGTCGATGTCGCTGCTCCCCGAGACCCGCGCCCTCGATGCCGCGCTCGCCAGCAAGGAAGCCAGGAAGCAGTTCAAGGTGAAGCCGGAGTTCGTGCCGCAAGAGGTCGAGTTCACCGGCTATAGCCCCGGCACCATCGTCATCGATACGAGTGCGCGCCGCCTCTATCTCGTCGAATCCTCCTGGACCGCCCGCCGTTATGCGATTGCGGTCGGTCGTGACGGCCTGCAGTTCAAGGGCACGGTCGCCGTCGGCGACAAGCAGGAATGGCCCCGCTGGATCCCGACGCTCGACATGCAGAAGCGTGAGCCGAAGAATTACGGCCGGTACAAGGACGGCATGCCCGGCGGCGGCGATAACCCGCTCGGCGCGCGCGCCATCTATCTCTACGACGGCAGGAAGGACACCCATCTGCGCATTCACGGCACCATTGCGCCGCAGTCGATCGGGACGAGCTCCTCCAACGGCTGTTTCCGCATGATCAACGAGCACGTCATGGACCTTTATCGCAGGGTGAAAGTGGGCACCAAGGTCGTCATCATCTGACGCCTTGACGGGTCAACAAAAGGGCCGGCCTCGCCGGCCCTTTTGCTTTGGTTCGAGCATCATCAGGGCGCCTTCTTGGGAAAAAGCCTTCGCGGCGGTTTTTTCTCTGGCGGAATCAATTCGGCCGCGTTAAGCGATGACTCCCATGGCGCGATATGTATTCATCACAGGCGGCGTGGTTTCCTCACTCGGAAAAGGCATCGCTGCAGCGGCCCTTGGGGCTCTCTTGCAGGCGCGAGGCTATCGCGCGCGCATCAAGAAGCTTGATCCCTATCTCAATGTCGATCCCGGCACGATGTCGCCATACCAGCATGGCGAAGTCTTCGTGACGGATGACGGCGCCGAGACCGATCTCGATCTTGGCCATTATGAGCGGTTCACCGGCCGCTCGGCCAACCAGCAGGACAACATCACCACGGGCCGCATCTACAAGAATATCATCGAGCGGGAGCGACGCGGCGATTATCTTGGCGCCACCGTGCAGGTCATTCCGCACGTCACCGACGAGATCAAGAATTTCATTCTCAACGGCAATGACGACTATGACTTCGTCCTGTGCGAGATCGGCGGCACCGTCGGCGACATCGAGGCGATGCCGTTTCTGGAGGCGATCCGCCAACTTGGCAACGACCTGCCGCGCAACAACGCCGTCTACGTGCACCTGACGCTGATGCCCTATATTCCGACGGCGGGCGAATTGAAGACCAAGCCGACCCAGCATTCGGTCAAGGAATTGCGCGGCATCGGCATCGCCCCCGACATCCTGCTGGTCCGCGCCGACCGCCCCATCCCCAGGGAAGAGCGCCGCAAACTGTCGCTGTTCTGCAATGTGCGCGAGAGCGCGGTCATCCAGGCGCTCGACGTGCCGCACATCTACGACGTGCCGATGGCCTATCACAATGAAGGGCTGGATTCGGAAGTGCTCGCCGCTTTCGGCATCGATCCGGCGCCGAAGCCGCGGATGGAGCCGTGGCAAGCGGTGTCCAAACGCATCCACAACCCGGAGGGCGAGGTGACCATCGCCGTCGTCGGCAAATATACCGGCCTCAAGGACGCGTACAAATCGCTGATCGAGGCGCTGTCGCATGGCGGTCTCGCCAACCGCGTCAAGGTCAAGCTCGACTGGATCGAGAGCGAGATATTCGAGAAAGAAGACCCGGCGCCGTGGCTGGAAAAGGTCCACGGCATTCTGGTCCCCGGCGGTTTTGGCGAGCGCGGCGCGGAAGGCAAGATCCTTGCGGCGAAGTTCGCCCGCGAGCGAAAAGTGCCGTATTTCGGCATCTGCTTCGGCATGCAGATGGCCTGCATCGAGGCAGCGCGTTCGCTGGCCGGCGTCAATCATGCCTCGTCGACCGAATTCGGTCCGACCGAGGAACCGGTCGTCGGCCTGATGACGGAATGGCTGAAAGGCAACATGCTGGAGAAGCGCAGGGAAACCGGCGATCTCGGCGGCACCATGCGGCTCGGTGCCTATCAGGCGGACCTCGCCAGGGGCTCGAAGATCGCCGAGATCTATGGCGACACGCAGATTTCCGAGCGCCACCGCCACCGCTACGAGGTCAATGTCGACTACAAGGAGCGGCTCGAGGATTGCGGGCTGGTTTTTGCCGGCATGTCGCCGGACGGCGTGCTGCCGGAAACGGTCGAATATCCCGACCATCCCTGGTTCATCGGCGTGCAATATCATCCCGAGCTGAAAAGCCGGCCGCTTGACCCGCACCCGCTGTTTGCCAGCTTCATCGAGGCAGCGGTGGAGCAGAGCCGCTTGGTCTAAATCGACAGGCTATCGTGAGATATCCGGGCTAGCATGCAAACCTACGTCGCTCTGCTTTACAGCATCGTGCTCAGCGAGGGGCGGCGTGTCGTCATGTCCGATCTCAGGACCATGACAGAAGGCCTGGGCCTGAACAACCCGCGCACGCTGGTGGCGACCGGCAATCTGGTTTTCGAGACGAAAGAAACAGAGATTGCCGTGCTGCAGCGCCGATTGGAGACGGCGTTCCAAAAGACTTTTGGCCGCCATGTCGACATCATCGTGCGCCGCGCAGATGACTGGTTGAAGCTTGCGGCCGGCAATCCGTTTCCCGCCGAATCGGCTGCCGCCGCGGATCAGGTAGCGGTGCGCGTGATGCGCAAGCCCGTTGCCGCTGAGGCCGTCGCGGCGCTGGAGGCCTATATCGGCAAGGATGAGCGGATGCAGGCCGTCGGCGGCGACATCTGGATATTCTTTTCGCGCGAGACGCCAAGCTCGCGTCTTGTGGCGGCGATAAGTCATAAACGGCTCGGCATCGGCACCTCGCGCAACTGGAACACCGTGCGCAAATTGGCCGAAATGGTCGGCGGATAGGGCTTCCCCTTCTCCCCGTATAGCGACGGGGAGAAAGACGCCTTCGCAAAAGATTTCGCCAATTTCCAGCGTTGCGGAAAGGGTGCCAAGGTTGCGGCCAGCCCCTTCTCCCCGTACAGCGACGGGGAGAAAGACGCCTTCGCAAAGATTCCGCCAATTTCCAGCGTTGCGGAAAGGGTGCCAAGGTTGCCGCCAGCCCCCTTCTCCCCGTTCACTCTCCCTGGGAGAGGTAAATTGGAAATCCTGGCGTCGAAACTGTCCGCGACTTCCTTCGAGATGTGATCGAAGTTTTGGAATGGTCTGTTTTCCGGGAACTGTCCACTTGCAATCGACGACGGATTTGCTAAGTGTAGTTGCGTGCAACCACAATGGAGGCAACAGCAGTGAAACACATCAATATTCGCGAAGCCAAGGCCACTTTGACGGCACTCGTCGCTGCCGCCGAGGCCGGCGACCCGATCACGATCACGAGGCACGGCAAGCCAGTGGCAGTTATCGTTCCGATCGACGAAGCGAGGAAGATTTACCCCGAGAAGCCCAGCCTTGCGGAATACCTGCTGTCGTTCCCCGGTTGGCCCGCGGGCTTCGAACCGGAGCGCGACCGCACCCAGCAAAGCCGCGAGGTTAACCTTTGACCTCATACCTTTTCGACACCTCGGTGCTGTCGGCGACCGCGCCGGGAAAGCCTCCGCTGCCCCCAAATGCGGCAGCCTGGCTATTGCAGCAGACGGGCAACTTGTTTGTGCCTGCCTTTGCCCTCCACGAACTTCGGAGAGGCATCGCCAAGCTCGACCGCTCGGGAGCCACGGCGAAGGCTCAGACGCTAATGGCGTGGCTGCAGGGCATCATGACGGACTACAGCGCGGAAATCTTGCCGATCGATGCGGCGGTGGCGCTGGCGGCAGGCCTCATGGAAGACGCCGCCACAGCCGCAGGGAGTCATCCAGGGCTGGCTGACATTCTCATCGCTGCGACCGCTAAAGCGAACTCCTTGACGCTCCTGACTGGGAACCCGAGACACTTCCAGCCCTTAGGAGTTCCCTGCCTCGATCCGCTGGCGCTTTGACGGAGAAGAGATCCCAAATGGGTCTGCTGCGGCTAGCCAAATCCGGCTTCGCTACCGCCGACCTATACGACACGGTGGGACACGACCTCGCCACATGTTTGTCATGTTTGGTGATTCGATTTCGGTCGAACGATATGCGAGACTTCATTTTTGGCCCGACTTTTTCACCATCGGGTGCTGTTTGCCGGAAACCACATGGTCAGCAGTAAGTTCAAAAGGTTCGATCGGGCACGTGGCGATCGACCGGGAGGAAACAATGAATCGCCTGCAATTCTTTACGCCTGTGCGGATTTCGCGCGGGCAGGAAAGTCCTGCCGAAGAAATTGATAGTGTAGCCGAAGCGATGGAGTTCTTGCGTAGATGGCCAGTCGGCCGGCGTGGGCCAGTCTACCAATGCGCGGTGAATTGCTGCTCCGCGGCTCTGGCGGGCCGGATGTCGGCAGAGGAAGCAAGGAAGGCTTTTACCGGCTTCGCCCGCATCACGCGCTTGCTCGACGACGACTTGGCTCTACCGATAGGCGGCGGCAATGTTGATAGCGTGCATGCGCTGAGGCGATGAACGTTCCTATTTGACCCCTGCCAGGAACGGGGCGCGGCAAGTCACAGCACCTCGAAAGTCACTGCACCTCGACCGGGGCAGCGAAGACGTAGCCAGCGCCCCGCTCGGTGACAATGAGTTTCGGCTCGCTCGGGCTGACCTCGAGCTTGCGGCGCAGGCGCAGTATCTGCACATCGATACTGCGGTCAAACACCTCTTCGTCGTGAATCCTGCTGGCAGCGAGAAGCTGCTCGCGGCTCAGGATTTGTTGCGGCGATTGCAGGAAGGCTGCCAGCAGGTTGAACTCGCCGGCGGTCAACGGCGTCGCTTCGCCGGCGGGCGACCTCAGGCGCCGCATCCGCATGTCGAGTTCCCAGCCGGCAAAGCGGTAACGCTTGGGCTTCTTGCCAGGCGACTGCTGGCGTGTTGACCCCGATCGCCGCAGCACGGCGCGAACGCGCGCAAGCAGTTCCCTGAGGCTGAAGGGCTTAGTGATGTAGTCGTCAGCCCCGAGTTCCAGGCCGACGACGCGATCCACCTCGTCGCGCCTATGGCCGGTGATGATAATGATGGGCGGCGCTTCCGGCGGACTGCCGAGTTGTCGCATGATTTCAAACCCGTCCTCGTCGGCAAGCCGCATGTCGAGGAGCACCAGGTCTACCGGTCTTTCATTGAGGACGCGCGACATGGCCCGGCTGTCGGCAACAGCGCTAACCCTAAAATTCTCGCTCTCCAGGTAATTGGTGAGCATCTCGCGAATTTCGGGGTCGTCATCGACGACAAGAATATGCTTCGCCGCCGCTGCCTGTTCGATTGTGCCTTTCGGCTGCTCTTCGTAGCGCGTGTTCTGTTCGGCTAACATCTCAGACCGTCCGCAGGTATGGAACCCATGACCGAGCCGTTGCTTTATTAGACTTAACGCCGATTAACGGCGATTTGTTGGTAAGCACCGATAATCTTCGTGATCGGATACCACAGGCTCACTCGATGGCGTATGGCCAGATTGGTAAGGTTCGGGCGGGGCTTTTGGTTCCGCTTTGCCTGGCAGCGGCGGCACCGTTTGCGTTGGCCCTGGTCAATCAGCCGGCCGCTCCGATCGGCGAGCCGATTGCTCCGATAACGGGCACTGGTCCTTTCGAACAGGCGAAGATCGCCCTTGGCGAGAGCCTGTTCAACGATGTCCGGCTGTCGCATGACGATGTCATCGCCTGCAGCGGTTGCCACAGGCTCGATCTCAGCGGCGACGACGGCAGGGCTCGTTCCACGGCGGCGGATGGCGGACAGCTCGATTTCAATGCGCCGACCGTCTTCAGCGCAGCGCTCAATTTCCGGCTGAACTGGCGCGGCAATTTCCGCACTGTCGAGGAGCAGAACGAGGCAGTCCTGCTCGATGACAGGCTGATGAACACGAGTTGGGAAGAATTGCTGCCGAAACTGCGCTCCGACCCGGACTATTCGCGGCGGTTCGTGACGCTCTACGGCGCGGCTCCCGGCCGGACGGATGTGCTCGATGCCCTGGCCATCTTTCAACGCTCGCTGATCACGCCCAACGCCCGTTTCGACCGCTATCTCAAGGGCGAGCGCGACGCCATCACGGCGGACGAGGAGCATGGCTATCAATTGTTCAAGGCGTTTGGCTGCATCGCTTGCCATCAGGGCGCCAATGTCGGCGGCAATCTGTTTCAGAAGTTCGGCATCTTTCGGAATCCCTTCGCCGGTCAGAAAACCTTGTCCCAGGCGGATCTCGGCCGCTTCGCCATTACCGGCGTCGAGAGCGACCGCCATGTCTTCCGCGTTCCCAGCCTGCGCAATGTCGCGGTGACGGCGCCGTATTTCCACGACGGCCGCACCGCATCGCTCGCAGACGCAGTAAAGATCATGGCGCGGAGCCAACTCGGCCGGGAACTCGACCAGCGCGATACCGATCTCATCGTCAAGTTCCTTGCGACGCTGACGGGGGAATATCGCGGCCAGCCGTTGACCAGCGCAGCGGATCGTCTGCAGCAATGAAGTCGCTACCCATCCTGGCGCCGGTCGTCGCGTGCCTGCTCATCGTCCTGACCTACCTCCTGCTGCAGGGCGCGGCTCCTGATGCCGCGCGCCACGAACGCACGCTCGACGCTCTCAGGACGGTCATCCTCTATAACGCTGCCCTGCAGCGCGACGTGTTGCGGGCACGGGCGGGGCTGTTGCGCAGCTACGATCCGCTTGTGCGGTCGATCGAGAACCTGAATGAGGCGACGCGGACGCTGCCGGCTGCCGGGGACGTCGCAAGCGGCGAAGCACGGGCGGACATCGACCGGCGGATCGCCGAGGTCATCGCCGCGGTGCGCGACGAGGAAACGCTCGTCGAGGCGTTCAAGTCGGACAACGCGCTGCTGCAGAACTCTTTGAACTATTTCAACTATATGAGCGGCCGGCTCACGACCGAGGGCGACGGCCTTCGAGCGGTCGAGATCGGAGCTCTGATGATCGCCATGTCGCGGTTCATCAGCGATCCCCGGCCGGAGGCGGCAAGGGCAGTGACCGCCTCGCTTGACCGACTGGCCAGGCCGTCCGTCGATGCCGTGGCTGCAAGCGATGTCCTCTCTCTTGTCTCCCACGGCCGGCTTATCGTCACCAGGCTTCCGGCGGTCGACGATCTCGTCTCCCGCCTGCAGACTGCGCCAACGAGCGAACGGGCCCGCGCTCTGCAGGACCTGTATCTCGATGTGCATGGGCGCGCCGCGGAACGGGCTGCGCGGTTCCAGACGCTGCTCTACGTCGCGGCGCTGGTCCTGGTGGGCTATGTGGCTTACCTGTTCGCCCGCCTGCGCCACAATGCACGGATCCTGCGCGAGCGGCTGGAATTCGAAGGCTTGATCGCTTCAATCTCGACACAGTTCATCAATCTGCCGCGTGACCGCATCCGGGCCGGGATCAGCAAGGGCCTCGCGCGCCTGGTGGAACATGCCGGGCTCGACGGCGCCCAGATTTTCGTCAGCCGCACATACGATGCCGATCTTTCCGGCGGCTATTTCTATCGCCGTCCGAGCGGAAGCGCGACGGCCCGCCTGCCGAACGATTTGATCGAACTGGCTTCACACTGGACGCTCGCGGACCATGAACGGCAAGGCTGCATCGACGTCCCCCGCGTCGGCGAGCTTCCCGAGGGGCGGGAGAAGGCATGCCTGCAGGCGCATCAAATTCGATCGTGGCTGTGCATACCGATGTGGCATGCCGAAGAGCGGCTGGGTTTTCTGGCTCTCGATGGCGTAACGCACGAAAAGCATTGGACCGACGACGACATCGCGCTGCTGCGCACTGCCGCCGAGATCTTCGCCAATGCCATCGCGCGCCAACACAACGAACGGGAACGCGAAGCGCTGCAGGCGCGGCTCAACCAATCGCAGCGGCTGGAAGCAATCGGAACGCTGGCCGGCGGCATAGCGCACGAGTTCAACAACATTCTCAGCGCCGTCCTCGGCTATAGCGAGATGGCGCTGGTGGTGCTGCTGAAGGAGTCTCGTGCGCGGCGCTACGTCCAGCAGATCATGAAGGCCGGCAGGCGGGCGCAGGACGTCACGGAGCAGATCCTTGCCTTCAGCCGTCGCCGCGAGCGGCAGCATCACGCGCTGCGGGTGCAGCCCGTGATTGCGGAGGCGGTCGATCTGCTGCGCGCCTCGTTCCCCGCCACGCTTGCAGTGGAGACGCATCTTGCAGCCGCGGATGCCGCGATGACGGGCGATCCGACCGAGCTTCAGCAGGTGGTGATGAATCTCGGCACCAACGCGGCGCAGGCGATGAACAGCCGCGGCGTATTGGAGATCGCTCTCGACATGACGGAGATCGTCGAGGCGCAGGCGCTGTCGCACGGCAACCTGCCTGCCGGCCGTTATATCCGCCTTGCCGTCAGGGACACCGGCAGCGGCATGGATCAGGCGACTCTCGAGCGCATCTTCGAGCCGTTCTTCACGACCAAGCCGGCAGGGCACGGCACCGGGCTCGGCCTGTCGACGGTGCACGGCATTGTCGCGGCACATCGGGGTGCGGTGGACGTGATGAGCCAACTGGGCCAAGGCACGACCTTCGAGGTCTATTTTCCGCAGATCGAACCCGCTTCAGCCCAAGCGGATGAGGGCGAGGGCGAGGCCACCGAGGTTCCGGTCGAGTATGGCAACGGCGAGACGATCCTGGTTGTCGATGACGATACGCCGCTGGTGCAACTTGCCGAGGAGATGCTCGCCGCGCTTGGCTACGAGCCGGTCGGGTTCGACCGCAGCCCCGCGGCTCTCAATGCCTTCCGTGCCGATCCGGGGCGCTTCGACCTGGTGTTGACGGACGAGGTCATGCCTGACATGACCGGGGTCGAACTCTCCGGCAAGTTGCATGAGATCCGGTCTGACCTGCCAATTGTCCTGATGACCGGTTACGGCCGCACGCTGCGATCGCGTCAACTGGCGGCGGCCGGCATAAGCGAAGTCATCAAGAAACCGCTGCTGTCGGCCTCTGTTGCACAATGCCTTGCCCGCCATCTGCATTCAGGCTGATCACGGTCGGCCGGGCTCCTCGTTACAACCGTAACCAAAATTCCGCCTGGCTGAAATCAACCTGTAGCCGGGCGTTTCTATGTTTCACGCCCAGATCGTGATCGCGAAAAGACCATGATCCCGAAAAGTGGACCGGCAGGAGAAGCTGATGACACGGTGGGTTCTCATCGGAATTACCGCCCTTGGCCTGAGCGGGTTGCTCGCCGCCGTAACGCTCGACCCCAGTGAGATGGGTGCGGCGGCGGCGACCGACTCGATCGAGCGCGGTCGATACCTGGCAAAGATCGGTGGCTGCAACGATTGCCACACGCCAAATTATCTGGAGAAGGCCGGCAACGTTCCGGAGGATCGATGGCTGATCGGCGACTCGCTTGGCTTCAATGGGCCGTGGGGCACGACCTACCCGACGAATCTTCGCCAGCTTTTGCGCACGATGAGCGAAGACGAGTGGGTAAAGTCAGCGCGTACAATCGAGACGCGCCCGCCTATGCCGTGGTTCAACCTGCGCGCCATGACCGAGGCCGACCTGCGCGCCATCCACCGCTATGTGCTTTCGCTGCCGGCAGACGATACGCCGGTTCCGGATTATGTGCCGCCCGGTCGTCCGCCGAAGACACCGCATATCGTGTTCGTCCCGCAGGCTCCGAAGCCGTAGCCGCGTCCGAAAGACGTAGTCGCCGCCGAAGATCCGGGGGCAGGGGGATGTTCTCCGGCTGTGCGGTACGTCAGACACGGCCGTCTGTTTCAGTCGTAACGCAATTCCCGATTCCGGAAATCACGTTGTAGCACTGATCGCCGATCGTGATGGTCCAACCGGGGGCGGTCAGATGGCTGCCCGGCGATCAGGAAAAGTCAAACACAGATAAATCGATCAGGGAGTCAAATAATGGACAATCTGCTTGGCCAATACGCGCCGAAGATCGACCGAGATCAAGGCACCGCGGATCCGCGTCCCTATGCCTTGGGCTACACGGAACGTGAATTCCAGCGCCTGGAACTGCAGGGAGCGCTCATTCACGACCTTACCGAGGATTTCCTGCGCCGCGCGGGTATAGGACCGGGCATGCGCGTGCTCGACATTGGCTGCGGCGTCGGCGACGTCTCCTTGCTGGCCGGGAAGCTAGTCGGGCCCTCGGGAAGAGTGCTCGGCATCGATCGCTCGGCGGGGGCAGTGGACATTGCCGAGCGGCGCGCCACCGAATCCGGCCAGTGTTACTGGACACGCTTTACCACAGGCGAGCTTGATACATTCTCACCCGACGAGACTTTCGATGCGGTGATCGGCAGGCTCGTCCTGATGTATCTGCCCGATCCGGCCGCAACCCTGCGCAGGCTTGTCGGGTTTCTTCGGCCGGGCGGCATCGTCGCCTTCCAGGAAATGGCGATGCCGCTCACCCGCAGTTTTCCGGAGGCGCCGCTGTTCAGCAAATGCCGCGGCTGGATAATCGAGACGATCGAGCGGGCAGGTTTCGAGGTCGACATGGGTGGCAGGCTACCGATGGTCTTCGCCGGCGCAGGGCTGCCGGCGCCGCAGATGAATTCCGCCGGCCTCGCCGGTAGCGGGCCCGACTCGCCGGTCTACGACTATGTTGCCGAGACCTTGCGCAGCCTGATGCCGATGGCCGAGGCGGTCGGCGCCGCGACCGCCACCGAAATGAGGGTTGATACGCTCGCCGAGCGACTGCGCAGCGAGGCCGTCGAACAGCAGATGTGCATTATGCTGCCGCCCCTTGTCGGCGCATGGGCAAATACGCAGGGATGACGAATCGCTGCGCCGCGGCCTGCCTTGGTGGCTCACGGGCCTGCTTCGAGGAAAGCCCGGGCAAACCCGGGTTGTGCGGCTTCTATCGTTCCATCGGGCAGCTTCAAAAGCCGGTCGATCGCGATGCCGTAGAGCCGCAGCCGATCGTCGAGCAGCCGCGCCGCTTCGTCGATATTGCCCTGCTCGGCCTTCAGCAGGGCGCGGTGCATTACATCCCGAAAGATCAGCCGCAGCTGCAAGAACATCTCGGCGAAGGCTTCCGGGTCGGGCACGTCGAAGATGCCTTCGTCGCTGCCTTTCCTGAGCAGATCGGTGATTATCGGCAAGGCCAATTCCCTGGCCGCCTGGTCGACCCGATGGAAGAGGGCAAGGTTCTCGGGCCGGAACAGGACGAAAAATGTCTTGCGCATTTGCGGGGCAAGCTCGACGTTCAGCCGCCGCGAGCCGGCAAACAGGGCATTGAGCCGGCCAAGCCCATCGAGTGAGGGATCGTTGAGCACGGGCTGCAACTCGCTGAAGCTGTCGCGGGCGAGACGTGTGGCGAGCGCCTCCAGCAGGGCCTCTTTCGATGCGAAATAGTGGTAGAACGCGCCCTTCGACAGGCCGGCCTCGCGGATGATGTCGTTCACTGTCGTGTTGTCGTAGCCGCGCTCGAAGAAAAGCCGCTGGGCGCAGTCGAGGAGCTCGGCGGATCGTATCTCCGGCGGCTTTATCACTCGGGGCAAATCGAACCTCACAAAGTGCAGGTGGAGCAAGAGGAGCACGAACCGGAGCTTTATGCAACTTTATAGACCGACGGTCGGTCTAGTGCTATTATCTGTCACCGCAGGACATTCGGATTCGATCATGAAGGAGAGTCCCTTGCGACGGATACGCTCGACGGCCAGCATCGTTGTTGTCGCAGCCGCGGCTGCTTTCGGCGCCTGGTATCTTTGGCAACCGGCCAAGGTTTCGGTGGTGACGCCACAACGCGGCGACGCGGCGGAAATCGTTTACGCGAGTGGCTCCGTCGAGCCGCAAACCTGGGCCAAGGTGACTCCGGTGGTTCGCGAAAGGATCGTCGAGCAATGCAATTGCGAGGGATCGAGGGTTGCACAAGGCGACGTGCTCGCCAGGCTCGACGACAGCGAGGCCCGGGCCGTGCTTGGCGAACTCGAAGCGCGTCAAGCGCTTGCCCAGGAAGAGCTCCGGCGGCTGACGGTGCTTGCCGAAAGGCGTGCGGCGAGCCAGCAGGCTCTCGATCGTGCGCAGAGCGAGCTCGGCCAGATCGAAGCGCTGGTCGCCGGACAGAAAGCGCGACTTGACTCCTACGTGTTACGCGCGCCGAGCGCCGGCGTCGTGCTCAGGCAGGACGGCGAGGTGGGTGAGGTCGCCGAACTCGGCACGGTGTTGTTCTGGGTCGGCGAGCCGAAGCCGCTCCTCGTCGTCGCCGAGGTCAACGAGGAGGACATACCCCGGGTCGAGGTCGGCCAGCGCGCGCTGCTTAAATCCGACGCGTTCCCCAGGCAGAACCTGGAAGCCGTGGTCGACAGCATCACACCCAAGCGATCCGGTGACGAAGACCTATCGCGTCCGGTTCCGCCTGCCGGACGATACGCCGCTTCGTATCGGGATGTCGACCGACGTGAACATCGTCATCCGCGTTTCGAAAAATGCGCTGTTGATCCCGCCCGTTGCTGTGGACGGGAATAAGGTGTTCGTCGTCGAAGCCGACAAGGCCCGACGACATGAAATCCGAACCGGCATTCGCGGCACCAATGGCATCGAGGTTCTGTCGGGGTTCGATGATAGGGCTCGCGTCGTCTCGCCCTATCCCGCCGACCTCACCGACGGCGCGCGTGTGAGCATCATCGGCGCCCAGGAGCGATGAAGCACGATGCCGCTCATCTTCGACATCGCCCTCACGCACATTGCCGGCCGCGGTCGCCAGACGCTGGTTGCCGTGATCGGCGTTGCGGTCGGTGTCGGATTCTCCATCGCCATGGCGGCGCTGATGCAGGGTGGGCAGGACGATTTCGTCAGGCAGCTCGTCGACACGATGCCGCATGTCGACATCACCGACGAGCAACGCACAGCCCGCCGTCAACCGGCCGAGGATGCTTTTGCGACTGTCGCGATTTCCGGGCTCAGGCCGCGTGACGATCGACGCGGCATCATCAATCCGACCGCCGCGACCTCCTGGCTGGAGAGCTGGATTCCCGGTCGGTTCGCGGCAAGCCTCAAAACGCAGGGTGTGATCCGCTTTTCCAGCCGCGAAGTCGGCGCGGCGATCATTGGCATCGAACCGGGGCGCGAGTCCGGCGTGTCGCCGATTGTCGGAAACTTCGTCGAAGGCAGCTTTTCGGCGCTTGCCGCGGGCGGCAACAACGTGCTCATCGGCGACACGATGGCGAGCCGGCTCGGCGCCGGGTTCGGTGACACGATAACGGCGGTTTCTGCCGAGGGACTGTCGCGCAACTTCAAGATCGCCGGTCTGTTCCACACCGGCACCACCGCGCGCGACGAAGGCGAGGCCTATGTGCTTCTGAAAAACGCGCAGATCCTCTCGGCGCGTCCGAACGCCATCAACGAGATCCGCATCAAGCTTGACGATCCTGACCGCGCTCCGGCGGTGGCGCAGCGTGCCGAGGCCGAACTGGGCTACAAGGCGGTGGCGTGGCAGGAGGCCAATGAATCGATCCTCGAAGCGCTCGTCGTACGCAACGTCATCATGTACACCGTTGTCGGCGCGATCATGCTGGTCGCTGGCTTCGGCATCTACAACATCATCTCCACCATCACGCACGAAAAGGCGCGCGACATCGCCATCATGAAGTCGCTTGGCTTCCCGGAATCCGACATGCGCCGGCTCTTTCTGCTGGAAGGCGTCGCGATCGGCGCTGCCGGCTCCGTGCTCGGCGGGCTGCTCGGCGTCTCCATGACCTATGCGCTGTCGCTGGTGCGTTTCGAGATCGCCGCGACCGGCCAGGAGATGACCCGCCTGCCGATCGCCTGGAGCTTGATGCACTACGTCATCGCGTCGGCTTTCGCGCTGGGCTCGGCGGCAGTGGCCGGCTACCTGCCGGCGCGTCGTGCGGCGCGCCTGAACCCCGTCGAGATCATCAGAGGCGCGTCATGAGCGCACTCATCGAGACCAAGAAACTGACCCGCGTGTTGCCCGAGACAGTTCCGGTCACGCTGGTCAAGGACATCACGCTGGCGATCAACGAAAGGGAATTCGTCGCCGTCACCGGTCCCTCCGGCTCCGGAAAATCGTCATTGCTCTATCTGCTCGGGCTGCTCGACCGGCCGACCGCCGGGACGTTGACAATAGGCGGCCGCGACGCCGAGCCGATGAATGAAAGGGAGCGCGCGCGGACCAGGCTTTCGATGCTCGGCTTCGTGTTCCAGTTCCACTTTCTGCTGCCGGAGTTCACGGCGCGCGAAAATGTCGAAATCCCAATGCGCAAGCTTGGCCGGCTGGCGCGTCCTCAGATGCGCGAACGGGCCGGTGAGCTGCTCTCATCCCTGGGACTCGGCGAACATCTCGACAAGCGGCCTGACCAACTCTCGGGCGGCCAGCGTCAGCGCGTCGCGGTAGCACGCTCGCTCGCCAACGACCCGCCGCTTATCCTCGCCGATGAGCCGACGGGGAGCCTCGACAGCAAGAGCTCCGAGCAGGTCTTCGCAATCCTGGAGAACCTGGTGCGCGAGGGCGGCAAGACCGTCGTGGCAGTTACGCATGACCTCGAAATGGCGGCGCGCATGGATCGCCGCATTCACATCGTGGACGGGAAGATCGGCTGAACCGGAACCAATCGGCGTTCATGGGATCAGGCATGGCGCGAGCCTGTCCAATGATCATCGGGGTCGCGATCAGGACACCCGCGCCGCGCCGAAATTGGCATCGAGCCAGGCTATTGCCTCGGTCACGTCGTCGAGACCAAAGCTTGCAACCGTAGGCCCGCGCGGCTTCACGCGGATAGAGATGCCGATGGCCTCGTTTATTGCCTCGAAACCGTTTTCGTCCGAGGTGTCATCTCCGAGGAATACGGGGCGCCGGCCGGCAAAGGGCTGGATTTCCATGAAACGCCGGATGGCAGCTCCTTTGACGGCTTCCAGCGGCATGAGTTCCACGCCCGCGTTTCCCGCAATCACGCGGTACCCAGGCGGAAGTTGCGTCAGTGCCTGTTCGACAAGCTGCGTTGCCCGGGCAAGCAGTTGCGGCGCAGCGCGGGTATGGATGGCCAAGACCGGTCCCTTGCGCTCGATGTAGACCTTGCGTCCACCCAGTTCGGCTTCAATCTCGTCGGCAAGAGCCGCGATATCCGCCGGAGCGTCGGCAATGTCGACTTGACCGTCCGCCGTCAACCGATGCTCGAGCCCGTACAGCCCTGCAACGCGCAGCTTCAGGGGATGAAACAGTCTGTCCACGGCAGCGACCGAACGTCCGGTGATGAAGGCGAGGGCGCCGCCCAGCCTTCGCTCGATATTTCCGAGAAGCTGACGCAGTTCGTCACCGACGAAGACAGCGTCGGGATGAGCGGCATGTTCCAGCAAGGTGCCGTCGATATCGAGAAAAAGCGCCCATTGCCCTTCCGGCAGGTCGGGGGCCAGCGGCAGTCGAAGGTCCGTCACGACGCGGCCTTTCGCGCCCGCTCGAAGATGGAAACGACGTTGTTGCTGTTGGATGGCCGCTCGCCGTTGCCGGTCACCCCGCGTTTGCGAAGGCGCGCAGCGTCCAGCAGCATGCTGCCGGCCCAGCGATAGACGTTATTGTCGCGGATCATCTCGCGCATGGGCCGCATGCGCTCGCGCTGCTCGTCCGGCGTCATGGTCAACGCCTGTAGCAGCGCCTCGCTCATCATGGTCGCATCATAGGGATTGACGATCAGTGCCTCCAGGAGTTCGCGCGAAGCGCCGGCAAAGGTGCTGAGCAGCAGCACGCCCTGTTCGTCGTCGCGCGCCGCGACGAATTCCTTGGCGACCAGGTTCATGCCGTCATGCAGGCTGGTGACCATGCATATGTCGGCGGCGCGATAGATCTCGTAGACCTGCTCCTGTGAATGATGTTCGGCGAGCAACAGGACGGGACTGTAGTTCTCGCCGCCGTAGCGCTGGTTGAGCTCTTCGGCATAGCGAAGGCATTCGTCATGAAGTTGCTGGTAGGCCGGCAATGTGCCGCGGCTGGGCGCCGCAACCTGCAGGAAAACCACTTTGCCTACCCGTTCGGGATATCGCGTAAACAATTCATCCAAGGCCTGAAAGCGATCGGGAATGCCTTTGGTGTAGTCGAGGCGTTCAACGCCGACGCACAGTTTGACGTTCGCCGGCAGCCCGAATCTTTCGCGGACACGGGCACGGCATTCCTCGACAGCCGGCAATCTTGCAAGCAGTTCGGCCGGCCATTCTATGGAAATGGGGTAAGCGTGGACCAGAGTCGGATGCCCACCATAGGAGATCGCCGCGTCCGCCCGTTCTATCCGGCTTTCCAGGATGCGATCGACGCTCTCGGTGAAATTATTGGCATGAAACTGCGTATGGAAGCCGATGATGGAGCTGCCGAGCAAACCTTCCAGGATCCGTTCACGCCATGGGCAGATGCTGTACACTTCGGAGTTGGGCCATGGGATATGCCAGAAAGTAATGATGATCGCCTCGGGCAGGCGCTCACGGATCATGCGCGGCAAGAGCGCGAAGTGGTAGTCCTGAACCAGCACGATCGGCCGCTTGTTGCGCGCTTCGGCAACCACCGTATCGGCGAACTTCCGGTTGACGGCCTCATAGACCTGCCAGTCCGAGGCGCGAAAAATCGGGCGGGTGAAGGCGATATGACAAAGCGGCCACAGGCCTTCATTGGCGAAGCCTAGATAATAGGCCTGGTATTCTTCCTCGGTCAGCCAGACCCTGCGCAGCGTGTAGGACGGATTCCCGGGCGGCACCTCGACCCGGTCGTTCTCGTCGACGGTGAGACGGTCCGCTGTTCCGCCGCCATACGCAATCCAGGTGCCGGCACAGGCGCGGGTGATCGGCTCAAGTGCCGAAACCAGCCCGCTGGCCGGCACCAGGAGCTCGATGCCATCATCCCTGGTGTTGTGGATGTAGGGCTCGCGGTTGGATACGACGATCACCTGCGTCTCCGGCAGATCGTCGGCCAGGATCTTGCGCAACGTGTCGGGCGACCATGTGATCAGCGCTGCATCGGCCGAGTGGCCATTCTTTTCAAACTCCCGCAGCACGGTGCGACCCGCTTCCGAAGCCAAGTCATCGCCTGCGGAGGATGCGGCCGCTGGTATGTGGCGCCAGCGGGATATCGAGAACACCAGGGCAACAGCGGAAAGGCCAAGGCTTGCAATGATTAGAACCCAGAGTACCTCTATGCCAAAGTCTGACATGGGAACAACGATCTTCTCCGGCCGGTCGGTGGCCATTTTATTTGTTTTTCGAATTGGCGGCCGCCAATCAGCTGCCGTGCGTCGGAACGCTCGGACGGGCCATCGGTTCCGCTAATTGCAGCCCCGCGGTTGGTTCCATGCGAAAAGCCAAGCTAGGTCCGCACGACGAGTGGCACCAACCCCTCATGCCGTTCGGCGAGAAAGGCGACGACCCTGTCGCCGACACGCTGGAATGTCAGATCCACCTTCCTGGTGCCAACCCCAAGATGCCTCAGCGTGAGCGTGTCGATACCAATCGGCAGCCTGGGACGGGTGACGTGGATTTCGCCGTCCCAGCCGTCGATCTCGAGGCCGAGGCAGGCCTGCATCAGCATGAAGGCAGACCCGGCCGACCACGCCTGCGGCAGGCAGGCGACGGGATAGGCGATGGGCGCTTCGCCCGGCGCGCGGGTAAAGCCGCAGAACAGTTCGGGCAGCCGCATGTTGAAATGGACAGCCGATTCGAAGGTGCTGCTCATCAGCCGGATCACGCTTTCGCGCTCGCCAAAGCGTGCCAGACCGGCGCCGCATATTGCGGTGTCATGCGGCCAGATCGAGCCGTTGTGGTATGACATCGGGTTGAAGAACACAGCATCGTCAGCGAGCGTCCTCAGCCCCCAGCCGGAATGGAAGGACGCCGAAAGCAGTTGGTCGGCGACCATCTGCGCCCGTGCCGGCGCGGGGAGGCCGACATAGAGAAGGTGCCCGACATTAGACGTCCGCACCTTGCAGGGCTCGCCGGCGCCGTCGATCGCCAAGGCATAGAAGCCGAGATCGTCCAGCCAGAAATGGCGTTCGACAGCGGCGCGCATGGCCTCGGCGCTGCTCTCCCAATGATCGGCCCTGTCGATTTCGCCGCGGCGGCGGGCGAGCGCCGCCAATCCCCGGAACGCCGCAAAGGCATAGCCTTGCACCTCCACCAGGGCGATCGGTCCCTTCGGGATTCGGCCGTCGGCATGGAACACGGAATCGCCGCTGTCCTTCCATCCCTGGTTGGTGAGGCCGGTCTCGGCGGCACGCTGATAGGTGACGAAGCCGGTCGGTCGGCTCGCCTCCTCGATCCATTCAGCCGCAGCGCAGAGCGACGGCCACAGGCCGTCGACGAACGCCATGTCACCGGTACGGTCCGCATAGGCGCAGGCGAGATGGATGTAGAGTGGCGTCGTGTCGACACCGCCATAGTAGCGGCCGAAGGGGAGCTCCCGCAACGCCGCCATTTCGCCTTTGCGGGTCTCGTGCATGATCTTGCCCGGCTGCGAATCACTGAACGGCGATGTCTCCGTCGCCTGGTGCTGGGCAAGGAACGCCAGCACGCCTCGCGCCAAGCCCGGGTTGAGCCACAGCATCTGCAAGGCGGAGATCACGCCGTCGCGGCCGAAAGCCGTCGAAAACCAGGGGATGCCGGCATAGGGGTAGGGTCCGGTCGTAAGTTCGGTGGTCAGCAGCGCCACATCCGCGCGGGCGCGCTCGACCCAATCGTTGAAGACGCGTCCGGAACTGTGCACCGTAGCACCATGGCGGCGCTTGGCCCGCATGCCGAAGTGAGCCCGGGCCGCGGCGGCGCGGAAGCGATCGCGGTTCGGCGTTTCCGCCATTTCGGGACCGACTTCGACATACAGCACCTTGCTGCTGCGCCTCGTCACGGCAATCAGGAAGTCCGCTCGATCGCCCGTCAGATGGTCTGGCGCCAGCGAGAACGATATCGCCGACATCCGCGCCAGCCCGTCCAACCCGTCGTAGCGAAGCAGCACGCAGGTCGCATCCGTCTTGGCAGCATGGGCCATGCCGCGCTTCAGTCTCGTCGAGCCGCGCACTTCGAACATGTCGCGGAAATCGGCGGCAAAATGCAGCGAAACGCGGATGGTGGAATGTTCCTGGCTGTAGTTGGAAAGGGTGACGCGTTCAAACAGCCGGTCCTGCCAAAGCAGCCTGACGCGTTCGATATGGATCGCGCCCTGCGGAATGTCCCGGCCGCGGACGCTCTGCATCGGCAGATTGGTCAGGTTGGCGGTGAAGTGCACATTGTCCTGGCTGAGCGACGCACCGAGCAGCGATGTCTGCCGGTCGCCGACGGTCAGCCGGAATTCGGAAAGCACTCGCGTGTCGTCACGGAAGAAACCGTCGCCGGCGCCGCGGATATCGCCGTAGGCGTCGGACACGGCAAAACAATCGCCTTGCTTGAGGGCGAACAGCCGATGCGGCTCTCGAGGTGCGGTTGCGTCCAGGGACGCAAGCGCTACCGCGGGATCAAGCTGGCGCTCGTCAAGTTGGGCCATTCTCTACATATCCCTCTCGTTTCGCCCCCGAGGTAATGCCGCTCACGACGCTCTTGCCTCGGCCGAGGCGCCGATCAGGCGCGCATAGGCGGAAACATAGTCGCGGGTCATTCTTTTGGCAGAAAACCGCCTTTCGAAGACAGCTCGCACCCTCCGCCTGTCGAGCCGCAGCAAATCGGGCACCGAGGCAACCGCGCCTTGCATGGAATCCACGATAAAACCGGTCACGCCTTGATCGACGATTTCCGGCAAGGCGCCGCAGTTCCAGCCAATCACCGGCGTGCCGCAGGCCATCGCTTCTATGACGGCAAGACCGAACGGCTCCGGCCAGTCGATCGGGAATACGAGGCCGGCCGCCTTGCCGAGGAATTCCGCCTTCTTGTCTTCCTCGATCTCGCCAACATAGTCGACACGATCACCATCGACCAGCGGCTCGACCATTTTGCGGAAATAAGCCCGGTCGTCGTCGCCGATCTTTGCTGCAAGCTTCAGTTTCAGCCCCGAGCGCAGCGCGATCTCAATGGCACGATCCGGACGCTTGTCGCGCGACATCCGGCCAAGGAAGGCGAGGTAGCGCTCCCCTGGGCTCGGCTCGATAACCGGCTTGTAGAGTTCGGTCGGCAGTCCGTGGTGGATCGTCGCCAGCCAGTTGGCGTCGGCCAGCCCCGTCCTTTGGCTGCCGGACACGGAGATCATCGGAAAGCGCGGAAAACGCTTATAGGCCGGTGCCAGATCGACATAGTCGAGCCTGCCATGCGGCGTCGTCACCGTCCGCTCATGGATGTGCTCGAAGAAGGAAAAATGCAGGAAATGGCTGAGGTGGAAGTGAATGATATCAAATTCTTGAGCGCGTTTCCTCACCTCGGAAAGCATCGAAAGGTGCGCGGCCGTCTCGGATTTCAGCGGGCTTGGGTCAAGACGCAGCGCACGCTCGCGACACGGCACCAATTTTGCCGAGGTCTTTGTATCGCCACTGGCGAACAAAGTTACGTCGTGGCCTAGCTCGACCAACCCTTCGGTCAGATAGGAGACAATACGCTCCGTGCCTCCATAGAGCCGAGGCGGCACGGATTCGTGGAGCGGCGCCACATGGGCTAGTTTCATAGACCGGCATTTCCCGGAAAGACCATCGCTGATGTCGAAATGCACCACTCTCCCGAACGTTCCCGCAACGGCATGAAGTCGGGCGATGACTGGCGATTCACCCAGCCGGCCCGCTGCCAGTTATCAAGGCCGTGGGCGTTTTTGCCGGGAACCAATTGGCTGGCCGTGAATTTAACTAGGTTCGATCGAACGCATCGCGATCGACGGGAGGAAAAGATGAATCGCCTGGAATTCTTTACGCCGGTGCGAATTGCGCGCGGGCACGGAGAACCTGTGGAAGAAATCGACAATGTCAGCGAAGCGATGACGTTTTTGCGCCACTGGCCGAAAGGTAGGCGCGGCCCGGTGTATCAATGCGCGCTGAATTGCTGCGCTGCGGCACTGGCAGGTCAGATGTCTGCCGAGGAAGCAAGAAAGGCTTTTAAGGGCTTTGCCCGGATCACCCGGCTCCTGGATGATGACATAGCGCTGCCGATACGCGGCGAAAAGATGGACAGCGCATACACGCCTCGGCGATAGACGCCAGCGCTCCCAGGTGCCAGTTTGCCGACCGGGCCCAGTTGGCGAGCAGCATCACCGCGACAGCGGCGATCTGCGTCGGTGCGCAGGATGCCCGGGCGCCTGGGCCGA
Organism: Mesorhizobium sp. WSM4844; assembly: GCF_055811775.1. Classification (NCBI taxonomy): domain Bacteria; kingdom Pseudomonadati; phylum Pseudomonadota; class Alphaproteobacteria; order Hyphomicrobiales; family Phyllobacteriaceae; genus Mesorhizobium; species Mesorhizobium sp. WSM4844. Next base: position 33,559 of record NZ_JBVVQB010000006.1, on the reverse strand, counting down.
CCCCAAATTTATGGCAAGACCGAAATGCGCCCCAGAAGAGCCACCAGTTCCGCCTGACGTCTCGTTTCGGTCTTGGCGAACAGCGAGGCAAGCTGTGAGCGGATCGTGGTGCGACTGAGCCGCCAGCTGCGGGCGATCTCCAAAGGCGCATCGCCCTGAGCCAAACGCAGAGCCAGATGCGTTTCCGCGCTCGTCAAGCCAAACATCCTTTGCAGTGTCTGAGGATTTGGCCCCGACCTGTTCACACGGCCAAGCAATGCCACGATGCTGGTTCCGTCGGGGGCGATAAGACCGTTCTCTTTCAGTACCACCGGCCTGTCACCTGTGCTGCGGATCACCACCCAGGAAAGGGAGCCCGGCAGGAAAGGCGCCGGAACATTTGCGACCAGCCGCCTTAGGGCTGCCGAAAGCGCACTGGCTGTATCAGCCGCTTCGCCTTTGTGCTCCAGAGTGGGGCGCTCCGGTGTGGGGCGCTCCAGCGTGGTTAGAGCGGCCGCGTTCCATTCGATTACTTTTCTGTCGCGGTCTAGTACGAGATAACCACAGCCAAGGCGATCAAGCATGCCGGTGACGGATTCCAGGCTGCGTCTCCTTGGTTCGTCGCCCCCTGTCTCCGGCCGATCTGATGCACGAGCTGAAGGATAAGCATAGGAGGGGCGCGTCACCTGCGCGTCAGGGTTATACTTGGTTCCTGTCGTGATGTACCGGTCGCCCACAACGGCATCACTGTATCTATCGATCATAGCCATTTTCCAACCTCCCCAAAGGTCCATCAGCCCGTAGTAACTCGCCCGGGATTTACGAACAGTCTTCTTGCGCAGGGCTCGCAAAAAATGCGCTCCCTACTGTCTTGAAACTCGTTATATTCTGATGAGTTCTGTTCGCCCCTGTTTGATAAAATGCGCGCTGTGATAGTGGTATGGCAATCCCGCAGTCGGACTAGGTTGTACGTTTTTTGCTCTAGTCTCGATGGCCTAGTCATAAGGTAGTAGTCTATGTCGATGAACTGGCAGTCGCGCAGGTCGGATTTGAACCCAACGGGCAGACTGCTAACTCACATTGCCTCCGCATCGGTGCTGGCTGCTACGCTGATATTTGAAACAAAAGCGTCAGCATACATCGGAGAAGGGTCGAGTTTCCTGGGATTTATTCCAGCTATTATTATCATTTCCTACCTTGAAGACCGTGGTCCTGCGCTTGCGGCAACGGTCCTGATGGTGGCTGCCGGCTTGTGGACACGAAGCACCCTGCATGGTCAGATCTCCGGCGAAGATTGGGCGCGCGCCATTCTGCTTCTGATTTCCGGTGGCGTGATTGCCATGACATTCCATCGGCTGCGGCAGGACGTGCGTGAGCTGCTGGAGGTAGCCGAAGCCAGGCTCGCTGCCGTCGAAGCAACCGAAAGCCGCTATCGCTGGGCTTTCGAGCGCGCCGCCATGGGGTTCGCAAACATCAACGACAAAGGTGAGCTGCTGCAATCCAACAGACGGCTCAGCGAGATGACAGGCTACGAGGAGGAGGAGCTTGCCCAATTGCAGCTGGAGACACTCGTCCATCCGGACGACCGTGATGCCTTGGCGCAATTGCTGGCTGGCCTGGGCAAAGACTCTGCTTCGTTCGCTTCGGAGGTGCGTCTGTCAAGAAAGAACGGTTCGGCATTCTGGGCGCGGCTAACGCTGTCTTTGTCCGTGCCCGACGGGGTTCTCTCAGAGACTATTTTCGTTGTGGTCGACGATATCTCGGGACGACGAGCCGTGCACGAAGCGCTTCGGGCTCAGAAGGAGTGGCTGGATCTGGCTTTGTCTGCTGGACGCCTGGCCACGTGGCGGATCGACCTTAAAGACGGCATCGTCACCGGTTCGGGCGCATTCTGGGACATTCTCGGACTGCCCCCCGCCGGCAGCCGCCGGTTGGAGGAACTGTCGGCCGTCGTTCATCCGGCGGACTGGCCAAAGCTGGCTGTATCGAGAAAGCTCGCATCGGTCATGAACTACGACGTCGAGATTCGCGTCCGACGACCGGACGGACATATCCGCTGGGTTGCTCTGCGCGGAAGGGAAGAGAAATACGATGATCGTCTACAGCGGCTCGGCGTGGCCGCCGACCTGACCGAGCGACGGCAAACCACGCTGCTGCGTGCCGCGGCAAAGAAGCGGGAGCGCATCATGCTCGAGCAACGCCACAGGTTCATCAACCTGTTCCCGGTGATCACGGCACTGGTGAACATGGTCAATGCTCCCGAGAACAATGTCGCCAGGTACAAGGAGACGCTGATCGACAGGATTCGTTCGCTCGAGGCAACGCATCTGCTGCTTTCGGGCAACAGCAGCGGGTCGGGGATGCTTCACGATCTCGTTGCCCAGGAGTTGCAACCGTATATGGGGACACGCGAAATATCTGTCAGCGGTCCCTCGGTTACGATGTCGGGAGGCGCCGCCGAGAGCTTTGCGATGATTGTTCACGAGCTTGCGACCAATTCCTTGAAACATGGAGCGCTTGGCGATTCAAAGGGCCGGGTCGAGGTAAATTGGACGTTCGCATCGGAAGATGCGGGCGGTGACATCGTGTTCGATTGGGTGGAATCAGGGCGGCGGCGGCCGCCTTTAAAAGTTATCCGCCATGGTTTCGGTTCAATGATAATCGGAGTGGATGGGGCGCCGCTTGTCGGTCACTCCCCCAAGCTGGAAATGACGGATCACGGGCTGCGCTATTCGCTGCGGCTGTCGCGCAAGGAAATCGGCCCTTGACGCCAGCGGGCCAAGATCGGAAGCGTTAACAACGCCCCTTGCGTATCAAAAGAACGTAGCGCTCTAATTAATTGATATCCCTCGTTAACCATGTCTTCAGCATAACGGCAGCCTCCGTCCGATTCCGCACCCCAAGCTCACGCAAAACCGCAGCGGCATGGATTTTCGTCGTCGCTTCGGCGATCTCCAGATCGCGCGCGATTTCCTTGTTCGAATAGCCTTCCGCCATCAGCTTGAGGACCTCCTTTTGCCTCGAGGTCAGCCTGCCAAGATTGCCGGTGGTGGTACGTCGCTGCGGGACAGGCTCGGCGGGAGCAGGTACGTGAGTTGTTTGCGCAGCACCGGGGCGCGACAGAAGTGCAGGGACGTAGATGCGGCCCGAGAGGATTTCGTTGACGGCCATGACGACCTCCTCGTCTTTTTGCGACTTTACGATATAGCCGTGGAGACCGATCGACAGAGCCGTGAGTATCTCCGAGCGTGAATCGTTTCCGGAAACGATGGCAAATCGCGTATCCGGATAAGCCGATAGAATGCCGCTGAGCACTTCCTGATTGAACAATCCCGGCATGTTCAGGTCCAGGATCGCAAGATCAACGGACTCCTGCTCGGCCAGCAGACTGAGCGCGGCGTCGAAACACGACGCCTCAAATATCTCCACACCTGGAATGCCTGCGCTCAGAGCCAAGCGCAGGCCACGACGATACAGGCCGTGATCGTCGGCGATGACGATTCGATACATTGAACTACCCCAACGAAACCTGCATGGATTGAACGGTCACCGGCCTTTGGAGTCGTGGCCAATCACTCGTCAATTCATCCAGTCAACGCCAGCGGTGCCCCAACACCGCAAGCCCAGCTTGCTAATATAATCCTAAAAGGCAGGTAAGGCTCCTCTTTTTTTGAACCCTGTCAACGAGAGGCGCTGAACACGTCGAATCTTCCGCTCCTATTCTCCAGGACCATGTGCCAACGCCTTGAGACGATGCCGATAGCTCGCGATCGCCAATGCCCATGGCGAGGCGTGTTTTTCGATTGTCGATCGGGAACTTAGTGATTTAACTTCCACTCAATTGTCGGCACTGCGACCGGCAAGACAGGGAGGGAGCTGTCGTGAGCGAAGAGATCAGTGTCGCCGAAGCCTACCGCAAAGGCCGCACCATCTTCATGGGGCTGGAGTTGCTCATCGCGCCCGGTGCGCTCGTTCCCCGGCCGGAGACGGAGTTGCTCGGCACGACAGCACTTGATGTTCTGCGGCAAATGAACCTGTCGACGCCGCGGGTTGTCGACATGTGCTGCGGAGCCGGCAATCTGGCCTGCGCCATCGCGCATTACGCTCCTGCCGCGCAAGTCTGGGCGAGCGATCTCACCGATGGATGCGTCGAGGTCGCGCGCCGCAACGTCGCCCATCACGACATGGCAGATCGCGTGTCGGTGCTGAGGGGTGACTTGTTCAGTGCTTTCTCGGGCTTGGAGCTCGACAGCACGATCGACGTGATCGTCTGCAACCCGCCATACATTTCGGAAAAGCGGCTCGAGGGCGACCGCGCGCATCTGACCGAGCTCGAGCCGCGTGAAGCGTTTGCAGCCGGTCCCTACGGCCTGAGCATCCATATGCGGGTGATCAAGGACGCGCCGCGCTACTTGCGGCGCGGAGGCATCCTGCTCTTCGAGGTCGGTCTCGGCCAGGATCGGCAGGTCATGCGTTTGCTGGAGCGCTCCAAGTCCTTCGAGGGGATCCGGGGCATCACGAACGAAGCCGGCGAGGGAAGGGTGGTTGTGGGACATACTACGCCGTGAGCGTCAGCCATGCCGCAACGGCTGGCTCAATTCGCGGTGTTCACGCTTCTGGCGCGCTCCAGCAAAAAGCAAAAAAGGTGGCGCTTACTCGCGTCCCTGATCAGCTTTTTGGGCTTTTCTTGATTTATTCGGTGCTATTACAAGCCCGCTGTTGTCTGGGTTTGCGTCGGAGACAAAGCTGTATGCAAAGATGTGTCCCCGGTTCTCGTCGGTTACTCGGATCCAATCCTTTTCCCACCTTCGCAGCGTAACATGTCGATCTGTCGACATGGCGGCGGCTTTGAACGGGCTCGGCGCGTTGATGACACGCACCGTAATCACGTCATCGCCCTCCATTTGTTCGACGAGATACGTCTGCATAAAGGCCTCCCCAGCGCCGTTGCAACCTTAACGTCAGCCAAAAAGTTCGGTTGCAGCGTAGCAAAGAGATTTTCGACAAATGTGACGAACCGACGAGGCGCGCGGGCGAGGGTTAGCCCCGGATCGACCAAGCAGCGCGCAGGTCGTCGGCTTGGGCGATCCTGACGCCGCAAGCAGTCAGAGCGCCTTTGGTCGCTGTTACGAGCGCGGCATTGTCCTTGGCAGTCGTGCCGTCGGCCAGGGTAAAATTGTTCTCGAAGCCGACGCGGGCATGACCGCCCAGCAGCGCAGCGGCCGTAACGCAAGCGGTTTCCTGCCGACCGAAGGCGCAGACCATCCAATGCGCGAAGCGCGGCCGGTCCTGCGCAAGGAAGGGCAGCAGATCGGCCGGTCGCGAAACCTGTCCCGGCGTGTAGCGGCCGAGCACATAGAGCACCGGGATGTCGTCGAAAGGCACCAGACCTCGCTGCTGCATGGCGGCCAGGGCCGACGCCTCTTCGGGCGCGTAAAGGATGATTTGGGGGGCGATCCGCTCGCTTTTCAACCACGCCAGGAACTGCGCGAAATCGGTCTCATGGGCAGCGTCCGGCACCAGTTCACGCAGCGCCAGCGAAACCGCCTCAGGGCGGGCAGCGCGCACCACCGCCATCTGCTCGGCCGGCTCGTAGCGGCCGATCGCTTCGCTGGTGATCTGGATGATCAGCCGCTCGCCCACCGCATCACGTATCGCTTTCGTCGTCTCGCGATAAGCGTGCGCGTCGAGCAAATGGCCGCCGTCGCGGTCGCGGACATGGGTATGGATCATGGCGGCGCCCGCCTCGAGGCAGGCGGCGGCGGTCCGGGCCAATTCCCAGGGGCCGATCGGCAGGGCAGGGTGGTCTTGCTTGCCACGCCGTCCACCATTCGGCGCAACGGCGATTGCCGTCGGTGCGATAAGTCCGGAGCCGGTCACGTCCCTGTTGGCGGTCATAAGCTCAGTCCAATTGTTTCAGTATTGCGCAGTGTGTAACATATGTTGCATGATAGGTTCGCTGCAAATCGCGCCATCGTCAATCGGGGAAGGCATGACATACATCCTGCACCGCCAGATCCATGCGAGCCTGCCCGTCGCGGCGGGCGGCAAGGGCATCGAACTGTTCGACCGCGATGGCCGTGCCTATATCGACGCGTCAGGCGGTGCGGCGGTTTCCTGCCTCGGCCACGGCCATCCCGAGGTGACAGCCGCGCTCCATGCGCAGGCCGACAAGCTCGCCTATGCCCACACCAGCTTCTTCACCAACGAGCCGGCCGAGACATTGGCCGACAAGCTCGTCGCCGGCGCGCCACAAGGTATCAGCCACGCCTACTTCGTGTCCGGCGGCTCCGAAGCGGTGGAGGCGGCGCTCAAGATGGCACGGCAGTTTTTCGTCGAGACCGGCAGGCCAGAACGGCGAAACGTCATCGCCCGCCGCCAGAGCTATCACGGCAACACGCTCGGCGCTCTCGCTGCCGGGGGCAATGAGTGGCGCCGCGCCCAATTCCGCCCTTTGCTGATCGACACGCATCACATCGACCCGTGCTATGCCTACCGCTACCAGAAAGCCGGTGAGAGCGAGGCGGCCTACGGACTGCGCGCCGCCCAGGCGCTCGAGGATAAAATCCTCGAACTCGGTCCGGACAGTGTCATGGCCTTCGTCGCGGAACCTGTGGTCGGCGCGACAGCAGGAGCAGTGCCCGCGGTTCCCGGCTATTTCAGACGCGTTCGCGAAATCTGCGACCGCTACGGTGTGCTTCTCATCCTCGACGAGGTGATGTGCGGCATGGGCCGCACCGGCACGCTGCACGCCTGCGAGCAGGACGGCGTCGCGCCCGACCTGATGACGATCGCCAAAGGCCTCGGCGGAGGCTACCAGCCCATCGGTGCGGTGCTGCTTTCGCGCCGCATCTTCGACGCGTTCGCCGAAGGCTCCGGCTTCTTCCAGCACGGCCACACCTATATGTGCCATCCGATGGCCTGCGCGGCGGCGCTCGCCGTCCAGGAGGTGATCGCTCGCGACGATCTGCTTGCCAATGTCCGGGCGATGGGAGCGCATCTTTCGCGGCGACTGGGCGAACGGTTCGGCAACCATGCCCATATCGGCGACATTCGCGGCCGTGGCCTTTTCATGGGTGTAGAGCTGGTCGAGGATCGCTCGACCAAGGCGCCCTTCGAACCGAAGCGGAAGCTCAATGCGAAGATCAAGCGCGAGGCGATGGCGCGCGGCCTGTTGGTCTATCCCGCAGGGGGCACGATCGACGGCGTGCGCGGCGATCATGTGTTGCTGGCGCCGCCCTTCATCATAGACGCCGTGGCAATCGACGCGGTTGTTGAACGGCTCGGCGACGCGATAGACGCTGCAGTGGCATAGCGCCAGCGCTCTTCATTCCGGCAGATAGGCCCCGAACGCCTGTAGCTCCAATTCCGTCTCCCTGACACGAGCCGCGGCTGCCGGCCCGCTGCGCGCCAGCATCGTTGCGGCCAGCGCTTCCACGATAGCCATGGCTGCGGCTACCGACGGGAAGAAGGACGGGCTGTCGGTAGAGAATCGCAAGACAACCTGCGCATGCCGCGCGATCGGAGCAGCCATGCTGTCGACGATCGCGACAATCGGAACGCTGTGTCGTTGCGCAGCCTCCACCACGGGCCCGAGTTCTCGCGAATAGGGCGAAAAGCCGATCGCGACGACCGCTTCCTTCTTTCCGAGCGCTGCGAGTTCCGCCTCGATCGCACCGCCGTCGCCGCCGAGCAGCGTGATCTCGCGCCGAAACATCCGGCAGAGATAGACAAGCGCGTGGGCGGGCGCGCGGCAGCTTCGGAACCCGGCGACACGTATGCGCTGAGCCTTCTCCAGTATCGCGCAGGCCCTTGCGATTTCTTCGCTGCCGTTGACGGCTTCGGCCGTCGCCAGATTGGCCACCGTCGTCCTCAGCGATTCGGCGAAGATCGTCTCCGACCTGCGCCTGACAAGCGCATCGGCCCTTGCCGCGAAAGGCGCCTTGCCGGAGCGCAGCCGGTCTTCGAACGGCTTGCGCAGCGCCGCCCAGTCGCCAAAACCCAGTCGCCGCGCCAGTCGCACGAAGGTCGTCGGTGTCACCTCTGATCTCGACGCCAGCACCCGCATGGAAACCAGCGCCACCTCGTCGGGATGATCGACCAGGAAACGCGCCGCCTTGCGCAGTTCCGAGCTCAATTTTGGGAGTTCGGTCAGTATGCGCGCCAAAAGCGCGTCGAAACCCATCTCCCGACTGTCCATTGTAACAAGCATTTCCCTTGATTGATAAAGCGCAACAATCGTAGCATGCATCGACGTGCCTTGACACCAAAACACCGGACGGCCGCGACGGCACGCAAAGTACCAAGGGAGAACCAGATGAAACATGCCCGGACTGCACGCCTCGGAGCGCAGATCGCCGCCTTGTCGGCGGCGCTGCTGTTTTCGGCCAGCGCAATGGCGCAGCAGAATTTCGTTACCATCGGGACCGGTGGCGTCACCGGCGTCTACTATGCCGCCGGCGGCGCTATCTGCCGGTTGCTCAACAAGGATCGCAAGACACACGGCATCCGCTGCTCGGTCGAATCGACCGGCGGATCGGCATTCAACGTGAACACGATCAAGGAAGGCGAACTCGACTTCGGCATGGCCCAGTCGGACGTCCAGTATAACGCCTACAAGGGGCTGGAATCGTTCAAGGACGGTGGCGCCCATACCGATCTGCGCGCGGTTTTCTCGATCCATCCGGAGCCGTTCACGGTGCTGGCGCATCCCAATGCCGGCGTGACGAAGTTCGAGGATTTCAAGGGCAAGCGTTTCAACGTCGGCAATCCCGGTTCCGGGACGCGCGCTTCCATGGAGCGTCTGCTCGGTGCGATGGGCTGGACGTTGGCCGACTTTTCGCTCGCATCGGAGCTGAAGGCCGACGAGCACGGGCCGGCGCTCTGCGACGGCAAGATCGACGGGTTCTTCTACGGCGTCGGCCATCCTTCAGCCAACATCCAGGATCCGACGACAACCTGCGGCGCGAAGCTGGTGCCGCTGACTGGAGAGGTCGTGGACAAGCTGGTTGCAGAAAATCCCTACTACGCCAAGGCGGTGATCCCGGGCGGGCTCTACGCCAACAATCCCGACGATACCGGGACTTTCGGCGTGCTCGCCACGCTGGTCACTTCGGCCAAGGTTCCCGATGAGAGCGTCTACCAGCTGACCAGGGCGGTGTTCGAGAACTTCGACGAGTTCAAGTCGCTGCATCCGGCCTTCGCCAATCTCGATCCCGCCAAGATGGTGGCGGAAGGAAATTCCGCGCCGCTGCATCCGGGCGCCGAAAAATACTTCAAGGAGAAGGGCTGGTTGAAGTAGGCTTCGTGACCTGACGACGGGCCGGCGGGTCCAGCTGATCCGCCGGGGCCATCCGCAACAGGAGACGACGTCATGAGCGAAGTGAAGGCACAACCGGCCGGCGTCGATCTCGAAGAGCTCGAACAACTTGTCGCGGAGGCCGACACGGGTGGCCGGCATCCGGTTGGCACGGTCGGGCGAATCCTGCTCTGGGTTGCAGTCGCGTGGTCGCTTTTCCAGCTCTGGTACGCTTCGCCTTTGCCGTTCGTGTTCGGCTTCGGCATTCTAAACGACACGGAAGCGCGCGCTATCCATCTCGGCTTCGCGCTGTTCTTGACCTTTCTCGCCTATCCGGCGCTTAGATCCTCGCCCCGCGATCGCGTGCCGCTGCTCGACTGGGTGCTGGCCGTGGCCGGCGGATTTGCCGGCGCCTACCTCTTTCTCTTTTACGTCGTGCTTTCCGGACGGCCGGGCCAGCCGACCACGCTCGATCTGGTGACCGGCACCGTTGGCATCCTGTTGCTGCTCGAGGCGACGCGCCGTGCGCTCGGCCTTCCGATGGTGGTCGTGGCGTGTGTCTTCATCTTCTACACCTTTGCCGGCCAGTACATGCCGGACGTGATTCAGCATCGCGGCGCATCGCTCACCAAGTTTCTCAACCATCAATGGCTGACGACCGAAGGCGTCTTCGGGATTGCACTTGGCGTGTCGACGAGTTTCGTCTTTCTGTTCGTCCTGTTCGGCACGCTTCTGGAAAAGGCAGGCGCCGGCAACTGGATGATGCAGATTTCCATCGCGCTGCTCGGCCACCTGCGCGGCGGCCCGGCGAAAGTCGCCGTGGTCTCATCGGCTCTCAACGGCGTCGTGTCCGGCTCGTCCGTCTCCAACGTGGTTTCAGGCGGCATCTTCACCATCCCGCTGATGAAGCGCACCGGCCTTTCCGGCGTCAAGGCGGGCGCCATCGAGGCTTCAGCCTCGATCAACGGCCAGATCATGCCGCCGGTCATGGGCGCGGCCGCCTTCCTGATGGTCGAATATGTCGGCATTCCCTATGCGGAGATCGTCAAGCACGCGCTGCTGCCGGCGGTCTTCTCCTATATCGCGCTGCTCTACATGGTTCATCTCGAAGCGATAAAGATGGGCCTGAAGACGATCCCGCAGCGTCCGACGCCGGCAAGAGAACGGATGCTGCGGATGGGACTGGGACTGTCGGGCAGCGTTCTCGCCGTCTGTATCGTCTATTACGGCATTGTTGCTATCCAGGCTGTCTTCGGTGGGGCCGCGCCGCCGGTGCTCGCAATCGCCGGCGTCGCTCTCTACGTCGCCTCGGTCTGGTATTCCTCGCGCTATCCGGATCTCGCGCTCGACGATCCGAACGCGCCAATCCTGGAACTGCCGCGCGCCTGGGACGTCACGCGGACCGGGCTCGACTTCCTCATCCCGATCGCGGTGCTTCTGTGGTGCCTGATGGTCGAGCAGATGTCGCCCGGTCTTTCGGCGTTCTGGGCGACCGTTTCAATCCTCGGTATCGTCGCTACCCGCAGGCCGCTGATGGCGGTGTTCCGTAAAGAAAATCTCGCCGCCTCAGTGCGGGCTGCCTGGGACGATCTGATCGACGGGCTGGCGCTCGGCGCCCGCAACATGATCGGCATCGGTATCGCCACGGCCACCGCCGGCATCGTCGTCGGCACGATCACGCTGACCGGTCTCGGCCTGATGATGACGGAACTCGTCGAGTTCATCTCCGGCGGCAATGTCATCCTGATGCTGATCCTCATCGCCGCGATCAGCCTTGTGCTCGGCATGGGCATCCCGACCACCGCAAACTACATTCTGGTCGCCACGCTGATGGCCCCGGTCGTGGTCGATCTCGGCGCGCAGGCCGGACTGCCAATCCCGCTGATCGCGGTCCACCTGTTCGTCTTTTACTTCGGCATCATGGCCGACATCACCCCGCCCGTCGGGCTGGCAGCGTTCGCGGCGGCGGCGATTTCCAAGGAGGATCCGATCGCCACCGGTTTCCAGGGCGCGCTCTATTCGCTGCGCACTGCGATCCTGCCGTTCGTTTTCATCTTCAATCCGGCGATGCTGCTGATCGGAGTCGACACCTGGCCGCAGACGATCTGGGTGGCGACGGTGTCGCTGATCGCAATATTGCTGTTTTCGGCCGCGACCATGAACTGGTTCGTGACCAGAAGCCGGCTTTGGGAAAGTGCGGCGCTGCTGCTCATCTGCTTCACGCTGTTTCGGCCGGACTGGTGGCTCAACCAGGTGTCGCCGCCTTACGAGGAACTGCCGGCGAGCGAGTTCCTGTCGGCGGTGGCGCAGACGCCGGCCGATGGCCGCATCAATTTCGTTGTCGAGGGCGTCGACCTCATGGGCGAAGATGTCCGCAAGACCGTCAATGTGCCGCTCGGCGATCCGGGTGAGCCGCTGGAGCGGCTGCGCGGCATCGGCCTGACCATCACGCAAGCGGGCGACGCGCTGATGATCAGCAATGTCGATTTCGGATCCTACGCCAAGCGCATCGGGCTGGATGTCGGGTATGACGTGGTGGCGGTGCTCAGAAAGGCCGACCAGCCATCGAGCCTCATTCCGATCGGCCTGGCGCTCGCTGCGACGGCCGGCGTCGCCGGGCTGCAGTTTGCGCGGGCGCGCAAGCAGGCCGACAGGAAGGAAACCGGGCCGGCCGGCTGAGACTGGAGCGGTTGACAACAGTTGGTGGGGGGTCGATTCCGGTAGGGGGGCGAATGACGCGCCAAGCGCCATGGCAACGTTCACACGACGGGGATATGGCCGGTTTCCGCCGTACAACGTTGATTGGACGGGCACCTAGTAGACGGCATCGACTTATTGCTGTCGTCCGAGAAGACCCCGACGGCCGATTGCGGACACCTCGGGGTTTAGCGTAATTTGCTCTTCTTTGAGGAGATTGCATGTTTCGCATTATTAGCGCGATCGCTTTGTCTTGTTTATCGGTGTCGGTTGCTACGCGCTAGCAATGTATGCGCTTGCCGAAAAATACTGTGGTGCCGAACCTGCCCCGATGAGGCCGAAGTTTCTCGGCTATTTGAAGAGGCAAGGCTGCGGCCCTGAGACAGAGATTTATCAGGATGTCGAAATGTCGATCGGTAGGTTGGAGGGGGCCAACTTGTCGCTGTTGGCGCAGAGCGGAGACCCAAGCCTGTCTCTAACTGAGCAGCAGGCGAAAGATTGGGCCATGAGCACATCGAAGGAGCTTGGCGGGTGCGAGCGCTTGATTGAGCTACACAATACCGAACTGGAGTCGTGGCAATAGATCGAGATGTCGATGCAAAGGGACATTGCGGAGTAGCCACTTTCGGCCAAGTAGACAGTCCGGTGTCGGCACAGTTGTCATAGCGCTCTGCCGCTGATGGTAGTTGATACCGAGCGATGGAAATATTCCGCCCTTGTGTGAGCAGCACATCGCTTACTTCGTGGCCGAAGGAGCAGAACGCTTAGAGGGCCATTTCGCCCTACCGGAACCGACCCCTGATGGGGAGGCGCCGGGAAAACGCCTCAATCGGCGGTCAGCACGACCTTGACGCTCTGCGAGCGGTCGGCGGCCAGGGCAAACGCATCGCGGGCTGAGGCGAGGGGCCGTTCGGCGGTCACCAGCTTCAGGACATCGATATCCCCGCTGACGATGAGGTCGACCGCCTCGTTGAATTCCGCGCCGAAACGAAACGTGCCGTTCAGATTGATTTCCTTGGCCATCACCGCATTGGCGGTCACCGGGATCTGACCACCCGGCAGATTGCCGACCTGAACGACGGTGCCGCCGCGCCGGACGCTGGCGATCGCAGCTGCGAGACCGGCGGCGGTGCCTGAAATCTCGAACGCGACATCGATCATCTTGTCGGCCGCGAGCGCCTTAAGTTCGTCGTCGCCGCCGAACAGGTTGATCGTCCTGTTTGCTCCAAGTTTGCTGGCGAAGGCGAGCGGCGCCTCGGCTATGTCGGCGACGGTGAGCTCGCCACAACCCTTGAGCCTGGCGGCGAGCATGGTCAGGAGCCCGATGGGGCCGGCGCCGATCAGGATGACGTTGCGGCCGGCAATGTCGCCGGCCCGCGCCACGGCATGCAGGCTGACGGCGAGCGGTTCGGCGAGCGCCGCCGCCTTGTAGGCGACAGCATGCGGAACCTTGACACATTGCGCCGGCGTGGCATCGAACAGGCTGGCAAAACCGCCTTGCATGTGCGGCGTTTTCGACGCCGAGCCCATGAAATAGATGTTTTCACAGAGATTGGCGCGGCCCTCCGCGCATCGGGCGCATTGTCCGCACCAGCGCGACGGGTTGACCGCCACGCGATCACCGACGGCAAGTCCTGGCGCGTCCGCGTTGATTTCGACGATCTCTCCGGCGACCTCGTGACCGAGCACGAGCGGCGATGTGACGACAAAATCGCCGGTCCGCGCATGGCGGAAATAGTGCAGGTCGGAACCGCAGATGCCGCCGGCGCCGAAGCGCACGCGCACCATTCCGGGCGCGAGGAGGCCGAGCGGGTGCTCGACGACGCGCAGATCCTCGGGGCCAAACAGCGTCGCTGCGATTGCACTGTCGATCAACGGATCAGCCCCATTTGCGTCGGCAGCCACAGCGTGATGGCGGGGACGAAGGTGATCAGGATCAGCGCGACGATCAGCGGCACGAGCCAGGGCAGAATTGCCATGGTCGTACGCTCGACCGACAGTTTTGCGACCCGCGAGAGGACGAACAGCACCATGCCGAGCGGCGGATGGAGCAGACCGATCATCAGGTTGAGCGTCATGATCAGACCGAAATGCACCGGATCGATGCCGTAGAGAACCACGATCGGCAAGAGGATCGGCACAAGGATCGTGATGGCGGCGATCGTGTCGAGAAAACAACCGACGACCAGCATCAGGATGTTGACCAGGATCAGGAACACCCATTTGTTTTCGGTCAGCGATGTGATGAAGACCGAGAACAGCTGCGCCGCCTGGCTGACCGTGAGCAACCAGGCGAAGATCGATGCCGCGGTGACGATGAAGAGGACCGACGCGGTCGTCTCGATCGTGTCGAAACTGGCCTTGGCGAGGGCTGCGAGTGTCATCGTCCGATAGCGCACGAGCCCGAGAAACAACGACCAGATGACGGCGGCCATGGCCGCTTCGGTCGGGGTGAACCAGCCCATGGTCATGCCGCCGATCAGGATGATCGGTGTCATCAGCGCCATGACGGCGGAAAAGTCGAAATACCAGTCGCAGGCGATCAGGATGACGAGCACGATGCCAACAGCAATGTTGAGCGACAGTCCCGTCTGGACAAGGACATAAACGGCCAGCGGAAAGCAGCACACGACGGCAACCTCGATCGAGGCGGCGGCGAGCCGGTTCAGTTTGAACGGCGTGTCCGAACCCCAGCCCCGGCGGTGGGCGAAGATCGCGACCGTCACCATCATCAGCGCTGTCATGACGACGCCGGGCAGGATGCCGGCCATGAACAGCGCCCCGATCGAGACGTTGGCCATCATGCCGTAGATGACGAAGGGCAGCGACGGCGGGAAGATCGGGCCGAGCGTCGAGGAGGCGGCGGTGACGCCGACCGCCGCCTCGACGGGATAGCCGTGGTCCTTCATCGCCTTGATCTCGATGGTGCCGATGCCGGCGGCGTCGGCAAGGGCAGCCCCCGACATGCCGGCGAAGACCACCGATCCGATGATGTTCACCTGCGCGAGGCCGCCCTTCATCCAGCCGACAAGCGCCAGCGCGAAGGAATAGATCCGCCCGGTGACACCGGCGATGTTCATGAGATTGCCGGCGAAGATGAAGAACGGCACGGCAAGCAGCGGAAAGCTCTCGACACCGGCGATCATGCGCTGCGCGGCGATGATGTCGGGCGCCACGCCATAGAAGACGAGATAGAGCAGCGACGACACCGCCATCGACACAGCGACGGGCACGCCGATCAGCATCAGGACGAGAAAGGCTCCGATCAGAAGCAGCATGGCCTATTCCCCCAATCCGTCGAACGCGGCGGGGCGCTCCAGCGCCGAATAGCCGCGGCGAATGTTGCCGATGAAGACCTGGATGGCGCGCAGCATCATCAGCACGAAACCGGCGAAGACGGCGTAGAAGACGACGTTGCGCGGCAGGTTGATGGTGACCATCCGCTCGCGGTGGACGATCCCAACATAGCGCCAGAGGAGCCAGGACATGTAGGCGAAGAAGCAAATGGTAATCACATTGACCGCGAGCGCCAGGTAGCGCCCCGCCCCAGCGGGGAGATAGTGATAGAGCACGTCGACATGGATGTGGCGCGTGGTGCGCGTGCACATCACCGAGCCCAGGAAGACCACGACGACGAGGCAGTTGATGGCGATCTCCTCGGTCCAGGCAAAACTGTTGTTCATGACGTAGCGCGTGAAGAACTGCAGGAACACGCAGAACGACATGCCCCAGAACACGGCGAGCGTGACCCAGTCCTCCACCGCGTATCGCGACAGATCGATGGGCGGCGCTTCTTCCTCGAAGGCATGCGCCAGTTCTTCTGCGGTAACCTGGGTGTGGACCTCTTGGGTCATCGGCAAGCTCCGGGCACTGTTGGACAGCGGGCTCGACAGACCCGACGCGCTTGTCGCGCCAGGCCCGGATCGATGCGGGTTACTTGACGGCGCGGATCGCCTCCCAATCCTCCTTGCGGTAGCCGAACTCGTCGAACGTCACCTTCTCCATCACGTTCTTTTCGAAATCGGCGCGATCGACTTCGGTGACGGTGAGACCGCGCTCCTTGAAGGTTTCAACCAGGGCTTTCTCGCGATCGACGATGATCTTTGTCGCTCGCGCGGCGGCTTCCTGCATCACCTCGGTGAAGATCGCCTTGTCCTCGTCCGACAATTGCGACCAGCGCGATTGCGACACGATCGTGTTGAGATGATCGACGATGTGCCCGGTCAGGATAATGTGCTTTTGCACTTCGTAGAACTTCTTGGCGTCGATCGTCGTCAGTGGGTTTTCCTGCGCTTCCACCGTGCCCTGCTGCAAGGCGAGATAGACCTCGGCGAAGGCGATCGGCGCGGTGTTGGCGCCGCAGGCGCGCGGCATGGCGAGATAGGCCGGCACATCAGGCACGCGGATCTTCAGGCCCTGCATGTCGGCGCATTTCTCGATGGGCCGGTTGGAGGTCGTGTGACGCGTGCCGTAGTAGGTGGTCGCCGTGATGTGATGGCCGGAGGCCTCTTCGAAGCCGGCGGTCAACTCCTTGTATTTGTCGCTCTTGGTGTAAGCGAGCAGGTGATCCGCGTCGCGGAAAGTGAACGGGAAGTAGGTCACGCCGATCGGCGGGTATTCGCGGGCGGCGAAGCTCGATCCGGAGATGATGATGTCGACCGTGCCGAGCGTCAGCCCCTGGTTGATGTCGGCTTCCTTGCCGAGTTGCGAAGCCGGGAAGACATCGATCGTATAGCGGCCGTCGGTGCGCTTCTTGATCTCTTCTGCCGCCCACACCGACTCGGTGTGGAAGGGTTCGGACGTTTCGTAGACATGGGCCCATTTCAGCGCGGTTTGTGCAGAGGCCGAAGCCATGGGCAGAGCGATTGCGGCGATCGTGCCGAGCAGAACGGCGTATTTCCTCAACATCATATTCCTCCCTGTGAATGGATTGACGGTGCCGACAGGATCCTCCCGGTCGGCAGACTCCTATCCCGCGGCCTCCTTGGCCGCGGATTTCTCACCGAAATTGCGTGAGAATCTCAGTTGCGACTGACGCAGATGTTCCTGCATCGCGGCTTTGGCCCGTTCAGGCTCGCGCGCCGCGATCGCGTCGCGCACCGCGCGATGCTCCTCCGCGGCGGCCCGCCAGGACTCCCTGTTCTCGAAATAGCTCGACAGGCGTTCGAAATATGGGTTCATGCGCTGATCGAAGAGCTCGCCGATGCAGCGCACCAGAACGGCGTTTCCGAGAATGCCCGCCACCATCGTATGGAACTCGCGGTCGAGCGCGATCGTCATTTTGGTCGGGCGAGGTATGTCCTCCATGCGGTGCAGCACGTCGTCCATATGTTCGATGTCGATAGGCCGAGCATGGAGGGCAGCTTCGGCGGCGATCGCGCCTTCGATGAACTCGCGTGCCCGCAACAGCTCGAACGGGCCTTCATCCATTTCCGCCGTCAAAATTTCGGCACGCGGCGGTTCGGTGACGTAGATGCCCGAGCCGACGCGAATGCGTATGCGCCCCTCGACCTCGAGCGCGATCAGCGCTTCACGGACGGTCGGGCGGGAGATGCCAAGCTGATCGGCCAGCTCGCGCTCGGTCGGCAGCCGATCGCCGACTGCGAACTCGCCCGCGTCGATCAACTGCCTGAGCTGATCGGCGATCTGTCGGTAAAGTCGACGCGGTTCAACGGCCTGGATCGGCATTGTTTCCCAGTTCTACTTCAACGGAATCATCTGGCTGATCCCGGATCGGTAAATTGGTCTGACCTATTGATCGAAACCTGCCGCGAAAAAGGCAAGGAGTCAAGCAGCAGAGAACGCCGATGGAACCCATTCTCGGTCTCCACCCGCCGCCCTGTCCGGCAATTACGGAGACTTTCGTCCAAAGCGGACCTGCTCGCCGGTCGATGAGCAAGCCGCATCATTTGTCGCCGTCGGTTTTCGACGATGGCCGGCCACGAGAATGATGCTTGAATAGCCGTGTTGAGCGCATTCCGGCACATGCACAGTTCTGATCGTCAATGCCCCTTCCGGAAAACAGTCCCGTAGCATACTTTCCATGTCGACCGCATCGAGCATGGGGCTTGGGAACGCCCTGCCGCCCACCAGATAGCTGTGCGTCTTGCCGAGAGCGGCAACAAGAAGCGTGCCGCCAGGCCGCACCAATTCAATGATCCGCCTCATGTATAGTTGCCACTCTTCGAGATCGGCCGTGGCCGAATCTGCGCAGTAGGCGCTCAGAACGGTCGTATAGAGCCGTTGCGCATCCGCCAGCGGCCTATTGTTACGAATATCGACCTCCAGCAGGGTTGTGATCCTGTTGCGCGTAAGGCGTTCACGATCAAGAATATCTTCCCAGGTGGGATCCGCCATGCCCTCGCATTGAAGAGTGTAGCTGACGAAAGGCTTCCAGTCGTGCGCACCTTCGTCTTGTTCTACCCAGCGGGAGATTTCGTCGAGATTGCATCGAAGATAGTCTCCGAGATGAATTTCGGAGACCTGCGTCGTAATCGGGAAGACGTGGTGAAGCGTCGGACCGACACCGAAAACGAGCACCGATTCACCGACTGGTATCCGTTGCGCGGCCTCAGCAAAAAAGGCGATCGTATGTTGCTCGTCGACTTCGACAGCACTGTAATAGTCGGCGAGGTATTCCGCTGGGGACCATGCATTTTCGAACGACGTGTAGGGTACTGCCTTTTGAAGAAGCACGCGGGTCGACCAGCCGAGCCCGTATTCATAAGCCGCCGCACCGGCATTGGCGCCGGCCAGGAAAACCAGTGCCTCTTCTCCGGAAACAGCGTCGCTGGCGAGGGCGAGACCGAAAGCGCCGATGTAGTAGGGCGTTTCCTTGGCAAGTTCGAAGACGACGTATCCTGCTGCGCTCAGAAACCGGCGAATTCCGACGCGCATGGTTCTGCGTCCTGTGAGATCATAGGCCAACTTGGATAGAATACTGCTGCTGGTTCCTGTCATTTCCAGCAGCCGCCAGTTCGCAGCCAGGCTGGACGAAAGGCCGCACGCCCAAAGTACGTATGAGGCGCCCAGCACGATGGCGGCGGCGTGGATGCCTATGCCAGAAAGCTGGCCGGACGCTACGAGCAACACCCCCGCAGCAGTGGCAACCGTGTCGAGCGCGTAGGTCGAAACCGCATTCGCGACGATCGTCGCCGACCACTTCTTGATCCGCGTGGCCGAGCGGAACGTTTCGGCGAGATCAGCCACCGGCGCCGACGACGCGATTGCGCGCCGTCTCCCATTGCTTGCTGCCGTCCTCGGCCATAGCTATCGCATTCTTTGCTAATACGTACGGTATGTATCTACACTATGCTTGCCAACGTTCCGCCTGTCAAGCTAAGAGTACGTACCGTACGCACGTATCGAAGAGGCAAGAATGGATATCGTGGAAGTGATCAACGGACGCTCGCCGCTGTCAAAGGCAGATGCGCGCAAACGATACGTCGAAATCGGTGAACTCGTCGTTCTGAAGCAAATCCAGGACGATTCCGCAAAGCTGGACGATCGCGCGATCGCGATCGGACCATTTGCGCGACTTGATGCCAGTGCGGCCGCCGCGCACGATGGCAAGACGCGCGGCGCTGTTACCAATCTGTTTGGCAGTCAGGCCGCCTATCAGACGGAGACGATGGCGTTGGCGCTCAGTGCGATCGCCTGGATCGAGCAGATCGAGTATCCATCGCCGGATGACTTCGACACTGCTGACGAATGGGTTGACGCGTTCTTTTCCGGCCAGTCGGACCGCGGTCCGCAGCACGGCGCGGAGCCAACCGTAAACTATGCTTTCTTGTGGGCGCTATGGCTGAGCACCGTACCATATGGGCTATGGAGCGAGGAGATATCCCGAACGGGTCTTGCAGAATACCGCCAATGGGTAACTCAACTCAAGGACGTCTTCGCTGACGCCCTCGATCATTTTGACTTGGCGATGGGGGAGGGGATGACGGTTCTGGACCTGGCGAGCGCGACCGCAAGTCTGATCGAGGGTATATGGCTCAACCAGTGTTTGACCCTCAACCACCCGAGCGACCCGTCGGAACCTGTCTCTGCGGCGCTGCGGCGCGCTGGGCGGATGCTGTGGCGCGGCGCGACCAGGCCACGCGCCGATTGAAAATCGAGCCGCTCAAATGAGCCTATCCCTGCCGCAGCCGACCAGTGCTTCTTCAGAATACGAGCTCTCGGCCAGAAGACAGGGCTCATCACCAGTTGGTGCGGCGGTGCTCGGCTTCATGCGAAGCCCCGCGCTGCTTGGTCCGCTTACCGTACCGCAGATCGCCCAGATGCGGCCCACCGGCCGTCAGCGCATGCAGCGGCTGGCGGATGAGCTTGCGGCCGAGGGGCTCGTGAATTCATCGAGAATCCGAGGCACCGGCGCTCCAAGCTCGTCCGGCTGACGCGCAAAGGCGACGCGGGCTACCGCGAGATGAATACCCGGCTCCTGGCGATCGCCTCGACCATGGGCGTCGCTCTCAGCGAAGCCGATATCCGCGAGACCGCCAACATCGTGCGGCAGCTGAGCAATGATGTGAAAGCGCGATCGGAGCGGCTGTCGTAATGTGCCACTCGTGGCGGCCGATCATGCTGCGGCGATTTCGGCACCGTGGCATATGTCATAGACTGAGAAGAGGCCGCCAGGGCAGCCGCGTCACCGAGCCAGTGGATAGGTCTGCGGCGACTTCCGATATGCCACTTCGCAGCGCGGCGAACAAAACCAAGGTCCTTCCGGGGCAGCCCGTTGATAGGACGCATAAGGAGCATGCATCTTGCACACGGGATCGATCCAGGCCGGGTCAGGCGAGGGGGCAAGCTCGATCTCGTAAAGAGGGATTTCGTCAGCGACCGACCGCAGCGCCACCTTTCCGAGATCCTTCACCAGGATGCCTTTGGCGGCAGCGGCGTCGGCAATGGGTTGAGTTGCCAGCAATTGGCCGGGGGACGCAAGCGCAGCAATGCGTGCCGCTATATTGACGGTCGATCCAAAGATGTCATTTGCCCTGCGGACGACCGGCCCATGGTTCAGCGCTGCCCGAGTGAGCGGCAGACGCGGTTCTTTTCTGCACGCTTGCAACAACGCTCCAAGTCCCTGGATGGCGACTTCCGGCTCGGGAAACGACAGCATTGCCTCGTCACCGATCCATTTAATCGGAGGTCCATAACCACTAAGCGCCTCGCGGACCATGCTCTCGAAGATCTCGAGCACATCGATTGCCGCTGCATCTCCATAAACGTCCGCGATGGCGCTAAAGCCCGCAAGATCGATGAATGCCACCGTAGCCGAAGCGCCGACGGAACTCTGCGTCTGGCTCATATCCCTGTCCATGCGAAGTTATTTAATGCCTGTCACACGGTTTCGCGAATCTCGGACGCGATCGTCAGAGCTCCAGGGCGTCGGTACGCCACACCTCAGACCTCCCTTCGAGTGAAATTGGAGAAGGCGTTAGCCGCCGGTTTCCTCGGGAACACTTTGGTCTCGCAAAGTGTTTTGCCGCGTGGCAAAGGCGAAAGGGAGCGTGAACATGCGCGCAGTCATCATTGGTGCAGGCATCGCCGGACTTGCAGTTGCCAAGGGCCTGCGACTCCTCGGATGGGAGACCGAGATTTACGAGCAGGCGAGCGAACTGAAACCTCTGGGTGCGGGTCTCAGTCTCAGCGCCAATGCGCTTCGTGCCCTTCGTACGCTCGGGCTCTACGAAGCGGTTGTGGCCGAGGCGCAGCCAATACACGGGCTCGATCTTCTCGACGACAAGGGACAAGTTCTCCAATCCACGGATTTTCAGCGCTTCAGTCAGAAATATGGTCACCTCAGCATGGCCGTGCTGCATCGTGGCGATCTCCACAAGGCCCTTCTTTCGGAACTACCACGTTCTATCATCCGCACCGAAATGGAATGCGTGGATGCTCGGCAGGTTGGCGACAACATCGCCCTGGGCTTTGCGAATGGGGAGATCGTGGAAAGCGAGCTGGTGCTCGCTTGCGATGGCATTCACTCCGCAGTTCGTAGAGCGTTGTTTCCCCAATCGCGCGAGCATTTCGCTCGCTACGCTTGCTGGCGCGCGATCGCGCCCGGTTTCCTGCAAGGAATGGACCCGGCGCGTCTTACCGAAAGCTGGGGGGCCGGAAAACGCATCGGTCTGGCCGCGATCCCCGGCGAAAGGGTCTACTGGTTTGCCTGCTGTGGCGCAGACCAACGGGACGACCCCAGGCTGGCTCGGGCCGATCTTGCAGAAGTGCAGGCGATGTTTTCCGGATTTCACGAGCCAGTCCCGGAGGTCCTTGATCGGACCGCGGAGGACTCGCTGATCTGGACGGACATTTTTGATCTCGATCCAATGCCCTCGTTCACGCGCGGACGAGCGGTTTTGCTTGGCGACGCCGCGCATGCCGTGACCCCCGATCTGGGACAAGGCGCCGGACTTGCCATGGAAGACGCGGCCGTTCTTGCTGCGTTGTTCGGGCGACTTCCGGCCGACCGGGCCATCCGCGAGTATGACAAGCGCCGTCTCGACAGGGCACATAGGGTCGCGGCTGAATCGCGCCTCTATGCGAAAGTGGCGCAATCGAAGAACCCGCTTGTCGTCCCGCTACGCAACTTTCTGGTAAAGAGCATACCGGAGCGTTTGATGGACCGGCAGCTCGAGGCGGTTCTCGATATAGACTTCGAGCCTATCAGGAACGCCGCCTAGCGCCGGCGATTAAACGCACACCAATCGTCCAATTTTTCTTGTCGGCGGCATAGTGGCCAAGGCCCTGGCGGCAGGTGAAGGGGCGCCCATCTCATCCTGCGGCAGCCCACAGGGGGACACGCTGGCCATATCGCGGCGGAAGTAAGCGATCATTTTGCAGAAGCCACTTGACCTTCCAGTAACTGGAAACCGTAGGTGGAAGGGGAGTTGCCCATTTAGGAGTGCCCCATGACCGACCGTCACGATGATGCCACCCACACCGACGCATCGCATGGCTCGTGCTGTTCCTCGCACGCGCCGGCCGCTGCCTCAATTGTCGTCACTCGCGATCCAGTGTGCGGCATGACAGTCGATCCAGCGGCGGGAAAGCCGTCAGCGACCTTGGGCGGCCACAGCTATCATTTCTGTTCGGAAGGCTGCCGGACCAAGTTCCAGAAGGAGCCAGAAGCCTTTCTGAATGCGACCGATCCGGTTTGCGGGATGAAAGTCGAGCGCGCCACGGCGAAGCATTTCGTGCGGCATGAGGGCAAGGGTTTTTACTTCTGCTCCGCCGGGTGCAAAGCCAAGTTCGAGGCCGATCCTCAGAAATATCTGAGCGGCCAGCCAGCGCCGGAGCCGAAGGGCACGCAATATACTTGTCCGATGCATCCCGAGATTGTCCGCGACAAGCCCGGCTCCTGCCCGATCTGCGGCATGGCGCTGGAGCCGATGGGCGTGCCGACCGGCGACGAAGGTCCCAATCCGGAACTCGTCGACTTCACCCGCCGCTTTTGGGTAAGTGCCGTCCTGTCGATCCCGCTGCTTCTGATCACCATGGGACCGATGCTGGGCCTGCCGTTCCGCGACTGGCTCGGCGAACGTCCGGCAGCCTGGATTGAGTTGGCGCTGGCGACCCCGGTGGTGCTCTGGGCGGCGATCCCCTTCTTCCATCGCGGCTGGGAGTCGATCGTCAACCGCAGTCCGAACATGTGGACGCTGATCTCGATCGGCGTCGGCACCGCCTATGTCTACAGCGTCGTGGCGACGTTGTTCCCGGATATCTTCCCGCACCAGTTTCGCGGCCACGGTGGCACGGTTCCGGTCTATTTCGAGGCAGCCGCAGTAATCGTCGCGCTGGTCTTTCTCGGCCAGGTGCTGGAACTGAAGGCAAGGGAGCGCACTGGCTCCGCCATCCGCGCACTGCTCGACCTGGCGCCGAAGACGGCACGGCGGATCGGGGCGGACGGTTCTGAGACGGATGTGCCGCTCGAGGAAGTGCAGGCCGGCGAGCGGCTCCGCGTGCGGCCCGGCGACAGTGTGCCGGTCGACGGCACCGTGCTCGAAGGCCGCTCCTCGGTCGACGAATCGATGCTGAGCGGCGAACCTGTCCCCGTCGAGAAGACGCAAGGCGACTTTGTGACCGGCGGCACGCTCAACAAGAACGGAACGCTGGTCATGCGCGCCGAAAAGGTCGGCGCCGATACGATGCTGTCGCGCATCGTCGAAATGGTTGCCAAGGCGCAGCGCAGCAGAGCGCCCATCCAGGGACTTGCCGACCGCGTCTCCTATTACTTCGTGCCTACTGTCGTTCTGGTCGCCATCGTCGCCTTCATCGTCTGGGCCATCTATGGGCCTCAGCCGAGCATGGTCTTCGCCATCGTTTCGGCCGTCTCGGTGCTGATCATCGCCTGTCCCTGCGCGCTTGGGTTGGCGACGCCAATGTCGATTATGACCGCCACGGGACGCGGCGCGCAGGCTGGCGTGCTGATCAAGGAGGCCGAAGCGCTGGAGCGCTTCTCCAAGGTCGACACGCTGATCGTCGACAAGACCGGCACGCTGACCGAGGGCAAGCCCAAGTTGACCGACGTCGTCGGGTTCGATGGCTTTGACGAGGCCGAACTTCTCGGCCTCGCCGCCAGCCTCGAGAAGGGTTCGGAGCACCCGCTTGCCGAGGCGATCGTCGATGGCGCGCGGGAGCGCGGCGCAGAAATCGGCGAGGCCGGCGACTTCGAGGCCATCACCGGCAAGGGAGTCCGAGGGGCCGTCAAGGGCCGCGCTGTCGCGCTCGGCAACGCGCTGCTTATGGACGATCTGGGCATCGGCCTGGAGGTGGCGAAGGAACGTGCCGATGCGCTGCGGTCCGACGGCAAGACCGTGATGTTCGTTGCGACCGACGGCAGGCTTGCCGGTTTCGTCGCCGTGGCCGATCCGATCAAGGTGACGACGGTGGAAGCGATCCGCGCCCTGCATGACAGCGGACTCAGGATCATCATGGCGACGGGCGACAACGAGCGCACAGCGAAAGCGGTGGCGGCGAAGCTCGGCATCGACGAGGTGCGCGCCGACATGCTGCCGGAGAGCAAGAAGGCGCTGATCGACGAACTGCATGCGAAGGGCGCGGGCGTCGCGATGGCCGGCGACGGCGTCAACGACGCACCGGCGCTGGCGGCGGCAGATGTCGGCATCGCCATGGGAACCGGCGCCGACGTGGCGGTCGAGAGCGCCGGCATCACGCTGGTCAAGGGCGACCTCAACGGCATCGTCCGGGCGCGGCGGCTGTCGCAGGCGACGATCCGTAACATCAAGCAGAACCTGTTCTTCGCCTTCGTCTACAACGCACTCGGCGTGCCGGTAGCGGCGGGCATCCTCTACCCGATCTTCGGCACCCTGCTGTCACCGATGATCGCGGCAGCGGCAATGAGCCTTTCGTCCGTTTCCGTGATCGGAAACGCGCTGCGACTTCGTTCTTTGAAGCTTTGAGGTCAGACCATGAACATAGGAACTGCTGCAGAACAGTCCGGCCTGCCGCCAAAGACCATCCGATACTACGAAGACATCGGTCTTCTCAGGCCTGATCGCGCCGACAACGGGTACAGGGACTATTCGATGGCCGACGTGCATCGCCTGCGCTTCCTGCAGCGATCACGCAGCCTAGGCTTCTCGGTCGAGGAATGCCGGCAGCTCCTTTCGCTCTACGGCGACAAGGAGCGCGAAAGCGCGGATGTGAAGGCCATAGCAGAAGCCAAGCTCGCCGAAATCGACCGGAAACTTGCGGAACTCGCCGGGCTGCGGGACATGCTTCGGCATCTGGCCGACCATTGCAACGGCGATGACCGACCTGATTGCCCGATCATCGACGGGCTTGCTGGACGCGGCACGGTTCAGTGAGGCGCGTCCCCATCATTGCAGCAGTCCTTGTCATCGCCGGGATCGCCGCCGGGACGGCGCTCCCGAAGACAGCCGTCGCCCCAGTCGTCGCCGAGCGCCAAGCGTCGATGAAGGCGATGGCGAGCGCCGCCAAGACCATCTCCGAGATTTTTGCCGGCAAGGTGGCCTACGATGCCGCAGCCTTCAAGGCGGCAACCGAAACCATTCGCCGCCGGTCCGGAAGTGCCATGGTAGACGCATTTCCAGCGGACTCGCTTGGTGAACCCTCGGCCGCTAAGGCGGATATCGGTCAGTCCCAAGAAGAATTCGCCGCGCTCGCTCGTCATCTCGAAAGCCTGGCTGCGGCGCTGTCAGATGCGGCTGACGATGCGCCCGAAGGCATTACGGAAGCCATGAGGATGAAACCCGGAATGGCAATGGGCAGCACCCTGCTCGGAAAACGGGCTGGCGGCGCGGCCGATTCCGATGCTTCGAAGATCCCAGCCGAACACGTATTCCATCTGATGCTGCAGAACTGCACGAACTGCCACGCCAAGTTCAGGGAGAAACGGCAGTAGGCAAGGCATCGACTTCACCCGATGCCGGACTAGGTGACATTGACGACAATCGACAGGAATCCTGCAATGTTCGTACAGCCCGTCGACTACTTCCTCGCAGTCTGGTTCGTTCTGGCGGGCCTGAGCACGGCCTATGTTGCGTGGGACCAGTTCAGCAACAACCCCGAACCCGTGGTGATGAAATGGGGTTTCATCCTGGTCACGCTTTATATGGGGCCGCTGGGGATGCTGATCTACGTGCTGGCCGACAAGGAGCCTCGGCCAGGCGAACATGAGGCGTTCACCAAACCGCTCTGGAAGCAAGGCGTCGGCTCGACGATCCACTGCGTCGCCGGAGACGCCACCGGCATCATCCTTGCTGCGGCAATCACCGCCGCTCTCGGGCTGCCGATGTGGATCGATCTTGTTGTCGAGTACGTTGCCGGTTTCGCATTCGGCCTATTCATCTTCCAGTCGCTGTTCATGAAATCGATGATGGGCGGCACCTACTGGGAGAATGTCCGCAAGAGCTTCATGCCGGAATTCATCAGCATGAATTTCATGATGGCGGGCATGGCGCCGATCATGAGCTTCCTGATGATGGGCAGCGACATGCGGGCCATGGAACCGACCGAGCTCCTGTTCTGGGGCGTGATGTCGTTCGGCGTGATCGTTGGATTCGTCACCGCATATCCCGCCAACGTATGGATGGTGGCCCGTGGACTGAAGCACGGGCTGATGACCGAACGCGAACCGGAGTTCGACAAGGCAAGGGAAGGCAGGCGCGAGCACGCACATAGCGGCGCGAAAGCCGGGATGGTGGGGCACCACGCTTACGCGCGCCTCGATGAACATGCCAAGCCCAGACATGCCAACCCAGGCGGCAATCCCGGGCCTGGCCATCATGGATCCGGCCATGGCTCCTCCCATGGCGATGGGGGAGGAGGGTCGCGTGGTTCGCATGGCGGTCACGACGGTATGGAACCGGATGCAACTGTGCCGCAACTCGCGGCCTTCGGCGGCGTGTCCGTACTCGCGCTGGCGCTCGGTATGATCGCTCCAGCCAATTGGGTGAACCTCGCCCTCAGCGCGCGAGACGTAGGCGGCGCCATTATGCCGCCCGGCATGATCATGGACCGCGACACGCCGGCTGCAGCGATGCTGGACATGGCCGCCGTGCATCCTCGCCTGATCACGGCCAGCCATGGCCTGGAAGTTCGCGGCGACCGGGAACTGGAAGCCAGGATGGAGAACGGGGTAAAGGTGTTCGACCTGGAAACCTCGGTCATCCGCTGGGCGATCCTGGCGGACGTGAAAGTCGACGCCTATGCGATCAACGGGCAGGTCCCCGGCCCGCGGCTGCATATCCGGCAAGGCGACCGGGTGCGCATCAATGTGACGAACCGGCTGCCGGAGAGTACGACCATCCATTGGCACGGGTTGATCCTGCCGAACGAAATGGACGGCCCGGCCGAGATCACGCAGGAGCCGATCCCGCCCGGCGGCAGCTACCGATACGAATTTACGGCAGGCCAATCGGGAACCCACTTCTATCACTCGCATGACCATGTCGATCGCCAGCAGGCGCTCGGACTCTACGGCGCACTCATCATCGATCCCGCCAATCCCCAGGACGAGATTGGGGCAGACTACGACTATGTTATCCAGCTTCAGGAATGGCTGATGCGGGAGGGCCTGACTTTTCCGTCGATGCCGATGGACGGCGGGCAGCCGAATTATTTCACCATCAACGGCCGCTCCTATCCTTCGACGGACACGATCAGGATGAAGGTCGGCGAAACTCTGAAAGTGCGCTTCATCGGCACCAATAATGGGTTTATCCACCCGATGCACATTCACGGCGGTCCATTCGAAATTGTCGCCCGCGACGGCGAGACTATCCCGGAGTCGGCACGATTCCTTGCCGACACAGTCAACGTCGGACCAGGGCAACGCTACGATGTCGTCTGGCAGGCACGTCGGCCCGGCAAATGGCTGATCCATTGCCATATCGGGCATCATACGACCAACAACAATGTCGAAGAGAAGGGCGGTGGCGGACTGATGGTCGTAATCGATGTGCAACCCTGAAGCCCGCTCCGCAAGGCGAAACGTAGATGGATATCCTTGCCATCTACGGCGGCCTGTTTGCTATTGCCTTCGCTGCGGCGACCATCCTCCCGGCGCAGTCGGAGGCCGCCCTTGCAGGGCTCCTCGCCATGGATTCCTTCTCGCCCGCAATGCTGGTTCTTGTCGCCAGCCTGGGCAACGTCCTGGGCTCTGTGGTGAACTGGGGTCTTGGTCGAGGGATCGAACGCTTCCGGGACAGGCCCTGGTTTCCGCTGCGTCCCGCGACGCTCAACCGCGCCACGAACTGGTATCACCGCTATGGAAGATGGTCGCTCTTGTTAAGCTGGATGCCGATCGTCGGTGACCCACTGACCGTGGTCGCTGGAGCTTTGCGCGAGCCGCTATGGAGCTTCGTCGCGATCGTCGCCCTGGCGAAGGTTTCGCGTTATCTGGTTGTCGCCGGAACGGTGCTGAGTCTGATGTGAAATCGAAATGCAGACGCGTCGCAGCAGGCAGTGGCGTTCACTTTTGGTTGCGTTGCAACAAACCTTACGCACGCGAACTTGACAAATCAGACGAACGATTGTCCCAAGGGCACGATGACGAATGTTGGTCGAATCTCGATCTTGGGAAACATACCGCTCCGAGCAATGCTGGCGGTCGTATTCCTGGTCATGTCGGCTCTTCAGCCTGGTCTGTTTGCCACCGCCAACGCCACGGGTTTTCACGCTGGGACGGATCTTCAGCCCGGGATGCATCTCCAAGACGAGACATCTGCACACGACATGGGCCATCACGGCGCCACGGCGGACGACGCGGATACGTCGGACCATCATCACGACGGCGCCAAGCAATCCACCGACAAGAGCTGTGAAGTCCATTGCGCGCCGGCAAATGCGGTGCCGGTCGACTGCCCTGACTTGGAGCATGTTGTCTCCCGCTGCTTTGCGCCCGGCGTTGACGTCACCTTACCGCTTGGCGAATACACTGCGCTCATAAGGCCCCCCAAACATCTGAACTGACGCGCCCTTTCGGGGTGTTCGCGCAGCGTCGGGAATCCGTTCCCGCGCGGCCAAACGCATACGTCATGCTTCAGGTCTACAATGAAAATCGCAAGCTCCGCGATGCTCGCATCGCTGTTAGTTGCCGGATGTGCGGCGACCACGCCCCCGGACATCCTTCCCGCCTTCAATCCGGCCGATCCGGCAATGGGCGTCCGTGATGCGCACTACCATCCGGTCGTCGTCGACTATCGCCACCGGGAGCCAGTGGATCCGCAGAATTGGCGGCGTCTCAATGAAAAACGCTCCCCTGCGAACCCGGGAGCCGGATCATGAAGCGCCGGCTCCTCACCATGGCTGCGGTGGTAACCATCCCGCTGATCGCTGCCGGATGCACGACAAGCGGGCCCCTTGATGGCATCTCAGCCCCCATGGCTGGTTTCACGACAGTCGCGGCACGTGCCGAATCCGTGACCGGCAAGAAAACCGTCTGGGTGCAATCCAGCGAGGAAGCGCGGACGGTTTCAGAGCGCGTGAAAAGCCTCGTCCAGAAGAAAACAATCGGTCCAGACACCGCGGTGCAGGTCGCCTTGCTCAACAACAAGGGCCTGCAGGCCGCCTACGCCGAGATCGGCCTGTCGGCGGCCGACATGTGGCAGGAATCGATGCTCGTCAATCCGACGATCTCGATCGGCATGATCGGCGTCGATCCTGTGCGGACGATTGAAGGAGCGGTGGTCAGCAACATCCTTGCGCTGGCGACTCACAGGCGGCGCATCGCAGTCGCGGATGCACGTTTTCGTCAGGCCCAGCTCCGCGCCGCCGAAGAAACGTTACGACTGGCCGCGGACACGCGGCGGGCCTGGATCAACGCCGTCTCGGCCTGGGAGAGCGTTTCCTATCTGATCAAGGCGCAAGCCGCCGCCGATTCTGCCTCCGAACTCGCTCAAAAACTTGGAGAGACGGGCGCCTTCACAAAGACCGGCCAAGCCCGCGAACACGTCTTCTATGCCGAGATCACCGGTCAGGCGGCGGAGGCGCGGCTCGCCGCCCGCACCGCCAAGGAAGAGCTCACCCGGCTGATGGGTCTATGGGGACCGGACGTCGATTACTCAGTCCCCAACATGCTTCCAGCCTTGCCCAAAGGCGCCAAGGCCAAACGCGCAATCGAGGCGGAGGCGCTAAGAAATCGCGTCGACCTTGAGATCGCGAAACTAGAGCTGGAAGCGCTGGCGAAATCCTACGGTCTGACCGAGGCGACGCGCTACGTCAGCGATCTGGAGTTACTTTCCGGTGTGGAGGTGGAACGCGAGGAGTCGGAGGAGGGTGTGACGGAAACGAGTGTCTCACCCACTCTCGAGCTCGAGTTCGTCATTCCGATTTTTGACACCGGCGAGGCACGCATGCGCAAGGCCGAGCTTGGTTACATGCAAGCCGCAAATCGGATGGCCGAAAAGGCGGTCAACATCCGGTCGGAGGCCAGATCCGCCTATGACGCCTACCGTTCGACTTATGACATTGCCCGGCACTATCGGAACAATGTCGTGCCGCTGCGAACAAAGATCGAGGCGGAGTCGCTCCTCACCTACAACGGTATGATCACCAACACGTTCGAGCTGCTGGCGGACACACGCGCGAAAATCAGCTCGATCATGCTTTCCCTCAACGCCAAGCGCAACTTCTGGCTGGCCGACGTCAATCTCGGGACCGCCATCCACGGTGGCGGCGCAGGCTCGCCCGGCGGCGGCGACGCACCGGCAGCAGCCGAAGCGGGCGCCGAAGGCCACTGAACCTCAAGGAGAAGAAAATGCTTTCAAGACGTCAGTTGCTAGGCGCGGGAGCCCTGCTCGCCGGCGCCACCGCATGGACCAAAACGTCGGCGATGGGGCTGCCCGACGCTCCAATCATGGAGTCCCCCGACATGCAGCCTCCGATCTTCCCGACGAGCGGACCGGACTACCAGCCGGTCGTGACGCTCAACGGCTGGACCCTTCCGCATCGCATGAACAACGGCGTGAAGGAGTTCCATCTCGTGGCCGAGCCGGTCGAGCGCGAGATGTCGCCCGGCATGACTGCCTATCTCTGGGGCTACAACGGCCAATCTCCCGGCCCGACCATAGAGGCGGTCGAGGGCGATCGAGTCCGTATCTTTGTAACAAACAACCTGCCGGAGCACACGACGATCCACTGGCACGGCATGATCCTGCCCAACGGCATGGACGGCGTGACAGGTCTTACCCAGCCCGGCATCCCGCCCGGCAAGACCTTCGTCTACGAGTTCGACCTCGTGAAGAGCGGCACATTCATGTATCACCCGCACGCCGACGAAATGGTCCAGATGGCCATGGGCATGATGGGCTTCTTCGTCATTCATCCCAAAGATCCGAAATTCATGCGCGTGGACCGCGATTTCGTGTTCCTGCTGAACGCCTTCGACATCGAACCGGGGTCGTACGTCCCGCGCATCATGGAGATGACGGATTTCAACCTCTGGGCATGGAACAGCCGCGTCTTTCCGGGGATCAGCCATCTTCCAGTGGCGAAAAACGACCGGGTCAGGGTCCGGGTGGGCAACCTGACCATGACCAATCATCCGATCCACATGCATGGCTACGATTTCGAGGTGACCTGCACCGATGGCGGCTGGGTCCGGCCGGAGGCGCGGTGGCCGGAGGTGTCGATCGACATCCCCGTCGGCGCCATGCGGGCATATGAGTTCGAAGCCAAATATGAGGGCGACTGGGCAATCCATTGCCATAAGTCGCACCACACAATGAACGCGATGGGCCACGACGTGCCCACGTACATCGGCGTCGACAACTCAAAAGTCACCGACAAAATCCGCCGGGTCCAGCCCGATTACATGGCCATGGGTGACCGCGGCATGGCCGACATGGGCGAGATGGAGATGCCGCTTCCCGACAACACGATCCCGATGATGACCGGCTGGGGCCAATTCGGCGCCATCGAGATGGGCGGCATGTTCTCGGTCGTGAAGGTTCGCGAGGGCCTCGCCTCGAACGATTATGCCGATCCGGGCTGGTACCAGCACCCGGAGGGAACCGTGGCTTATGAGTGGAAGGGGGATGTCCCCGCTCCGACGAAATCAGGCGACGCAAAAACGATGGCCCCGGCAGCGCACGGCGGTCACGGCAAACAGGGATGAGAACCGAAACCCCTCAACCTCAACCATGAGAGAAAGTGCAGCATGAAACATATAATCGCAGCGACCGTTTTGATGGCGGTCAGTTCGGGAGCAGCTCTTGCCGGTGGAACCCACGCTGGAGGCCATGGCGACAAAGCCGCCACGATGCCGATCGGCAGCCTTGGCGAGGCTGGCAAGGCAAAGCGGACCATCAACATCTCAATGTCGGAGAAGGACGACGGAAAAATGTTGTTCCAGCCGGCCGTGCTCAAGGTGAAGAAGGGCGAGACCGTTCGCCTGGAGTTCGTCAACAAGGGCCAAGTCGACCACGAATTCGTCATGGACGTCCATGACGGGATCATGGAGCACAAGGCGCTGATGGAGAAATTCCCCGAGATGGAGCACGCCGATCCCAATTCGATCCGGCTGGCGCCCGGCGCCAGAGGCGAGATCATCTGGACGTTCGCCAACGCCGGCGAATTCGGCTTCGCCTGCCTGATCCCGGGTCACTACGATTCCGGCATGAAGGGCGATATCACCGTCGCCCACTAACCCCCAAATCGCAAAGGAAGCAGTCATGAAGATATTGATAAGAGCATTCTCGACCCTCGCGCTCGCGCTCGCCATCGGCGGGAGCGCGTTCGCACAGGAATACGTGAAAGGCGAAGTCGTCAAAGTCGACGCCAAGCAGAAAAAGCTGACGATCAAGCATGAGCCGCTGACCAATCTCGACATGCCAGCGATGACGATGGTGTTCGTCGTCGCGGAGGACGGCATGATCGAGAAGGTCAAGGCGGGTCAGGCAATCGAGTTTGCAGCCGACCGCGTCAACGGGCGCATCACGGTCACCGATATCAAGTGATCCACGACTAGCGCCCCGGGGTGGAAAAAAACCCCCCGCCGCCCACCGAAAAGGCAAAAATTAGCGTGATTTCGAGGGGGCCGCGCAGAATGTTATACACAGATTGACATTACAAAAGTCAGCAGCGGAACCGCGTATA